>NZ_JBVIQR010000082.1:0-12476 GCF_055576875.1 Streptomyces sp. NPDC033229 | reverse complement strand
CCGCTACGAGAAACGCGCCTACATCTACCTCGGCACCGTCACATTCGCAGCCCTCGCTATCTGGCTCCGAACATGATCCGAGAAACAGTCCCTAGCCCGGTGGCACGGTGAGAAGCTGCTGGCCGAGGTACGGCATGGAAGGGTCCTGCATGCACGGCGGGACGCCGCGGCGGTCCTCGCTTACGCGATTGCCCTCGCGGTGCACGGCGCCACTGTGGTACTGATCGCGGGCGGCATCTTCTATGTCGCATGGGGCTGGGCTGGCGTCATGATGCTGCTGGGCCTGTTCCTCTTGGTGGTGGCAGCAGCTCTCAGGCCGCGATTCCCTAAGCTGCTGCAGCGCGCTGACGCTCCGGAGCTGTACGCGCTGGTCGACGAGGTTGCCCAAGTGGTCGGTACTGGCGGCGGTGGACGCTATCGCCGTCGGCAAGGAAGTCAACGCGAGCGTCATGTCCTACGGCGGGCGCGGGCGCCGCTTGCTACATTGGGACTGCCGTTGTGGGAAGTACTCACCCCACACCAGAGCGTCGCCCTGCTCGGTCACGAGCTCGGACACTACGGCAACGGCGACACCCGTCACGCCGCGGCCGTGGCGATGGCGTTGCGATCATTGACCACCTGACGTTACTACTTCACACCGATCCAGCAGCCGTCCCCCGTCGAAACGGTCGTCAACCTGGCCTTCATCGTGCCTCGTCTGCTCGTTCAGGGCGTGCTGATGCTGCTGGACCAGCTACTGAGTTTTTCGGAGTGGGGTCGGTGGGTTGATGGTCAGGCCTGTGGCAGTGAGGCAGCCGTCGATCAGGTGGGGTCGGAGTGGGATTCTGCGTAGCTCGTGGCGGAGTGTGCGGTCGAGGTCGTCGGGTGTGCCGAAGGCGGTGTTGGCCGTCGCTCTGCGGACGAGTGACCAGACGGCTTCGACGGGGTTCAGGTCGGGTGCGAATGCCGGGAGGTGGACGGTGGTGAGCCAGTCGTGCTCGGCCTCGTACCGTTTCAGCCCTGCGGCCAGGTGGGTGTTGAGGTTGTCCCAGACCGCCACGATGGGGCCGCCGAGCTGAATGTGCGCCCGCACGAGCAGGTCTCGGTAGTCCTTCCAGGAGAAGCTCTTGCGGGCGCCCTTGAGGAGGAGATGGTTGCGGGGACGGTGGATGAGCCGGCTCGGCTCGCCGGGTTTGTAGCAGCACAGAGCGGCGACGGAGGTGCGGCGGCGAGACCTGCCACGGACGCGGATGACAGGGGTGTGTCCGCGCCGGCCCCAGGTGCGGGCGCGGGGCGGCGTCATCGAGAAGCCAGCCTCGTCCTCGAAGACGATCCAGGCACCGGACGCCGCCGCGAGTCTTTTACCCGGGGCCACACCTCCTTCTTCCACAGCTCGACCGCGTGCTCGTCACGCTCGAGGGCTCTGCGGGCGGGTGCCTGCCAGGACCAGCCGTGCCGTTTCAGCAGCCGCCATACCGTCGCCACCGACAGGCTCACCCGAAGATGCCGCCGGATCAGCGTCTGGACCCGGGCCAGGGTCCAGCGTCCGTCCTCGAAGCCGTGCGCCGACGGGCCCTTGCCGAGTTCCTCCTCGAGCACAGCGAACTGTTCATCGGTGACGGTCGGGGAGTTCGCCGGCCCCGAAGAGCGCAAGCCCTCCTTGCCGCCCTCGCGCCAGGCACGACGCCACCGCTCCACCGACCGGACACTCACCCGCAGCTCTCTCGCGATCACCGCGGTCCTCTCACCCGCCGCGAACCGTTCGCCGGCCTGAAGCCGGATCCCCTCACGAAACGCCCGACGCTCAGCGGTCAGGCCCCCACCCTCCGGATACCTCACCTCACCGGCATACCGCAGGGATCATCAACCGTCACTACCCGATGACAACCCGAAAACCTCAGTAGGTGACCGGACGTACCCCGGTTCAGCGTCACAGCAGCCGTTTCCAGTACCTGGGTTTGCTCAACGCCTGGTGTACCAGCGAGTGCCCCGGTCAGTCCCTGTCTTCCTGCAACTTCAGCATCTCGGAAAAGCCCCCTGCCTGACTGATCAACTCGTCGTACGTACCCGTTTCGGAGACGCGGCCCTGGTCGAGCACAACGATCCGGTCGGCGAGGCGGGTGTTGGCCAGACGATGGGTGATGAATACGGTCGCTCGCCCGGCGGCGAGGGCTTTGAGTCGGGTGTAAATGCGGTGCTCGGCGCGGGCGTCGAGGGCGGCGGTCGGCTCGTCCATCACCAGTACAGGGGCGTCGCGGTGAAAGGCGCGGGCGACCGCGATGCGCTGCCACTGCCCGCCGGACAGGTCGTGTCCGCCCCACCAGGAGCGGGCCAGTGAGGTGTCCAGCCCGCGTGGCAATGCGGTGATGACGCTGTCGGCGCCCGCCGCCTCGGCGGCGGCATGCACGGCTGTGTCGCCTTCGGGGCGGGGCTGGCCGAGGGTGATGTTCTCGCGGGCGGCCAGCGGCCAGCGCGTGTAGTCCTGCGGCACAAGCGCCACCTTTGACAGCACCCCGGCCGGGTCGGCGTCCGCCAGGTCCACCCCGTCCCACCGCACCGAGCCCGTCGTGGGGAGGAACAGGCCGGTCAGTACCCGGGCGAGGGTGCTCTTGCCGGCGCCGTTCTCGCCGACCAGCGCGATGACCTCGCCGCGTTTGAGGTCCAGGTTGATGCCGTCGAGCGCGGGGATGTCTGCGCCGGGGTAGGTGAAGGAGACGCCCGTGGCGGTGATCACCTGCGGTCCGTCCTCGGCGACCGGGGCCGAACCGCGTCGAGTCGTCCACGGCTTGGCCACGGTCAGGAAGCGAGTCCAGTCGTCCAGCGACAGGGAGGTGCGAAACAGCCGGGCCCCTGCCCGGACCGTTGTCGCGAGTGCGGCACCGGAGGTCGGCCAGGGCGGCGGTTCCCGCCGCGGCCAACTCCATGCGGCCGGTGGCCACGAGCAGGACGAGCACGCCCCAGGTCGCGGCGGTGCCGACGGCGGTGAGCGCGTCGCCGATGCCCTGCACCACCAGGGCCTGCCTCGTCGCCCGCAGCTGCTCGGCCTCCAGGCGGCCGGAGACGATGCGGTACTGGCGGATGAGGAACGCAGCCATGGTGCCCGCGCGGACCTCATCGGCGGTGTTCCGCTCCGTGGTGTACGAGCGGAACACGTTCCGCAGGCGGGAGTCGGCCAGGTTGCGGTGGTGGGCCGCGTGCTCGATCCGGGCCCCGAGCACCGCCCCCCAGGCACATGGGACGACCGAGGCGATCAGCAGGGACAGCATCACCGGGTGCAGCACGGTGACCATGGTCGCCGCGGCAGCGAGCTGGGCGGCGGCGGAGGTCAGCAGCTGGGCGTCGAGAATGAGGTCGCCGGTCTTCTCCGCGCCGTCGGTGGCGGCGGCATGAGCGTCCTCGAAGTCCGGGTCCTCGTATGCGGCCAGCTCGGCGGCGGTGGCGGCGGTGATGACCTCAAGGTCTGCTTCGCGTACGGCCTTCGGTGCGAGCCGGGCAGCGGACGCACGGGCGGCGGCATCCAGCAGGTAGCGGCCGGATGCCGCGAGGCCGAGCACCACCAGCGCGGTCAGGTTGCCGCGCAGCCCGGCGGCGATGTCGTCTCCGGTGAACATGGCGGACAGCACGCGTGTGGTGGCCGCCAGCGCGGTCGCGGTGAGCGCGGCGGCGCCGAGCTGGCAGGCGAGCAGGGCCACCACCGCGCGGCGATCGGTGCGCCAGCCGAGACGGGCCGCCTGGGCAAGGGTGGCCGGCAGACGACGCGCTATCGCGGTGGTGGACAGGCTGACACTCGCCTCGAAGTGCCGGTCGGAGGCCAGGCGCATGACCGGCGGCTGGCCCGCCGCGGCGTCGGGCGAAGAGGGTACGGAAGAACTCACGCACCCCATGAGGAAGCCGGACCAGGCGGGCAGGCAACGGGATTGTTCCGCACACTGCGCATCGGCCCTGGCCGCCCCGCCTGCCTGTCAGCCGCACCACCTGGTTTTCACTCGTTCGAGTGAGGTCGTGATCCGGGGCGGGGAAGCTCGGGCCGGCCCCGGATCACGGCAGCCCGGTGCTGTCTACGGCACGGTCATCACTGGCATCCAGGGCCGGTCGACGGCGTCGCCGATGTCGCGTCCGACCGCGCCTTCGGGTACCTCGGCCCAGGCATGTGCGGCGTCGGGCAGGAAGCGGGCGCCGAGCGCCCAACGGGCCTGGCGGCCGGTGAGGGCAACGGCGATGACGGTGGCGAGACTGACCTCCATGCACGCGATCCGGCCCGGCCACCAGGAGGGAATCACCGCCTGTACGGCCGTGTAGAGGGCTTCGAGGCGGGCGAGGCGCACGTACGGCAGCCCGCGCAGCAGCCGCACGGCGGCGATCTGCCAGCGCAGCGGGCACTGGCTCGTGGCCAGGGAGAGGGCAAGCGCGACGGCGGCCACTATCCGGTCACGCGCCGGGGCAGTGGGCCGGGTGGCGGGGACCATGACCGTCATCGGCGCCACCACCTCCTTCGGACACGCCTGGGGCGGTCGGTGTCGACCAGGACGCCGACGGCCACCAGCTCGTCGACGAACGCGGCGATCTGGCCACTGACCTGCTGCGGGTCCTGGCTGGCGGGGATGGCGATCTCGTCGGCGAGCCCAGGTGTGCCGCCGCGGACGGTGATGGCGTGCCAGATGCGGGAGGCGTCCGTATCGAGCATCAGCCACGCTCCGCGCCGGACGTCGAGAACCGCCGTGCCGTGCTGGGAGGCGGCGTGATGGATGTGTGGTGCAGGGGTCAGCATGCCGCCTCCAGCTCGCTGGCCTGGCCGGTCAGCTGATGCAGATCGGCAATCACCGTGACGCTCTGCCCCCGGGCCGCCTGCGCGAGCGCGGACCGTACGGCCCCAGGGTCGACGAGCCCGCCCTCCGCGAGCGGGCTGGAGGCGACCATCTCGTCGAGCCGGCCCTGGTGACGGGCGAGTCCAGCGATCCGCTGGGCGGTGAACGAGCCCTTCGAGCGGCGGGAAGTCAGCCAGTCGGGCAAGTGCGGCAGCGACTCGCGTAGCAGCGGCTTGTAGGCCACCAGCCCCCGCCGGGCCAGGGCCGGGACGGCGAACGCGGCGCGGACGACCTGGTTGTCCAGGTACGGATACACCGGCCGGATGCCGAGGGCGTGCCCGTACGGGATCCAGCCGCGGGCACAGGCGCCCACCGACCGGAGCGCGGCCCACTGGTCGAACTCGTCGGCACTCGAAGGCTGCTGGTCGCGGGCGGCCTGCCGCAGCAGGGCGGCAACCTGGTGGCGGCCATAGCCGGTGAGCCAGGACGCCCCTGCTCCAAGACGGCACCACGACCAGCCGGCCTGGGCGGCCTGGGGCGTGGCGGGCCCGCGCTCCAGGGCCTCGGCGGCACGTTCGAGGGTGCCCGCGCGGCCGAGGGCGGCGGCATCTTTCAGGGCCTTCCAGTACGGGCCGGGTGCGGTGTTGCGGAGCCGGGCGAACGCCACAACCTGGCGGTGGGCCTCGCGCCGCCGGCCGTCTTGGAGGAGGCGGACCCAGCAGGAGCTGGAGGAGTCCAGCACGATGTCCCCGCCGTGTCCGGTCAGGTGCAGCGGCAGGGCGCGCACTGGGTCCAGGTAGCAGGCGTCCATCGCGAACATGGCCGCCGCCAGCACCGGCTCTGCTCCGGTCGGCTGCCCGGCGGGGAAGCCGAACGGCAGCTGCTCGTCGCCTCCGGTGGCCACCGAGTGCCGGGCACCGGTGTGCTCGGCGATGCGGGCGGCGTACGCCATGTCCTCGCCGCTGGTGTAGCCGTCGGTGTAGGTGACCGCGTGCACCGGCCCGGCGTCGGCCGCAAGGACGACAGCCGCCGAGGAGTCCAGCCCGCCGGACAGGTCCGCCCCCACCACGCCATCGGCTGCGCGGACGCGGTACTGGACGGCGTCGGTGAGCACCTGCCCGAACCGGTCGGCGCCTTCCCGGAGCTCATCCACGGGCTTCACGCCGGTGATGTCGATGAGCTGCGGCGGTGCCCCGGGCGCGAGTAGCAGCCCGAACCCGCCGGGCACCAGGCGGATCTGTTCGTACAGGCTGCGGTGGGGCCAGTGGTGCTCGCCCACGGTCAGCCGGGCCGCCAGATGCGGCAGATCCGGCACCAGCGGGCGCCCCAGGAGGCTGGCCTCGCTCGCCCACGCCGTCTCCTTGCCGCGCAGCGTGTGGTAGACGGCCCGCAAGCCGGCCAGGTCCCCGCACACGAACCGCTGCCGCCCGTTGTCGGCAACCACCCAGTACGAGCCCAGCCACCGCGTGAGTTCGACCCACCGGCCCGCCCGCACGGCCGGAAGGGCGTCCATCAGCTCCTGCTCGGTGAGCAGGAGGTCGCCCACGACGGCGAGGGCGACCGACCCCTCGGAGACCGTCCGCACCCGCGCACCCGCGGCCCGGCGGACGTCGCCGAGCCCTTCGACTTCCGTCCCGTTCACGGCGGCGGTGCCGCCGCTGATCCACTCCCGTTCCATCTGCACGCCTCCCCTTGATCAGTCCTGTGACGCGCCCGGGGGCCGGCCGTACGACGGCCGGCCCCCGGGATGCTCGGTTCAGGTCCTTCGGGCTTCTCAGCCCTCGAAGTAGTTGTCCTTGTCCGAGTCGTTGAACGTCTGGCGGCCCAGGGTGAGGGCGGCCACCGGGTGGGTGCTGATCTGCGGCGCGAAGCCGCCGGTGCTCGGTGCCGCGGCGGGCTTGTCCTGGACGGCGGGCTTGGTGGTGACGGTGGTCTGCTCGGCCATGACCGGCTCCCTTGTCATCGGTGGATGTGGAGGTGGTGCTTGGTGCTGTCTCCATGTCACCGCGTTCGAAGGTCCCTTCCCAGAGACGGAGATGGGTACTTGCTGGGAGTGGATCTGGGAGAAAACTGGGACGCGCTTGGGAGGTCAGCCCGCCTGGAGAAGGTCAAGGACGGTCTGGTGGTAGACGGCGTACACCGCGGGGAGTTCGGCGAGGTGGGCACGTTCGTCGATGCCGTGCAGCCCCTCATACGGCACCCCGAAGCCGGCGGTGGCCGGGATGCCCTCCCCGGCGAGCAGGTTGCCGATGTTCGACGGGCCCGCGGTCTTCGCCCTCACCGCAAGCCCCGCCCATGCGGCGGCGCCCAGCAAGGCGGCGGCGGGCTGCTCGTCCTCGCGGAGCCGGAAGGGCGGCCACGAGGCGACCGTGGTGACCTCGGTCGGGCACGGGGTGGGCAGCTCCGCGTCGAGTTCGGCGACGGCCTTGCGGATGAGGGTCTCGGCGTCGTGGGCGTCGAAGCCGGGGGTCGTGCGCACGTCGACGTTCAGGTCGCACCGGTCGGGGGTGACCGAGAAGCCCTGGCCGCCGTGGAAGGAGGTCACCGACAGCTTCGGCGGCAGCGGGAAGGCCGAAGCCCCGTTTACGCCAGGCAGTTCGGCCGCGTCGAGGAGGCGTACAAGGTGGGCGGCCCGGGTGATCGCGCCGACCACGGTCTTGCTGGACCCGGAGCGCCCGGAGAGGGCGTGCACGGCGATGGTGGCCCGCCACAGGCCCCGGCCGCCGACCACGACGTCGCCCAGCCCGGGGTAGCCGATCATCACCCCGGCCGGGCGGGCCGCGGCCTCATCGGCGAGGTAGGCGCGGGCACCGCCGAAGCCGCCCGTGTGCTCGTCCACGTCCAGGAGCACGGCAAGCCCGCCGTGCAGATCAGCGGCGCGGGGCAGCAGGTCGGCGGCGATGTGGCAGAACACCGCCGCGGCGAGCTTGGAGTCAGCCGAGCCACGGCCGCGCAGCCAGCCGTCCACGATGTCGCCGGAGGCCGGTGGGAAGGACCAGGCGGTCTCGTCGCCGTACGGGGCGGTGTCCACGCACGCGTCCAGCGTCCACCACGTCCCCGGCCGGCCGCCGGGGATCTCCACCAGCAACCCCACCAGTTCGCCCGCCTCGTCGTGCAGGCGCCGGTGCGGCACGGTGCGGGCGGCGAGCCAGTCCTCCAGCACGGTAAGGACGGGCTCGTAATCGTCGATCCCGCCCCGGCTCGGCCGACGGATCAGCTCCTGGGCCAGCTCGACCACGGACCCCGTACGGGCCTGGGCGGCCTCCTGAAGGTTCTCGCTCACGTCTCTCCCCACCACGTATCAGTTGTGCCGTACGGCCAGCGCGCGGACGGCTTTCCTCCTCGAGCACGGCGAACAGTGCGTCGCTCAGCTTGGGCCTGGACGCCGGACCGCCGGATCGAACCCCGCTTGGGCCGGACGCTTTCCAGGCCTGCCGCCACCGCTGGACCGACCGGACGCTGACCCGTAACTCCTTCGCGATGTCCGTACTGCCCTGCCCGGCGGCGAACATCACCGCTGCTTCCATCCGGATCCGCTCACGGAATACCTGCCTCTCCGCGGTCAGACCCCCACCCTGCGGATACCTCATACACCCGGCATACCGCGCCGACCACCGATCGTCAGCCCCTACGACAACCCGCCTTCAAGGTCAGTAACCGGAGGCAGTTCCGATGACAGCCTTGATCGACATTGGCACAGGCGCGGTGCCTCGGATGGCACGCTTCTCCTAAATCCGACATCTTATTCAAGAGCCTGTCCGGAAGGTTGTGCGCACCCTTCGGGCATTTGTGAATCCTTCAACGGTTCATCGCCTAACGGTGAACGCAGCCTGTTGAATTGCCTTATACTCCACTCATGGCACAGAAAATCGTAACCACCTACATAGACGACCTCACAGGCGAAGAGTCCGCCGAGGCCGCTACTCATGTGTTCTCGCTTGACGGCATCAGCTACGAAATCGACCTCGGCCCCGACAGCTACGACAGCCTCCTTGAAGCTTTGGCGCCTTTCACGAAGGTGGGGCGCAAGTTCGGAAAGGCCCCGAAGCCGGTGAGCCGCACTGGACGCTCTCGGAGTGTCGAGGACTCCACGACGATTCGGGCATGGGCCAAGGCTAATGGCTTTAGCGTGAACGACCGCGGCCGCGTGCCGACGGACATCCGCGAGGCTTACGCGAAGGCAACGAAGTGAGACGGCGCCCCGCAGCAGCGAAGCGGGGCGAGTTGTCTATAGCGGTGCAGGTGCGTGGGATGAGAGGCCGCCGTTCGGGTTCCGGGCGGCGCCCTCTTCTGTTGTGACAGCGTAGCCGGGAGGAAACGAACGTGGTACCGACCTTGCGGGCGATCGGATCGAGCGCTTCACTCTGGTCTGGCCGCGCTTTCACGCCCTGCACGATTTCCGCCAGGAGTCCGCAACCCCCTTCTTACTGACCTTTCCGGTGGGTCGGGTCCGGTCTCGGTGAGGCAGCTGCCTGTAAGGTGTTGTTGCTGCTGGACGACTCGGAGCCCTGTTCTGACGGCATGGATGAGGAGTCGGTGGAGGCGACGTTGGCCATTGCTGAGCGTCGCAGGAGCGACAGATTCCTTCGACGGGGTACAGATCCGGGCGCATAGCTGGGCGTTGGATGATCGTGAGCCAGTCGCTGGCCGCTCTGTACTCTCGGAGGGCCGCTGTCCGGTGGACGCTCCGATTCCCAGATGATCACAACGGGGGCGCCGAGCTGGACGCGGGCCCGCACCAGCAGGTTGCGGTAGTCCTGCCAGCAGAAGCTGTTGCGCTCGCTTTGCGCCGGTGGCGGAATCGGGTCCGGTAGATTAGTCGGGTGTGTTCGCCGTCCTTGTAACAGGCCAATGCCGCCAGGAAGATACGGCCGCGGGCGCCGCCGCGAGCGAACGCCTCGGTCGGCACCGCTGGACGATCGAACGGGCGATCGCTTGGTTCTTTGGCTACCGTCGCCTCACCGTCCAAGATCTGGCTCCTACAACTTGCGAAGCCGACCGGATCCGGCTACAGCCCGGCGGCGCGAGGAGCTGACAACGCTCAAGATGTCCGGCAGCACCTATGGATACCGGCCCATCCACGCCCAGCTGCGCCGCTGGGGCCACGCCGCCGGCCCGGAGCTCGTCCGCCGGCTGATGTGTGAACTGCGGCTCCACGGCACGGGGGCGGTATCGGTCAGCCATTCGTTCACAAGGAGCCGGCCTACGACGAAGGTGCGCAGGTTCCGTGGCAGGTCCCAGCCCAGGCCGGTGCATAGCTGGCTGTAGGAGGGGCCATGGCCGTGCTCCGCGCGGAACACGGTGGTGTACCGCGCGGCCAGCGGGCCGCGGTCGGGGTGCTCCTCCTTCCAGGCACCGTAGGCCTCGCGCATGTATCGCGGTGCCGGGATGGGGCCGTGTGTGGCGGTGAAGGCATCGGCCACCTGCTCGAAGGGCAGCGCGCACACGAAGCAGTTCTCGACGGCCTCGGCGTGCCGCTTCAGGGCCGGGCTGGCCTTGATCTTCCACTGCTCCCACTCGGCCTGGCTGATCTGGGGCGGCTCAGCGACGCGCCGCGGCGGTCGCGCTGCGGCGGGCTCTTCCGGGTCAGCGGGGTGGGGGAGCATGCCGGCGAGGTGCTGCACTCCCGGGGCGAGGCGGTAGTGGTTGCCGGAGAGGTCGGCAAGGAAGTTCTTGTTCAGCAGGTCTGGGAGAGCGGCGCGGCAGGCTTCGGGGAGGTCGTCGGGTAGCGTCCCGTGGAGCTTGGAGGAGCTGTGGGCGGCCAGGAACAGGGCGGCGAGCCGCGCGGCTGGGGTGGTCTTCTTGACCGGCTTGGAGGTCAGCGTGCGCGTCGTCCAGCCCGATACCCGCGAGCGCGTCCGCTTGCCGAAGGGCAGGGGGTGGTCCGTCTCGGCGGCCAGGGCCGGCACCGTCACCGGGGCAGGGGTGTCCGGGTCTCCGTCGAGCAGCAGGTCGGGAATCTGCCACCCCAGACCGCGCAGCGCATCAGCTACCTGGGACGGGTCGGTCAGCTTCAGCGACCGCAGGTCCATGCCCGCGATGTTGCCGGTGCCGCGTCGGGCGGCCCGGATGGTCACGACCACCGCGAGCAGCTGGGCGTCGGGAAAGGGTAGGGGCAGCGCGGCCACATACGACAGGAGAATGCGTGCTGCGCGGCCTTGCTGCGTCGTCAGCAGGTACGGCAGCGAAGGCGCGGGGACGGTGACAGACTTGGACACAGCACGCTTAACGCTCTTGGACGGCCAGCGTCACTCCTGGCTGCGCTGCCCGGGGCCTGGCCGGCGAGCGGACGGCCGCGCCCGGCGCCGTCGGGGGCCAGCGCTTCGGTCCGAGGGCTTCGCCGCACGCGTGGAACCCACTCGGCATCGGCGCTCACAGGCCGCTCGCCGTAGCGGATCGAGGCGGACGAGGGTCCGCCCCTCCGCGCCCAGGCCCGCCGCCCGCTCTCCCCTGGTCCGTGGTTATGGGTAGAGCTGGAATACGGCGGTGTGAGCCGGTCTCACGACGGTGAAGTGGCGGCGGTCGAGAGTGGCGATCTTCATCGTCTTGACCCGTTCGGCAACGGCTACGACTGACGCATCGGTTCCGCCCAGTGGCAGGCTGGCGTACTGGCGGACGAGGTCAGCCATGCGCTCGATATCCTCGGGCATGAGTCCGGTCATCGTCCCGTAGGCACCCACGGCAAGGTCTTCGAGGAAGACGGCCTCGGCACGTGGGCCGCCGTAGCGTTCGATCAGATAGCAAGCTTCGGCGATGACCGTCGCCGGTACCAGAAGGTTGCGCCGTGTCGGCAAGGCGTCCAGCCAGGTCCGGCAACGCGTGTGCTCGGCGTCGGAGGGACTGGCGAGGGCCACCAGTGGGCCCGTGTCTACGACGATCACAGGACCGATTGTGTCAGCGGCCGAAGCCCTCGGAGAGGTAATCGTCCGCGCGGGAGGCAAGATCTGCCGGGGCTCCGGACAGGATTCCTACGGATCGGGGGTACGGCGGCTCTTGGCCGGAGTTCTCACGGGCGTACGAGCGCAGTATGGCCGCGACTGCGGCCAGTTCCTCCGGCTCGATCAGGTCGACCAGGCTGTGCAGCTCATCCCGCGTCGTCATATCCCCAGCGTACGGCGAATCGGTTGAGAGTGACCCTGTCCAATGCCGTGGGGTCTCGCTGGGATCAGGTTGAAGTCGGCCTGGTGATGTCAGTGGCCGTGGTTAGCCTGCGCAGGTGATCGAGACGACCGGCGACGACCGCCACTTTCCGCCCGCCCTCGCTGATGTGGCCCGGGGGGGAGTTCGGCTACGGCGACGAGGCCGGGGGCGTCGACTTCGAGCCGTACGGCTCCTTCGACTCCGCTCAGGAGACCACCGACTGGCTGCGCCAGTGGACCGGCAACCACGAGCTCGACGGCGGCGCGTACCGGCTCTTCGGTCAGGACGGTACCGGCGGCATGGCCGCCATCTGGTGCGTGCGCCCGGGGCGGCCCCTGGCCGCGCAGCCCGTGGTCTTCATGGGCTCGGAGGGCGAGACGGGGGCGGTGGCCGGGAACCTGTCCGACTTCCTGTGGGTACTGGCCGACGGCTTCGGCCCCATGGAAACCGCCCTGTACTAGGCACTGTTTCTCGGATCTCCTGACGTAGGTGGGGTGTTGGCGTCAGGCTGGTGGTATGGGCCGTGGGGATTTAACGAATGCAGAGTGGGAT
>NZ_JBVIQR010000081.1:0-12781 GCF_055576875.1 Streptomyces sp. NPDC033229 | reverse complement strand
GCCAGTACCGCCCGATTGATCGTGATCGCCACAGCCGGATCATGCCACCAGCCAGGCACGACACTCACCCCGCTATCACGCACCAGCTCGTAAGTCCTCGTGGTGTAGGCCCTCGACCGGTGTTGGCGCACCTTCGAGGGCCGACTTCGTTGCGTGACGAAGCGGCTCAATCACCGTCACCGTATCGCAAGCCGACCGCCCCGCGACCTGCCTCAAACCCCGTTCGTTTGTGCGAGGTTGAGGGCCGTCAGCACGTCATCGACCAGATCCTCCGTGTCCTCGACGCCCACCGAGAAGCGGATGAAACCGTCCGGCACCGCGTCCCCGCCCCAGCGTCCGCGCCGCTCCGCCGTCGAGCGCACCCCGCCGAAGCTCGTCGCTTCGTCGACAAGTCGCAGCGCGGCCAGAAATCGCTCCGCGTGGGCCCGGTCCGGGAGGGTGAAGGAGACCACGCAGCCGAACCGGCCGCCGTGCATCTGGCGCAGGGCGACCGCGTGCGCGGGGTCGTCCGGCAAGCCCGGGTGGCGCACGGCGGTCACTTCGCGCCGGTCGTGCAGGGCGCGTGCGAGAGCGAGGGCGGTGGCCGCCTGCCGGTCCACGCGGAGCTGGAGGGTGGCGAGGGAGCGGTGGGCGAGCCAGGCCTCCATGGGGCCTGGGATTGCTCCTGTGGTCTTGCGCCAGGCGCGGACGGCCGCTGCCAGCTCGGGGTCCAGAGTGGTCACATAGCCCAGGAGTACGTCTCCGTGGCCCGTGAGGGCCTTGGTGCCGCTGGCGACGGAGAAGTCCGCGCCCAGCTCCAGCGGGCGCTGTGCGAGCGGCGTGGCGAGGGTGTTGTCGACGGCGACCAGGGCGCCGCGCTCGTGTGCGGCGTCGGCGAGGCGGCGGATGTCGCACACGTCGAGGCCCGGGTTCGAGGGCGTCTCGATCCACAGCAGGCGGGTGCCGTCCAGGGCGCCCAGTTGGGCGTCGCCGCCGGTCGGCGCGGTGCGGACCGTGACGCCGAAGCCCTCCAGGCGCTCGCGCAGCGCGGGCAGCAGTTGGTAGCCGTCGCCGGGCAGGAGCGCGGTGTCGCCCGGCCGCAGCTGGGAGAAGAGCACGGCGGAGATCGCCGCCATGCCGGACGGGAAGGTGATCGTCTCGGCCGCCGGATCCCCCGCCGGGTACTCCAGCTCGCTGATCGCCCGCTCCAGGGCCGTCCAGGTCGGGTTGCCCTCGCGGCCGTACGTGTACGGGCCCGCGACCTCGCCCGGCAGGTGGTAGTGGGCGGCGAAGGCCGGGCCCGGCAGCGCCGGCTCGTTCGCCCGCGGCTCCGGCAGGCCCGCCCGTACGGCTCTCGTCCCGTCTCCGGTCATGCCGCAGCCCCTCTCCGTCAGTCCTGCTCGTCCGGCAGGATCACATGCATCGCCCACGCCACGATCGAGATGATCAGACCACCGATCAGCGAGGTCCAGAAGCCCTCGATGTGGAATGCCAGATCCAGTTGGTCCGCGAGCCATGAGGTCAGCAGCAGCATCAACGCGTTGATCACCAATGTGATCAGGCCGAGGGTGAGGATGAAGAGCGGGAAGGACAGCAGCTTCACGATCGGCTTGACCACGAAGTTGACTACGCCGAAGAGGAGCGCGCCGGCCATCAGCGTCAGCACCTTGCGGGCGGTGTTCTCCCCGGACAGGGTGATGCCCTTGAGCAGCCAGATCGCGACCGCCAGGGCCGCCGCATTGGCAATCGTCTTGACTACGAAATTCTTCATGATGAGATCGTTGCAGACGGGATCGGCCCGGCGAGGATCGGCACTGCAAGGGGTGAACGACGGATGAAGGCGTTCCGGCTGGACGAGCTGGAAGCGGAGCGGGCCGCCAACGAAGGCGCTTATCTCCAGTTCCTGCGCGAACGGAACATGTCGGTCGGGCTGTACGCGCTGGACGCGGGCGACGCGGACCCGCAGAGCCCCCACGCCCAGGACGAGGTGTACCTGGTGGTGAGCGGCCGGGCCTCGATCACGGTGGGGCTGGAGACCACGGAGGTCGCGCGGGGCAGCGTCGTCTACGTACCGGCCGGGGTGGCCCACAAGTTCCACCACATCAGCGAGGATCTCCGGGTCGTCGTCGTCTTCTCTCCGCCTGAGAGCTGACCCCCCTCCCCGCCTACCCGTAGGGGGACGCTCAGGGATGGACGGGGGCTGTGGGGACCCCGCGGACCCACCCGTCCGTCCTAGCATCGAAAGCAGGCCGGATCAGCCGGCTCCGGACGGACTCGTAAGCCGTGCGGACTCGTGAGCGGAAAGCAGGGACGACATGGCCGAGAAGGGGATATTCGAAGGACTGCCCTGGTGGGTGAAGTGGATCGCCGTGCCGGTCCTCGTGCTCGCCGTGTTCGGCAGCCTGATCGTCAGCGTGCTGGGCTTCATGCTCACGTTTGCCTTCAAGCTGCTGCTGCTCGCGGCGCTGATCGGCGGGCTGGTCATCGTCGTCAAGAAGTTCACCTCGTCCTCGTCGTCCTCGAAGGGCGACTGGTAGGCGACCGGCAGACACCCGCCCCACGCCACCGGCCGGCTCGGCGCTCCCGCCCGGGGCGACGCCGGCCCGGCTCCCTCCCCACGGCAATCCCGCCGCGCGATTAACCCGCGAGGCGGGTTTTTCCGTTTTCTGGCTTACGCCCATCTGCCGTGCGTCGCTTCGGGTCTTCCGTCCGACGCGACCCATCCGTCACACGGAGTCAACTCGACGAACCGGACTAGCGGGATCATCCCTCCCTCTTCCCGGTATATCCCTCGATGCGGCACAGTGTGCGTGAGAAGTACCCTCTGCTCCGCCGCGAACCCACCCCGTTGTGACGTCAACCGGAGCGCGAGGCAAGGGAATACGCCCTCGTCACGCGCTTGCCGCCGCCTTTGTCGACTACCCGGACCCGTCCCGGTTCGGCGTCAATGGATCCGGCGACTCTGGCGATTTCTCAACTGTGGAATCTCCCGGAACGACTCCTCCCTGTAGTCGAGTCGCTACGCTCCAGAGTCAGGAAGCTCGTATGCTCACTCACGATCTCTATCAGTATCTGAAAAATCACTCCTTGTGGTCTGGTAGGCGTTGTTGTCAGACTATGGCGCCAATAGGTTCATGGGGATCCAATCCCGGCCAAAACCGACATAGACGGGACATTGGGCGATGCGCGAAACAGTTCAGGCGGAAGTGATCATGACGTTCCTCGTCTCCGAGGAGCTGTCCTTCCGGATCCCGGTGGCGCTGGATTACGACAGCAGCGACCCCTACGCGGTGAAGTTCACCTTCCACCTTCCCGGCGACGCGCCTGTGACCTGGGCGTTCGCACGGGAGCTGCTGCTCGACGGGCTGAGCCAGCCGTCCGGTGAAGGCGATGTGCACATCTCACCCGCCTCCGCCGAGCACCTGTCCGACGTCTTCATCCGGCTGCAAGTGGGCGGCGAAGGCGCGTTGTTCCGGGCCGGGGCCGCCGCCCTGGTGGCCTTCCTCGACCGGACCGACCGCATCGCCCCGCTCGGTGAGGAGCGCTCCGTCGCCGACTTCGACTACGAGCTCGCCGCCGCCCTCGACAGCATCCTCGCCGGCAACCCCGAGGGGCAGAACGCCGGTTAATGGCCGTGTCCCGCCCCGCCCCGCCCCGCCCCGTCACTTCGCGCGGCGGCGCCTGCCGCCCTTGCCACCGGCGCGCACCCCGGGCTTCCCCTTGGCCTTGCCCTTCGCCGTCTGACGGTCGGCGCTGACGACGAGCGCCGCCAAGGCCGTCGTCACCGGGACCGAGGCCACCAGCCCGATGCTGCCCACCAGCGTCCTTACGATCTCCCCCGCGACGAGCTCGCTGGTCGCGACGGTCCCCACTCCGGCGTCCGCGATCGTGAACAACAGCAGCAGCGGCAGCGACGCGCCCGCGTACGCCAGCACCAGCGTATTGACCACCGAAGCGATGTGGTCCCGGCCGATCCGCATGGCGGATCCATACAGTTTGCGCCAACTCGCGTTCGGGTCGGCTTCCTTCAGCTCCCACACCGCCGACGTCTGCGTCACCGTCACGTCGTCGAGGACGCCCAGCGAACCGATGATGATCCCCGCCAGCAGCAGACCCTGGATCTCGATCTGTGGATAGAGGCCGTGCACCAGGGCCGTCTGGTCGTCCGTGTTGCCCGTCAGATGCGCCCAGTCCATGAACAGGGAGCCGAGCAGTCCGATGACCACCAGCGACGTCAGCGTCCCCAGCACCGCCACGGAGGTCCGGGCGGTGAGGCCATGGCACATATAGAGCGCGATGAGCATGATCGCGCTGCCGCCGACCACGGCGACCAGCAGCGGGTTCGAGCCCTGGAGGATCGCCGGGAGGATGAACATCGTCAGCACGCCGAAGCTGATGACCAGGGCGATCAGCGCGAAGACGCCACGCAGCCGTCCGACGACCACGACCGCGAGTGCGAACAGCGCGGCGAGGACGACCATCGGCATCGTCCGGTCCACGTCCGTGACCGAATACCGCAGATTCTCCGGGGCCTTCGGCGCGTGGGCGAGCACCACCTTCTGGCCCACGGAGTAGCGGCGTGAGGAGTCCGGCCGCACGACCTCGGTGAAGGTCTTGCCCTTGTCCGGGCCCTCGGCGACCTCGATGGTCGCGTTCTCGCAGGACCCCGGAGGGGCCGCCGACGAGCCGGGACCGCCCTGGCCACCGGGCTTCCCCTGCTGCTGCGGCAGGGCACCCACCTTGGCGCAATCGACCTCCTCGATCTTGACGACCCGGCCCGCCCGGGTCTGCTGGTCGAGGCCCAGTCCGGAGGGCTTGTGCGCGGGCGCGCCACCGGGCCAGAGCACGACCAGACCGGCCACCACCGCGACCGCGAACGGGATCAGTACTGCCGCGATCACCTTCCGCAGATGGGCGGAGACGGGGGCGGCCGGGCCGTGGCTGTGGGAGTGGGAGTGCGAGTGGGACTGGGGACTTCGGTCTGAGCTGGTCACGCCCCGCATCATCGCAAGCCCCACTGGTCCTCCGGACGGGGGAAGCGCTAGCGTGGTGCCACCTTTGCAATCGCGGGAGCTCGGAGCACCGGGCTGAGAGGGCGCTGACCTCCGTACGCACGTCGTACGGAAGCCGCTGCGCCGACCGCCGAACCTGTTACCGGGTAATGCCGGCGTAGGGAGTCTGGTCTCATGACCTCGCAGGATGCACGCACGTCCGAAACCGGCCGGATCGGCTGGCACAAGGACTACGTGACCGGCTCGCGGCCGGACCTTCGGGTCCCGGTACGGCGGGTCCACCTCACCAACGGCCAGGACGTACGGCTGTACGACACGTCCGGCCCGTACACCGATCCGTCCGCCCCGACCGATGTCCGGCGCGGTCTCCTGCCGCTGCGGGAGAACTGGATCGTCGGCCGCGGCGACACCGAGGAGTACGCGGGCCGCCCGATGCGTCCGGAGGACGACGGGCTCAAGCACACCTCGCCGCGCGGGGGCCTGAAGAACCTCGACGCGGTCTTCCCCGGCCGCCCCCGCCTGCCCCGCCGGGGCCGGTCGGGCACCGCCGTGACCCAGCTCGCGTACGCCCGCCGCGGTGAGATCACCGAGGAGATGGAGTACGTGGCGATCCGGGAGAACGTTTCTCCCGAGACCGTCCGCGAGGAGATCGCGGCGGGACGGGCCGTGCTTCCGGCCAATGTGAACCACCCGGAGATCGAGCCGATGATCATCGGCAAGAAGTTCCTGGTGAAGGTCAACGCCAACATCGGCAACTCCGCCGTCACCTCCTCCATCGAGGAGGAGGTCGAGAAGATGACCTGGGCGACCCGCTGGGGCGCCGACACGGTCATGGACCTGTCCACCGGCCGCAACATCCACACCACGCGCGAGTGGGTGCTGCGCAACTCCCCCGTGCCGATCGGCACCGTGCCGCTCTACCAGGCGCTGGAGAAGGTCGACGGCAAGGCCGAGGAGCTGACCTGGGAGATCTACAAGGACACGGTCATCGAGCAGGCCGAGCAGGGCGTGGACTACATGACCGTCCACGCGGGCGTGCTGCTGCGCTACGTCCCGCTGACCGCCCGCCGCAAGACCGGCATCGTCTCGCGCGGTGGTTCGATCATGGCCGCGTGGTGCCTGGCGCACCACAAGGAGTCGTTCCTGTACGAGAACTTCGAGGAGCTCTGCGAGATCCTCGCCTCCTACGACGTGACGTACTCCCTCGGTGACGGGCTGCGCCCCGGCTCGATCGCGGACGCCAACGACGAGGCGCAGTTCGCGGAGTTGAGGACGCTCGGTGAGCTGAACACGATCGCCAAGCGGCACAACGTACAGACGATGATCGAGGGCCCCGGGCACGTCCCGATGCACAAGATCAAGGAGAACATCGACCTCCAGCAGGAGATCTGCGAGGAGGCGCCGTTCTACACACTCGGCCCGCTGACGACCGATGTCGCGCCCGCCTACGACCACATCACCTCGGGGATCGGCGCGGCGATGATCGCGTGGTGGGGCACGGCGATGCTCTGCTACGTCACGCCGAAGGAGCACTTGGGCCTGCCGGACCGCGACGACGTGAAGACCGGCGTCATCACGTACAAGATCGCCGCGCATGCGGCGGACCTCGCCAAGGGGCACCCGGGCGCGCAGGAGTGGGACGACGCGCTCTCCGACGCGCGCTTCGAATTCCGTTGGGAGGACCAGTTCAACCTGGCCCTCGACCCGGACACGGCCCGCGCCTTCCACGACGAGACGTTGCCGGCGGAACCGGCGAAGACCGCGCACTTCTGTTCCATGTGCGGGCCCAAGTTCTGCTCGATGAAGATCTCGCAGGACATCCGGCGCGAGCACGGCGGGGACCTGGCCGTCGAGGCGGAGGCGGGCATGGCGGAGAAGTCCAAGGAGTTCGCAGCGAGCGGCAACCGGGTCTATCTGCCGCTGGCCGACTGAGCCCGCACCGTACGCGGCACCTGGGGAGAGCCACCGCGCGCCGTGCGGTGGCTCTCCCGTTTCCATGGCGCAAAAGGACCGCATATGTCTGCTCTGTGGGAAAGGTGCCCCCAGACGGGCTTGAATCAAGCCCGTCCAGCGCTTGAGGACACAGCACAGCAGCCACGTCGGCCCCGGCTCAGTCCGGCCGGTGGTCCGGGCCGCCGTAGTCGGGGCTGGTGAAGTCGGGGCGGGAGTAGCCCGGGCGGGGGCTGGGGGAGGACTCGTCGTCCGGGCTGGAGAAGCCGGGGCGGGAGTAGCCGAGGTGGGGCGTACGGCTGTGGGGGTCGCGGATTCTGGGCGGGGGCGTGGGCGGAGTGGGTGAGGGGGCGGGCGGTGTGCGCGGGGTGACCGGGGCGTTGGCGAGGGACTCGCGCAGGAACGGCAGCATGCCACGCTCCAGCAGCGCCTGCCGCCAGACCTCGCGGGCCCGCTCGGCGTCCTCGCCCCGCCGCAGGCCGCGCGCGTCCTGTGCCAGGCCCGAGCCGTTGCGCAGGGCGGTGACGAGCATGCCGACCATGGCGACGAACACTCCGGCGACGGTGAGACCGGCGAACCACCAGCCGACGGTGATCATCGGGTCCGCCACGGCCTCGTTCGACGCGACCGTGCGCAGCACGTAGCCGACGAGGAGAAAGAGCAGCGCCGCGATCCCGGCGAGGACAGGGGCGAGGACGGCCAGCACCGCGCCGGCGCCCGCGCCGGCCGCCTCGGAGACGTCACCGACGACGGTGAGGGACGAGACCCCGCCACCGGCATCGCCGTCCCCGCCGCGCGCACCGCTGCCGACCGGCTGGGGCTGGGCGGCATTGGAGGGCGCGCGCATCTCTTCGCGCGCCTTCAGGAAGCTCTGGTATTCGGTCGCCGCACAGGCCGCGATGGCGGCCATGGCGCTCCGCGCCATCGTGCGGAGCTGTTCTGCGTCGAGCCGCTGTCCTATCGCGGCGGCCAGTTCCGGGTCATGGTCTGCGGTACGCAACGCTTGGTCGAGGACGCGCTCGAATTCCGGGCGGTCCTCGGCCAGCAGGTGCGGAGCGCTGTTCATGTGCATCCCCCGATGCTCCGTAGGGCCTCGTCGCCGGCTTGGCACCGGCAGTGGGCGGAAACGGAGGAGAGCCTGCTACGGATAAGCCGATGGTAGAGCCGTTCTGTCGCGAGGTGACAGAGAGTTTGCCGAATTACCCCGCGCCAGTGGAACCCCGTACCTGCCCGTGCGCCGGTCCGATGAACCCTCAGTCCCCCAGCGGGAGTTGCACCACCAGTAGCTTTCCGGCCATTGTGACCCCGCCGTCCATCGCGACCGCGAGCCCGTCCGCGTACAGGTGCGGGCCCTCGATGACCGGGCCGCTGTCCTCGTCACCGTCCGCGTCCTCGGTGCCGACCTCGCCGAGCAGGTAGGGGATGGGGCTGTGGCCGTGCACGATGCGGCCGCCGCCGTAGGTGTCCAGCAGCTCCCGCACGGCCATCGGTCCGGCCTCGTCGTCGCGGAAGGCGAACCGCTTGGTGAACTTGCGGAACAGGTCCCAGACCTCGTCCGGGTCGTTGCGCTGGAGGGCCTCGGTGACGGCGTCGTTGACGGCCTCGATGGAGTCGCCGTAGTCGAGGTAGGCGGTGGTGTCGGAGTGCACGAGCAGGTGCCCGTCCTCCTCGGCCATCGCGTCGAGCCGGGACATCCACTGCATGTGGTGGTCCTCGAGCCGCTCCATGTCGGTGCGCTGGCCGCCGTTGAGCAGCCAGGCCGCCTGGAACGAGGCGGTGCCGGCGCCGGACTGGACGGGGGTGTCGGCGAACCGCTTGGCGCCGATGAGCAGCAGTTCGTGGTTGCCCATGAGGGCCTTGCAGTAGCCCCCGGCGGCCGCGGCCTCGGCGGACAGCCGCATGACGAGGTCGATGACCCCGACGCCGTCCGGGCCGCGGTCGGTGAAGTCGCCGAGGAACCACAGCCGGGCGTTGCCCGCGGCCCACTGGCCGTTCGCGTCGATGAGCCCCTCGGCGGCGAGTGCCGCGTAGAGCTCGTCGAGGTAGCCGTGGACGTCGCCGACGACGTACAGCGGACCGAGGCCGCCGGGCACGGGCGCCGGCTGCGGGTCGGCGATCGGCGTCAGCTTGACGGTCGGCACGTCCCGCGGGGCGGCACTCCGGCCGATGACCGGCAGGTCACGGGCGGTCGGGGTGTAGCCCGGGGGGTACTCCGAGGGCGGCTCCACGTGGGCGTACGCGGGCATGGGAGGCGGCGCGGCGTACCCGGGGAAGGGCGGCACCGCCGCCGTGGTCCGTACGGGTCCCTGACCGGCCCCCTGAGTCATCGACCCCTCCACCATCGCGCCGCCGTGCACCTTGTGGACCTTGCCTGGTCGATGGCGGTCCGTGGTGTCGTGCGCCCATCATAGGAATGACCGTCGTGGCTTGTGCACGCACCAGGGGCTGTCAATCGAGGAGGGCGTGCGACGACGCCGGTCATTTCTCCCCAATTGAGGCGTTCGCTCCCCTTGAAGGGGGCCCTGAGAAGCCGTCCTGGGGTTGGTGACGGACCTCTCCTGTGGCTGACGGATCCCTGCCGTGGCCGATATACGCCGTTGTCACGGCGTTCCGCTCGGCTCGCGGCGTTCCGTTTTCGTCGGTGGTCCGGTCGTTCGGCCCCGGTGCTCGGGTTGACCGTTCAGGGCTTCGGGTGACCGGCTCGTGTTCTTGGTTGACCGGCTGCGGTCAGGGCGTGGCGGGGCCGCGCGGAGGACTGACGGTGGTGCGCGGCGGGCGGCGCTCGGAGGAGGTCCGCACGATGAGCTCCGTCGGTATGACCTGCTCCACCGGCCGCCCGGTGTCGAGCCCCTCGATGGCGTCGATGAGGAGCTGGACGACGGCCGTGCCGATGCGCCGTGGCTTGAGGGAGAGGGTGGTGACGGGCGGCTCGGTGGTGGCGTAGACCGTGGACTCGCTGCAGCAGACGAGCAGCAGGTCGTCCGGTACCCGCAGGCCGTAGCGGCGGGCGGCGGCGAGCAGATCGGTGCCGTTGGGGTCGAACAGGCCGTACACGGCGTCGGGCCGGTCGGGGCGGGCGAGCAGCCGGTCGGCGGCCACCGCCCCGGCGCAGGGGTCGTGGGCGGGGTACTCCTCGTAGACCGGGTCCTGGCCGACCCGCTCGCACCAGTGCAGATAGGCGGTGGTGGAGAGCCGGGTGTAGGTGTCGGTGGTGGTGCCGGTCAGCAGCCCGATGCGCCGGGCGCCGGCGGCGGCCAGGTGGTCGAGGATGCCGAGGACGGCCGCCTCGTGGTCGTTGTCCACCCAGGCGGTGACGGGGAGGGTGCCGGCGGGGCGGCCGTCGGAGACGACGGGGATGCCCTGGCGGACCAGGTCGGTGACCACGGGGTCGTGGTCGGAGGGGTCGACGACGACGGTGCCGTCGAGGGCGACGTTGGACCACACGTCGTGACGGGAGGTCGCGGGGAGGATGACCAGGGCGTAGCCGCGGGCGAGGGCGGCGGAGGTGGCGGCCCTGGCCATCTCGGCGAAGTACGCGAACTCGGTGAAGGTGAAAGGTTCATCCCCGTAGGTGGTCACGGTCAGGCCGATGAGGCCGGACTTGCCCGTGCGGAGGGTGCGGGCCGCGGCCGACGGGCGGTAGCCCAGCCGGTCGGCGACCTCGCGGACATGGCGGCGGGTCGCGTCCGGTAGCCGGCCCTTGCCGTTGAGCGCGTCGGAGACGGTCGTGATCGACACCCCGGCGGCGGCGGCCACGTCCCGGATTCCCGCACGGCCCTGCCGGCTGCCTCTGCGGGAGAGGTCCGTCCGGCTCACCTGGTGCTTCCCTGCTGCTGTCATGGCGAGCCGATAGTAGGGCTCGGTTGGTCCGTTGGCGGGGAACCGGTTTTCACTGTTGACAGGCACGTTTCTGCACGGTCGCTCCTCCCTAATGACCATGGAAACAAAGCCAGTTGGGGGTACACATAAGGGGCCGCGCGCCTCTGGCATATCCGACTCTCATGAATGGTTCAGGTCTCGAAGAGGTCTCAACTCACCTTCACGGGGGATGCGCGCCACGGCGCCCGCCACCGGCGCACGGGAAAAAAGGGAGCGCTCCCCCGGCACGTTAAGCCGTGTCGCGCGGATACGGCGGGCGGCGGCCGACGGGTACGGCACTCGCACTCGATGCTGGACGCCGCCCGGGGCAATCCTCTTAAGGTGTGCAGTATTCATGTCCGCTATTCGTGTGCGCTTTCCCCGTGCGGCGCCGCCCGCGCGCACGGGATGTCGAGGAGGACCTGCGGTGACCGAGAAGACCCCGAAGCTGCGCGCCGCGCTGGACGGCGTTCCCACCTACAAGCCGGGCAAGCCGGCCGCCGCCGACGGCCCCGTCGCGTACAAGCTGTCCTCCAACGAGAACCCCTACCCGCCGCTGCCCGGTGTGCTGGAGACCGCGATCGAGGCCGCGGGTTCCCTCAACCGCTACCCCGACATGGCCTGTACGGGCCTGATGCTGGAGCTGGCGGAACGTTTCGGGGTGCCCGTCACGCACATCGCCACCGGCACCGGCTCGGTCGGCGTCGCGCAGCAGTTGATCCAGTCGACGGCGGGCCCCGGCGACGAGGTCATGTACGCCTGGCGTTCCTTCGAGGCGTACCCGATCATCACGCAGGTCTCGGGCGCCACGCCCGTACCGGTGCCGCTGACCGACGGCGATGTGCACGACCTGGAGGCGATGCTCGCGGCGATCACTGACCGGACCCGGCTGATCTTCGTCTGCAACCCCAACAACCCCACCGGCACGGTCGTGCGACGGGCCGAGCTGGAGTCCTTCCTGGACCGGGTGCCCTCCGACGTCCTGGTGGTGCTCGACGAGGCGTACATCGAGTTCATCCGCGACGAGAGCGTCCCCAACGGCATCGACCTCTACCGCGACCGGCCGAACGTCTGCGTGCTGCGCACCTTCTCGAAGGCGTACGGACTGGCCGGGCTGCGCGTCGGTTTCGCGATCGCGCACGAGCCGGTCGCGGCGGCGCTGCGCAAGACGGCCGTGCCCTTCGGGGTGACCCAGCTGGCGCAGGACGCGGCGGTCGCCTCGCTGCGCCGCGAGGACGCGCTGCGCGAGCGGGTGGACGCGCTGGTGGGTGAGCGGGCGCGGGTGGTCGGCGCGCTGACCGCGCAGGGCTGGACGCTGCCGGAGTCGCAGGCCAACTTCGTCTGGCTGCCGCTGGGGGAGCGGTCGCAGGACTTCGCGGCCGCGTGCGAGCGCGCGGGTGTGGTCGTACGGCCGTTCCCGGAGGGCGTCCGGGTGACGATCGGTGAGACCGAGGCGAACGATCTCTTCGTACAGACGGCTGAGACGTTCCGCAAGGAGTTCTAGGCGCCCCGGCGGATCCCCGGCTGTAGGCCGGTGGCGTGCCGCCTGCGGCGGCAAGGCGCCCTGCGGGCGCGTCCTCGATCGCCGGACGGGCTTGATGTGGCTGACCTCAGCCAAACCAGCTCGTCCGGCGACTGAGGACACCGCCGCGCAGCGGTGGTGCGTGCGCCCGACTGGCGGACGTCCGGCGTCAGAGGGCACCGTACAGCCGTCCTCCGGGCCCGCAAGGGCCGAACGGTACCCCCCCGGTGATTGTCCGAAAAGCGGGTGCGCCATAATGCTTGTGAATGTGAACGCGTTCACAAGCTCGTCTTTTATGCCCCGCTTTCACTGGGGCAAAAGGGTGCAAACCACCGGAGGCGTGAGTCGCCGGTGTCGCAAGAGGCAAGGAGAGACCGCGTGGACCTGGCTCTGGCGCCGGAAACGTTGGCGCGCTGGCAATTCGGCATCACCACCGTTTACCACTACCTCTTCGTACCGC
>NZ_JBVIQR010000080.1:0-12795 GCF_055576875.1 Streptomyces sp. NPDC033229 | reverse complement strand
AGTTGCATCCGCGTCACGCAACACGATTTACCGGATCAGACCCCGCCGCGAAGGCCAATCCCACAAATTGATCACAACCGAATACGCGCCCTAGTAGTACTTCGTTAGGTCTGCCGATCTTGGCTGGTCGGGGGGCATGGTGGAGGGCATGAGGCTTGGGGAGGTGGAACGGCTTTAGGGCGAGTTATCGGAGTTCGTTGCCGATGTGTTCGCCTCACTTCCGCGGCGGGATCAGCGGCGGTGGAGTGGGTGTTATCTGCGGGGCCTGATGCTGGATGGCTGGCGGAAGTCGGTCCAGCCGATGGCCGGGCGGTTGCCGGACGGGAACATGCAGGCCCTGCAGCAGTTCGTGAATCCGTCGCCGTGGGATCTGCTGCCGGTGCGGCGGCGGATCGTCGAACGCCTGACGGAGGTGATCACACCGCAGGTGTGCGTGGTCGACGACGTGTCGTTTCCCAAGTGCGGGCGGGCGTCGGTGGCGGCGTCATGACCTCGCGGTTCGCCGTGCTCGGGGTCAGGCCGTCGGGCAAGGAAGCCCGCCGCACCGCCCAGGAACAGGGCGGAGGCCGCAGCCGGTGGGACGGAGTGCTGCCGCTGCGGGCCTTACTGGTCGAACAACCGGCAATGCCGCCGAACCGACGGGCCTGCTGCGGTGCTGGACCGGCACCTGCACCACCTGTGGCCGTCCGCTGCCCAGCACACGCGTCCAGCCCAGAAACAGACGACCGCAAACCTAACGAAGCACTACTAGGGAACGTCATCCAGTCGTCCATGGGACTGAGGGGCCTTGGTGTCTGTCCGGAGCGGGCCTCGAGGGTTACGCGTTATGGAAGAGAACGGAGGCGAGGGACAGCAGCCCTGCCTCTTGCCCCCGCTTCGCGCACTCCGGACTGTCCTCCGGACAACCTCTGGTTGCGATCACCCGGCCGCCTCCGCGGGCAGGCGGTACTCGGCGCTGGCCGACGGGATGCGCACGCCGGTGGCCCGCAGATGGCCGGTCCGGGTCTGGTAGGCCGCGCCGCGCATCAAATGCTCCGCCATCACCGCGGCCTCGCGGCGGCCGGGCGCTGCCAGGGCCGTGCCGGCGGTCCAGGCGTTGAACGCCCCCATCGCCGGGCCGCACCAGATCTGCCAGTCCCCCGCACGGTCGGGTGCTCCTGTGACGGCCCACCGGGAGGTCATACCGAGGTACCAGCGGAACACCATGGCCATGCGGTGCTTCGGGTCGCGCTCGGCCCGGGCCAGCCAGTCGGGGTGGTGCTCCTTGAGATAGGCGGCCGTGTCCTGCCACGTCCGGTCCAGCGACCGGCGCAGCACCCGCTCCTCCAGGCGCTGCCGTTCGGCGGCCGGCAGTTCGTCGAGGCCTCCGTGCTCGTGGTACAGCCGGTACAGGAGGCCGGCCCGGGCGGGGAACATTGTGCCGCGCCCCAGCACTTGGACCTGGATGCCCTGTTCGAACATGTCGGCGGCCGGTGCCATGACGCAGTCCGCGATCCCCGCCTGCGCCAGCAGCCGCTTGGCCGCCGCCGACGTGTCCGCCTCCACTGCGGCCTGGTTCACCGAGCCGGTGACCACGTAGTCGGCGCCCAGCGCGAAGGCCGCCGCCACGGCGTGCGGCGAGCCGATGCCACCCGCCGCCCCCAGGTGTACGGGCGGTACTCCGTCGCCGCACTCCCGCGCGACCCGCGCGCGCACCCGTGCCAGCGCGGGCAACAGCACGGCCAGCGGCCTGCGGTCCGTGTGGCCTCCCGAGTCGGATTCGACCGTGACGGCGTCGGCCATCGGCACCGCACGGGCCAGCCCGGCCTGCTCGGCGGTCACCC
The DNA here is from genome assembly GCF_055576875.1 of Streptomyces sp. NPDC033229. NCBI lineage: Bacteria > Bacillati > Actinomycetota > Actinomycetes > Kitasatosporales > Streptomycetaceae > Streptomyces > Streptomyces sp. NPDC033229. Next base: position 10,972 of record NZ_JBVIQR010000080.1, on the reverse strand, counting down.
GGCCCTGGTCCCGCAGCACCCGGACCAGCGCCTCCGGCGCCGGCCGCAGGAACATCTCCGCCGTCTCCTCCCGGGAGACCTTCCCGATGACCACGTGCTCCGCGTGCACTCCGCCCGCCCGGTCGCGCCGCAGGCCGGTGAGGCGGTAGCGCACCAGCTCCGGCGTGAGCCGGACGAACGCCGACGCCTCCACGCACCGCACCCGGTGTCGCAGGCACAGGTCCACCACGATCCGTTCCAGGTGGGGCGCCGCGGGGCTGTGAATGAGGTTGCACGCGTACGGCCGGTCGCCGAGCTGCCGCGCCAGCTCGCCCAGCGCCGCGTCGATCCGCGCCTCCGGCAGCCCCGCCGCGCCGAACGCCGCGAGGATGCTGGCACGCGACAGGGCGGCCACCAGGCGCGTACCGGCGATGCCGCCGGCCATGGCGCCCGCCATGTACGGCAGGCGCAGGCCGTGCCGACGCAGGAAGCCGGGGGATCCGAGCCGTTCGGGCGGCATCGCCCCCGCGGTGGCCAGCGCCTCCGCTCCCCGCGGCGGCACATGGCACATGCCCACCCGGCCCCCGATGCGCACCAGGTGGCAGGGGGCCTCCAGCAACGACAGCACCCGGTACACGCCCTCGGGGTCACTGTGCACAGCGGTCGCCGTGGGCTCTGCTGTCCCAGCGGGCACTGCGGTCAGGCGGTCGTACGGTCCGTCAGGCACTGTCCTTCCCTTCCATCGGGCACCGCCCTCCGTCAGGCCTTCCCTTCCGTCACGCGTCAGGCCCTGTCCTTCCCTTCCGTCACACGCCGCCCTTCCGGCCTGCGAGCCGGTTTCCGAGGACGATGTTCCGCACGTGGTAGATCCGCAGGTCGTCGCGCCACACGCTGCCGTCCGCGCGGATCAGCAGCCGGTCCCGCTTCCGGGTCACCTTTCGGATGTGCACCTCACCGCGCACCTGCCGGTGCTCGCGCAGGATCTGCGCACCGTAGTTCCAGCTCAGCGGCTCGCCGGTGACGAGCCCGAGCTCCGGGTCCGGCAGGTCGCCGGTGAGCCCGGTGTGCAGGGCGAACGCCTGCACCTGCTGGAACAGCATCTGCACTCCGGCCGAGCCGGGCATCACGGGGTCACGGAAGAAGTGGTGGTGGAAGTACCAGTCGTCCGCGCGCACCGGCTTGGTGCACAGCACGTACCCCGCTCCGTGGTCACCACCGCCGGGCACCAGCACCAAGTCTTCCAGCAGTGCAAGTCGTCCGGTGCCCAGCCGTGCGTCGCCCCGCGCGTCCAGCCGGCGCAGCCCGGTCGGCGGCGTCCCCTGCCGGTCCAGCCACGGGGGGACACAACGGCCCTTGTCCATGCCCTGCTGAAGGTCCAGCACCCCCTGTGTGAAGTAGCCGTGCAGCGCCTCACCCTCGTAGAACGACCGGCCGCCCGTGCTCAGTTCGAAACGGTAGCGGTGCAGCGTGGCGCCCGGCAGGTCGGTGACCGACAGGACGGTGAGGCGCTGGGTGACGGTCGTGCCGCGGGGGTCGGCGTCGCGCAGCAGCGTCGCCTTTCCGTTGAGGTTGCGGCACACGTACGGCTCGTCGGGGTGCTGGAGCGCAACGCCCAGGGTCAGGGCGCTGAGCAGGCCCGCCGGCTGCAGCGAGATCTCCATCAGGGCCAGGGCCGGAACCGACCGCGTTCCGTTCTCCCTGCAGTACCACGGGTCGGGCGGCATGTCGTATTCGCTGACGCCGTACGCACCAGTCCTGTCCGCCGCCGTTCCCTGCCTGACTTCCACTCCACGGTCGATCATCAGGAAGTCGCCCCCGGGCAGGCGCGGGCGCACCGGGCACAGTTCGGTGCCGTACTGCCCGCTTGCGGCGCCCAGTTGCGCCACGTCTCCCTCGGAGGCGTGCGCCATGTGCATTTCGGTGGAGTACGCAGGGCTGCCGACGGAGGTCAGCCGGATGCCTGCGTTGTCGAAATGGAGCAGCGGTTCGTCCTCCGGCCTGCCGTACAGCGCCACGCCCACGTCCCGCAGCCGGGCCACCGTCTCCCCGTCCGCCGAGGTGACGTCCGCATCGGCGGTGACGAAGGGGCGGGGGACCCAGCCCGCGCGGCTGATCTCCACCCGCAGCCCCAGCGGCCCGTCCAGCGGCCCGAGCAGTTCTCCATGGGCTGTGCCGCCCGGCACGGGAACCGCGTGTGCTCCCGGCAGGCACAGGTGGACGCCCCGGTGGAAGAGGTAGACCCGCAGGACCTCGCTGACGGCCTCCAGCAAGAAGGGCCAGACGTCCCCGTCACCGGCCGGCAGGGTCGTGGCGGTCAGGAGGCCCTGCCTCCAGTGCCCGCCGCGTGGCGCGATCGAGGCCACCTCCTCCAGAAGCCGCTCGGGCCACGGTTCGGGCCGGAGCTCGGACGCCACGTGCTGCTGGCCGAAGGCACTGCCGAGGACAGCGGCCACGTCCCCGCGTACCAGCGCGTCGAGGTCGCCGGCTGTCAGCCGGTCGACGGACGTACGGGCCGGCGGCTTGAATTCCCGGGGGTAGCGGGGAACGCCGGGCCGGTCCGGCGGGCTGCTGTCCTCCGTACCGGCGGACACGGTCAGGAGTGTGCGGCCGCCGCCGTCGCGGACGTCGCAGCGTGCCGGGGCGTCGGCCCCGCCGGGGTGGCAGACGGGGCTCAGAGGCACCGGCCCGGAGGGCGGCAGCTCGTGCCATGTGACCTCCACGCGCCCGGAGGCCAGGGCCCCGGCCTCGCGCAGCCGCCGCACCGCCGTGCGCACGATGACGGCCGGTCCCCCGAGCCGGGCCCAGTCGGAGAGAGACGGGGTGAAGGCAGCGGTGCGGCCAGCAGACTTGGGTTCCGCGCTCCGGGCGGTGCCCGTCATCTTTGCCGACCACTCCGCCTTCAGGGTGTTCAGAGCGCGGCCGTAATCCGCGGCGCCAGGGACCTTCGGCGGCGGTGCGGGGCGCTGCGGTGCCTGCCGGGGTACTGTCGGCGCGAGGACGACCGGAGGAGATGCGGCATCAGGTGGCGCCTGCGGTGGTGCGGCGTACGGTGCGGGGGAGGAACCCAGGCGCCGCAGCTGCCAGGCGCTGATCGCGCGGTGCGCCTCCACGACGGCTGCGTGGGCCCGCTGCACCTGCTGCGCCATGCGTACTGCCAGGGCGCCCACATCCGCGACGTCGTTGCCATCCCGTACGGCCGGTACGGGCGGTACAGCTACCGGCATACCGGCGTGCGGATCTGCAGTTGCAGCGACGGGCTGAGCAGCCACGGGGCAGGGAGCGATGGGCTGGGTAGCCACGGGCCGGGTCACGTGGCCCACAGGGGTGCCTTCGAAGCCGAGTTCGTCCATGGCGGCCTCCTTCACCCGGTGCCCGTACGGCCGGCCGCCGCCTGGGAGGAACGGAAGGTGGCGAGCAGACGGCCCGCCTGGGCCTCGTTCACGTCCAGCATCCGCAGCTTGGTCCACTTCTGCAGGACCCGGCCGCCGGGCTCGCACGCGGTGACGGTGCAGTACGTGTCCAGCACGGACGCCTTGACGGCCTCGGCGACGACCACGAACGGCTCGTCGTCGGGCAGGGGCGCGTAGAGGTCGACGTGCTCGGCGCTCACCGGGATGCCGCCGCTGCCCTTGATCCGGTGGGTGATCAGCGCGGCTCCCTGCAGCAGGAGGTCGGAGAGCCCGGGGCTGAACAGCTGTCCGGCGTACGCCCCGGAGGCGAACTCCGGGTCGCGGAGCCGGGCGGACAGCACGAGCCGCTCCGCGTCCTCTTCGAGGACGTCGCGCAATCCGGCCAGGGACGGTCCGTTGAAGAGGGTCCGCTCGATGTAGCAGGGGTGAAGGGTGCCGGTGGGCTCGTATCGGGGGAGGTCGAGGTGCGGCGCTTCGGCGGGCTCCTCGGCACACACCACGAGCATCTCGAACCTCGTCCGGCCGTCCTGTCCGTCCACGTTGAGCATCCGCACCCGGACGGCGTCGGCTTGCTCGTCCGGCGCCATGTGGAAGCACACCGCCCGCGGGTGGTGGCCGTCGAGGTACAGGCCCCGGACGATGCGGATGTCCCGGCACCGAACGGCCGTCAGGCTGCCGCCCTGGGCGCGCTCCACGGTGTGCAGGACCGCTCCGAGTAGCCCGGTCATCGGCACCAGCGGATGGCCCGCCACGCGGTGGTCGTGCAACATCGGCTCGTCCTCCAGGCCCGTGAGCGAGCGGACGGCCGTCAGCCCCTCGGCGGGCAGGCCGTCGGACCTACGCAGCCAGGGGGCCGTGGGCCCCACCACGGTGACCTCGCCGGCCGGCTGCCCGGTCCCCATCAGGTCGCGGAAGTACGTTGTGCCGGCCTCGCGGGAGAGCACGGGGACGCCGGCCTGGGCGTACAGCCGGTGGACGGCCTCGGCCATGCCGCCCTCCCACGGCCCCCAGACGAGAGGTACCGCCCGCAGGGCCGGGTACGCCGCCTGCGTCGCGCAGACGTGGCGGATCATGCCCTCGTTGGCGAGGGCGTAGTCAGCCTGCCGTACGTTGCCCCACAGGCCCGCCACCGAAGCGAACACCACCAGATGCCGCAGCCGTTCGGGCCCGAGTGCGTCGAGCAGATGCTGCAGGCCGGAGAGTTTCGTCCCGATCACGGGTGCCGTGGACTCGGCCGTCATCTCGGCCAGTGGCCGGTCGCCCAGCACGCCGGCCGCGTGCAATACGCCCGTGATGCGGTCCGCGTGCGGCGCCAGCGCCGCACGCACGGCGGTGACGTCCTGAACGTCGGCGCTGACGTAGTCGGCCCGGACGCCGCGCGAGCGCAATGCCTCCAGCTCCGCCCGGACGCCGTCGTCCTCCTCGGGCCGGCGGCCCATGAGGACGTAGCCGCACCGGTGGTCCTCCGCCAGGGCTTCCAGGCACCACGCCGTGATGCCGCCGGCGCCGCCCGTGACCAGCAGGGTGTCGTCCTCGGTGAGACCGGCCGGCCCGCCGGGGGCGTGCGGCAGGAGCCGCTGCGGACGGTCCGACAGGGCCGGAGTACGCCGGTGCTGCCCGTCCCTGCCTACTTCCAGTACGTCGGTGGCGACGTCCGCGATCTCCTCCAGCAGCACCTCGCCCACCGCGTCCGGCGCCATGTCCGGGGCGAAGTCGAGCGCACGGCAGAAGACCGGGGCCATCTCCAGTGCGGCGGACTTGACCAGGCCCGCCAGCCCGCCGGCGAGGGCGGCCACGGGGTCGCCGCCGGAGCCCGCATACCCCAGGCACCCGTCGAGCTGCGTCACCGTGACGAACGCCGGCCGGCTGCCCGCCCGTGCGGCCTCCAGCAGCACCGTCCTCGCGCGCTTGGCGAACAGCAGCCCGTGCGTCAGCCTGTTGACCGCCTCGTCGGCGTTCGTGACGCGTGAGCGACTCAGCGGCAGCAGGCACAGGTCGATACGGCCGGCCTCGCCGAGGACCTCGGCGAGACGGTCGCGCAGCTCACCCTCCGACCAGCTGTCCAGCGGATGGCTGCCCCGATCGCCGGCGGGCACGCCGGGCACGGTCAGACGCCGCACGCTCCACCCGCGGCCGGCCAGGGCCCGTCCGAGGCCGGCGCACAACTCGCCGCCGTCGTCGAGCATCACGGCGCACGGTTGCTCGTCGTGGACGCCGGTGAGGACGTCCACGGGCGGCAGGGTCCGCAACGATACGTACGCCCGGCCGAGGGGCACGTCGCCGGAGTGCCGCAGGCCCGACCGCGGGGAGGTGAACAACTCCTTGAGCATCGTGCTCAGGTCGCCGACCGTACGGGCCTCGCTGAAGCGGAAGAGCTCCTCGCGCTTGATCACCGGATACCGGCGCCACACCTCCGCCCCGATCTCCACCTGCTTGAGGGAGTCGATGCCCAAGTCCTCTTGGATGTACATGTCCGGCTCGAGCATGCTGACGTCGTAGCCCGTCTTGTCCGCGACGATCTGGCGGACGACCTGCTCCGCCTCCTCCGGGTCGATGTCCGTGATGTCCTGGACGGGGGTGTCGAGCATCCTGTCGTCGGCCATCAGCGCGGCCAGGGCCGACCGGTCGTTCTCCTCCGGGCCGGTGCCGGTGCCGGGGCCGCCGTCCGGGCCAGGGCTACCGTTGGTGCCGGGCGTCCGGTGGGTGCCGGGCGATCCCTCGGCGGCGAGCGCCTGTCCCAGGGCATCCACGCCGTCCGCCCGGCCGTTCGCCATCGGCAGGGCCGGAGGTGCCGCCGAGGCCGTGCCTGTTCCGCTCAGCAGCTGGGCGACCACCTCGCCCGCCCGGGTGTGGGCCTCTCCCACGGCCAGGCTGTGCTCGGTGATCGCGCCCACCGTCGTGGCCAGGGCCGCATCGGGGCCGTGCCCGTTGCCCGTACGCGAGCGCAGCAGCTCCACCAGCTCCCGCTGGGTCGCCAGCTGACCGTCGAGGTAACGGACGTGGGCGGCGAGGTGGTCGGCCGCGGCCCGGGCCAGCGGGTCGGCCGCTGCTGAGGCGGCCGGCACGCTGCCGGCGGCAGGTACGAGCGCCCCGGTGACAGGCCGACCCCCCTGCTGTCGGAGCTGCTCCTGGCGGGCCTTGAGCGCGAAGTTCGGCCCCTCCAGCACCCTGGAGACCGCCGACGGGGCCGGTTGCTCGTCGGGCACCGGGGCGTCGTACCGGTTGATGTCGGCCACCGGCCGTCCCAGCACGGCCAGACACAGGGCCGCCTCCTTCAGCACGGCGGCGCTGTCGGGACCCTTCTCTCCCCCGTCGCACGGGACCGCCACCACCGCGTCGGCACCGAGCGTGCGCTCCACCAGGCGGGTCAGGGTGTTGCCGGGCCCGAACTCGACGAAGACCCCGAAGCCGTCGGCCTGCATCTGCCGCAGTTGTTCCATGAAGTCCACCGGCCGCAGCAGCTGTTGGGTCAACGTGAGCCGGTCCGCCTCCGGCCCCTGCCCGTAGCGCGCACCCGCCGCACCGGCGTACACGGGAACCCCGGGTGCGGCGAAGTCCACCCGCGCGCAGGCCTCGGCGAACGGGCGGACCGCGTGCCCGACGAGCGGGGTGTGGAACGCGGCGGCCACCGGCAGCCGCTTCGCCGGGACGCCCTGTTGCACACAGTGGGACACGAAGCGTTCGACGGCCTCGGTGGGGCCGCCCACGACCTGCTCGTCGGGCGCGTTGCGGTTGCACGCCGCCACTTCGGGGTGTGCGGCGAGCAGGCCGGCGACCGTCCCGTCCTCCGCCCGGACGACCGCCATCGCCCCCGGGTCCGACCCCGCCTCCGGCCGTTCCTCCATCGCCCGTCCCCTGGCCCGTGCCAGCGACCGGTACGCGTCGTCGCCCAGCACTCCGGCCGCCCACAGCGCCGTCAGCTCACCGAAGCTGTGCCCCAGCACACCGTCCGGAGCGAATCCCAGCTCCTGCAGAAAACGGTACTGGCCGGCCGCCAGGGCCCCGATCGCCGGCTGGGCGTAAGAGGTACGGTTCAGCCGCTCGCGGGCCGCGCGGGAGGTGTCCTCGTCGCCCGGGGGCGGGAACACCGTCCGGGCCAGCGTCTCGCCGGGCGGGAAGAGGGCATTGGCCTCGTCGAAGGCCTCCCGCAGAGGCGGAACCGCCAGCAGCGCCCGCAGCCCCATCTCCGGATACTGGTTGCCCTGCCCCGTGAACAGCGCAGCCACCTTCGTACCGGCCGGCAGCGCCTTACGGCGGTAGAGCACGCCCTGGGCCAGCCGCCACGACTCCTCGTCCGCACCGCCCGTGCGAAGCCTCTCGACCGCGGCTGCCAGCAGCCGCGCCCGGTGCTCCTCGTCCGCTGCGACGAACCCCAGACGGGCGTGGTCCGGCGGCACGCTGCCGTCCTCGGCCGGATCCGCACCGGCTTCGAGGAGGGAGAGCAGTCGCCCGGGCTCCGGGGCGTGCCACAGGCAGGCCCGCGGCACCAGGTGCAGCGCCCGCTCGTCCCGCCCGCCGCCGCGGTGTTCCTCGAGCACGGCGTGGTAGTTCACCCCGCCGAACCCGAAGGCGGACACGCCCGCACGCCGCACCGGGCGGCCGGGGTCGCGCACCCACGGCCGGGCGGTGGTGTTGACGTAGACGGCGCCGTCCGCGGTGACCACCGGCGCGGGTGACTCCACGTTGACTGTGGGTGGCAGCACCTTGTGGTGCAGAGCCAGCGCCGCTTTGATCATCCCTGCCGCGCCCGCCGCCGCCTTCGTATGACCCACCTGCGACTTGATGCTGCCCACGGCCACGTGCCGACTGTCATCGGCCACGCCCATCAGCTCGTTGAGCGCCGTGACCTCCACCTCGTCACCGGCGGGGGTGCCCGTGCCGTGCGCCTCCACCAGCTCCACCGAGTCCGGCGGGCAGCCGGCGTCGTCGTACGCACGCCGCAGCGCCACCGACTGGCCGTCCTTGCTGGGTGCGTAGATGCTCTTGGCCACGCCGTCGCTCGAACTCCCCAGCCCGCGCAGCACCGCGTAGACGCGGTCCCCGTCACGCTCGGCGTCGGCCAGCCTCTTGAGCGCCAGCATCCCGATGCCCTCGCCGATCAGCGTGCCGTCGGCTTCGGCGTCGAAGGGTCGCACCCGGCCGCTGAAGGACAGCGCCGGCGTCTTGCTGAAGCACATGAACGACACGATGGAGTTGTCCGCGTCGCACCCGCCAGTGATCATCAGGTCGGCGCGGCGGCTGACCAGCTCGTCGACCGCGGCCCGCACCGCCGCCAGCGAACTGGCGCACGCGGCGTCCACCGTGTGGTTGGCCGCCCGCAAGTCCAGGCGGTTGGCGATCCGCCCGGAGACGACGTTCCCCAGGATGCCCGGGAAGGAGTCCTCCGTCCACGACGGAAGTTCGTGCAGGTAGTCGCGCGCTGCCTGCTGCGCCTCCTCCTCTGCCACGCCGCGGGACCGCATCGCCTTGACCAGGAGGGGCGCGAGCAGCCGGGCCGCGAGCGGGATGAGGGTGGTGTTGGTGCCGCACACACCCAGCACCACACCCGTACGGCCCGGGTCGTACCAGTCGTCGCGACCGCAGGCGCCGTCGCTCAGCACCTCGCGCGCCACCATCAGGCTCAGCAACTGGACGAGCCCGGTGGAGTCGAGGGTCTTCGGGGGCATGCCGAACGACATCGGGTCGAACCGCACCGGGGTGAGGAAGCCGCCGCGCCGGCCGTAGGTCTTGTCGGGGGCGAAGGGGTCGGGGTCGTAGAAGTCCTCCAGATCCCACCAGGCGGAGGGCACTTCCTCGGTACAGTCGCGGCCCGCCACGATGTTGTCCCAGAACGCGCGGACGTCAGGGGCCTTGGGGAACATCCCGGCCAGCCCCACGATGGCCACTGGGTCCCGGGACAGGCTACGGTTGGATTCCTGCGGCATGGTGCGGTCCCCCTCTGCCCTCGGCAGCCCGTTCCGTACTACCGTCATACATGCTGCCCAGGCGTCGACACGAAGACACCGCCCTCACCCTCATGGGTGAAAACCAGGCCCACCCGTACGATTTCGGACCTCGCCTTCGAAAGCTCGTGGCAGGAAAGAGTGCCGGGAGTACGCCGGTACCGGCAGCCTTGCCGACCACGGCCCGGCGCCTCTTGGGGCCGGTGCAGCACCGGCAGAGCAGGGGCCGGGTGGCGCTCCCGCACACAGGAACGGCCTGAGTATCGGATGGGTGAATGTCCGGCCCGGTCCTGCTAGACGCACCCTGCCTGGAAAGCCCTCAGTACCAGGGGGAGTTAGCCGTGCCGCCTGAAGATGCCTGTCCTTCGCCACCGTAACGTCGCGCGAGCCGGATTCCTCTGCTTGACGGCGGGGGCTGCCTTCGGCGATGCGGCCATGGACCCGGCCCTGTCGACCTGTGAAGACGTGAAGTCCTGAAGAGGAGTGACGCGATGCCCGTCGTGGCGCTGGCATTGACCGCAGCACTTCTCCTGACCGACGTCGTCGCCCGCGCAGTCGTCCACCGGCACCACTTCAGTGAGAACGCACTACGCTGGCCCACCGGTGCGTTCCACTGGTGCGTAAGCGTGATCCGCGTCGGAGCAATCCTGGTCACAGGCGTCGCCGCGCCACTCGCCGAGCTCGTCGGCTTCCGTCTGGCAGCCGAACTCTCCGGCCTCAACCCGGTACCCGAGCTCGTCGGCTTCCACTCGCTGGCCGAGCTCGCCGCCCTGCACCCGGTACCGGTGCTGGACGAGCCCACCTTGCAGATCGCCGGAGCCGCACTGGCTGGTGCGAGCATCGTCGTGATCTTCGTCTGCCAGCACGCCATGGGGCCCTCCTTCCGTCTGACGGTCGACCCCGGTGAGCACCCCGCCCTGGTCACCACCGGCCCGTTCGGCCTGGTGCGCAACCCCGTTTACACCGCACTCACCACGATGACCGCCGCCCTCGCCCTGACCCTCCCCAATCTCTTGGCCCTGGCCGGCGCCGCCGCTATGCTCATCGGCAACGAACTCCAGGTCCGCCGCATCGAAGAGCCCTATCTCACCCGCATCCACGGCACCGCCTACCGGGAATACGCCGCACGAACCGGTCGTTTCCTGCCCTGCCTGGGTCGGCTGCGCTGAGAGGCCGTTCTCGCCCGATCGACCGTGCGATCGACACGGTGCCGGCGCCAGCTGACCATGGGGCGCCCTTCTCCGATGGCCTTCACACGCGGATGTAACAGGGAATACGTCTGATGTGACCAGGAAAACGACTGTACAAGGGCCTGCGGACACGTCCGAGCGGTCGGTCTTCAGACGCGTCGGACAGGCCCTGGAAGACTGATGAAGATCTTGCCGAGGGGCTGTCCGGCCGTCGGTCGGACAGCCCCGGGCCTATGTGGCAGCTGGCGTGATGTGCCAGGATCCTGCTTTGCGGGCGACCGTATCCGCGGCCCGCCGCTCACGCGGGCCAGAACCCAACACCTGCATCAGTCTTCCAGTGGCCCGCCGCACAGTTCCTTAGGCACTGTTTCTCGGATCTCCTGACGTAGGTGGGGTGTTGGCGTCAGGCTGGTGGTATGGGCCGTGGGGATTTAACGAATGCAGAGTGGGA
>NZ_JBVIQR010000079.1:0-12865 GCF_055576875.1 Streptomyces sp. NPDC033229 | reverse complement strand
TGCCAGTACCGCCCGATTGATCGTGATCGCCACAGCCGGATCATGCCACCAGCCAGGCACGACACTCACCCCGCTATCACGCACCAGCTCGTTAGGCGGGACACGCGGGCTGGGTGCTTGGGGGATCGCCTGGCCGACGTCGGCACGCTCCGAGCGGAGCCTGCGATGTCCAGGCCGGTGGCCTCCGGCCTGATCGTCTCTCGCCTCATCGACACCCTTGCGGCAGCCGGTCTGAGGGCCTGACCGCGATCCGCACCGCCCGAGACGAGGTGCGCGTCTGGAAGCTGGCCGACGACGCAGCACCGGACGCAAACGGGCAGGTGATCGGGGGACCTAGGGGCAATACCGGTGATTTATGGTCTTTTCTGGTGTCTGTTGGTTGGGTGCCACGAGCGTGATAGCCGAGGCTGGTGGTGGGGGTGTTTGAGGTGCCAGTTGGGGGACTGTAGATCGTTCGGTGTAACTCCTGATCAAGGAGATGCATCGATGACCAGTGACAACGTGACCGAGGCCGAGTCCTTCGAGGCGGCTGAGCCGCCTCGAAGGAAGGGGGTGGACGACCGGCTGGTCGAGGAGTTGGTCAGCCGTGCCCAGGCTGAGGGCCTGCAGCTGACCGGCAAGACTTGCGGAACCGGCACCCGGGCCAGTGTCTTGATCCCCGCCAGGGTCCAGGCCTGGTCCGGCCAGCCCTGCGCGACCGGCCCTGCGGCCAACTCCTGCTCCAGCACCGCGGACAAGGCCTCGCTCAGCTTGGGACATGCGGCCGAGCCCCGGGATCGCAGAGCCTGCGAGCCGCCGTGCTGTCCGGAACGGCGCCACCGCCGCACCGACCGCACACTCACCCGCGGCTGCCTCGCCACCACCGCGCTGCCCTGCCCCGGCAGCGAGCCTCCCCACCGTCTCCACACGGACGCGCTCGCGAAATGCCCGCCGCTCGCCGCCCAAGCCACCGCCCTGCGGACACCTCATAGTCCGGGCAAACCGCAACGACCACCACACGCCAGCCCCCCCACACACAACAACACACTCGAATGCTCAGCAACTGCCTTGACCTCGGATGGTCACGGCCTGGGGTCGGCCCGCTTCGGCGCTGGTGATGTTGCCGCGACGGTGTATCGCGCCCCCCTGGCCGGAAGAGTTCCTGGCCTCAGCGCGAAGTTTCCACATTCGGCCGTGATGTTCGAATGATCCGAGTGGTCTGTTCCGCCGGTCCTCTCCGGGTACCTCCGCTAACCTGGCTGCCGGTTACCTGCCGTCCGCGAAAGTCCGGGAAGAGAAGATCGTGACTGTTCTTATTGCCGGGGGAGCCGGTTACATCGGAAGCACCGTGGCGTCCGCCTGCCTGGACGAGGGGATCACTCCGGTGATCCTCGACAGCCTCGTCCGAGGCCGCAGGGAGTTCACCGACGGCCGGATCTTCTACGAGGGCGACATCTCCGACGGCGCCCTGGTCGACCGGATCTTCTCCGAGCACCCGGACATCTCCACGGTGGTGCACTGCGCGGCGTTGATCGTCGTGCCGGAGTCTGTCGAGGACCCGATCGGCTACTACGAAGCGAACGTCACCAAGAGCCTGAGCTTCGTCGGCCACCTCCGCAGGAATGGCAGCGACCGCCTCATCTTCAGCTCCTCGGCCTCCATCTACCAGGCCGACGACGGCTCCCCTGTCAACGAAGACTCCCCGCTCCGCCCGCAGAGCCCCTACGCGCGCACCAAAGCTGTGTGCGAGGGAATGTTCGCGGACGTCGCTGCAGCTGGCCAGATGCGTGTGCTGTCCCTGCGCTACTTCAACCCCATCGGGGCGGACCTCAAGATGCGGACCGGGCTTCAGCTCAAGCGGCCCAGCCACGCCCTGGGCAAGATGATCCAGGCGCACCAGGAGGGTACGGCTTTCGCCGTCACCGGGACCGGCTACCCCACGCGGGACGGGTCGGGAATCCGGGACTACGTGCACGTCTGGGACCTGGCCGCGGCCCACATGGCGGCGATCAGCCGCTTCGACTCCCTGCTCACGGAGTCGGAGCCGTCGATGGTGATCAACCTGGGCACGGGCTCGGGTACCACCGTGCGGGAATTGTGCGCAGCCTTCAACCAGGTCGTCGGCACGCCGCTCGCCACGGTCGACGCGGAGCCGCGGCCCGGTGACATCGCTGGCGGCTACACCACGAGCGACCGGGCCCACAGGCTCCTGGGGTGGACGCCGCGGCTCTCCCTGGAGGAGGGGATCCGGTCCTCGCTGGACTGGATCCCGGTGCGCGATGCGATGCTGAACGACTGACCTCGCCATTGAACCCTGCTCCAACGCTGTGGCTCCTCTCAAGAGGTCCTGCGGAGGGCGACGCCGCGCTGGGGAGGCGGCGTCGGCCGCCCGTTGGCGTTGGTACGCCGAGGGCGCGGGGGAGGTCGGTCTCGTCGCACTGCCTGTGTCGTCAAGCGTGCCGTGACCAGGTTCGTAGCGGTACGGCGCCTTTGCCTTTGGCGAGGGATCCGTCGGGGTTGCGGTCGGGCGCTCCGAGGAGCTGGTGTTCGACGGGCGATAGTGCTGGGTCTTCTCGGAGGCTGGTGTATGGGTCGTCGACGGGTTGGAGCCAGCGGTAGCCGTACTGCATCATCACGGCGATCCGGGGCCGGCCGGAGAGGTTGATGCCGCTCGCGTGCCAGGTCCGGTTTTCGAAGAGCACGGCGTCGCTGTTGGTGATGTCCGGAGTGAGGGCGCCTTCGGGGTCGACGGCGCCTTCGGCGATGTTCGGTGGGGCGATGCTCTGGTGGCTGCCGGGCAGGAACATCGTCAGGCCGCAGTCCCGTGTGATGGGGGTGAGGTAGTGGGCGACCTTGATGGCCATGCGCGGGGTGTGTTCGAGGCCGAGGTCGGCGGTGACGCCGTACATGTCGCGGTGCCAGCCCGGACGCTGTGGGGTGCGGATGGTGCGCGGCGGCCCTGAGGGCAGGGCGATGAGGTGGGCGGACAGCAGGTGGATGTTGGGGCTCAGCAGGCCGATCACCGTGGGCAGCGTGCGCGGGTTGGCGAGCAGGGGCAGGAAGGCGCGGTCGTGGGCGGGGCATCCGCGGAAGCCGTCCTTGCCGTCACCGCCTCGGTCGCGGCCGAGGGTGATGTCGGAGGCCAGCAGGCGCTCCGCACGGAGGAGCAGCCGGCCGCGGACCTCTTCGTCGAGGGCGTTGCGGATGATGGTGAAGCCGTGGCGGTCGAAGTCGGTTATGGCGGCCTGGTCCGGCTGGTGAGGCGTGGTGGTGGTCATGATGCCCTCCTCCGTGAGGGGTGGGGGGCGAGCGCGGTCGCTTGTTCCCACAGGGATGCCGTATCGAGGCGGCAGTGGTGGAGTAGGAGCTGTCCGATGCGGGTGCCGTCGCTGTAGACGGGGCGGTGGCTCAGGCCGGTGAAGTAGGCGGTCAGCTCGCGGCGGGTCAGGCCGGCGATGAGGCTGGGGCCGCCCCATGCGCTGTCCGTTGAGGAGGACGACGGGGAGCACGGTGCCGTGGAGCCGGTGGCGTGCAGGGGCGCGGGCGCCGAGCCACGCGGCCGCGGTGGTGCCGGTCTGGCATTCGCCGTCTCCGATCAGGGCGACGGTCAGGCGGTGCGGTGCGTCCAGGACGCTGCCCTGGGCGACGGCGACGGCGACGGCGACGGCGACGGCGAGGGCCGGGCCGAGCTGGCCGCCGGTGTGCAGGTGGCCGGGGTTCAGCGGGGTGATCTCGGAGCCGGTCGCCGGATGCGGGAAGCCGGGGTGACCAACGCCCGTAGGCCGTTCGCGGTGCGCTCCAGCCACGGGTGGGCGGCGCCGAGACGGCCGGTGAGGTAGGCGTGGGCCAGGGCAGAAGGTCCGGCATGACCTGCACCATGGAGGACCTGGAGGTCCGCTGTGGCGGGCACGGCGAGCATCCGGTTGACCGGCGGGCACACCCCCCAGTGGCCGCCCGGCTTCGGCTTGATGTGGGCACGGGCGAAAGGGGTTTCGAGGAGGGGGTTGGTGCGCAGGTACAGCTGTGCGAGGCACAGGTAGTCCAGTGCGTCGGCCACGGCCTCCACCGCCCCGTCGGACGCAGAGCGTTGAGCGTGTCGGGCGAGGTCACCCCACATGCTGTCCTCCTGCAATGGGCGCGCCGCCGAGTGCTGCGTGGACAGCGCGGGTGTGGACGGGGCCTTCGCGGCGTACGGCTGTGGGCCCGCGACGCACGCCGACTGGTCGGGGTCGAACGCGGCGACGTCGGCGACCGTCAGGGCGGGATGGTCGCTGGGGCTTGCGTGCGGCGGGAGAGGCTGACTGCCGATGCCGCCAGTGGCTAGCCAACCCTCCGGGCGAGCTGGCCGAGTACGCCGTCGGGGCAGCCGACCAGCGCCGGTGCGCCGATTGCCTCGGGCAAGCGCGGTGGCCGGGGAGCCAGGGCAGTCGCAGGGCGAGGTCGCCGGGCCACAGCACGCCTATCAGGGCGTGCGCGTCGTTGGTCAGGTCGAAGAGCTGATGGGCGGTGGCGGGAACGCCGATGACCAGCAGCAGCGGTTTGCGGGCCGGGCGCCTCTTGGCCGCGTAGATCGCGGCCGTGGCCCGCGTATCGCTCGCGCGGGCGCACAGCATGTACCAGCGGGAGGTCGGGACAGCGACGAGATGCCCGGCCGCCATGGCCTAGGCAGCGGTGCCGACGTCACCGGGGGCAAGGATGTCCATCGTGACTCCTGAACGTCCGGCAGGTGTGGTCAGAAGGCAGCCCGGGGTGGAGTGCGGCGATGGCGCGCAGGGAGCCACCGCCACCCTGAAGTCGCAGGTCGAAGGGCTGGTGTGATTGTTGCTCGGAGTGCTCGTGCTGGTCGTGGGCGGAAGTCCTCGGAGAAGATCATCCGTCAGCGGTTGACTTCGAGGTCCTTCAGACGAGGAGAGTTCGCAGGAGCTGGGTGGCGTGGGCGGGGTCGGTGTCGCGGCCCCGATTGGTCAGGGGGTCCTACCGGCGCCAGAACCAGGCACCGGCTGTCGGTCTGTTGGTGCCGGTCGATAGTCTTTCGGTATGTCTGAGCGTGTTGTCCCGGGCCGGGCAAATGGTCTGGTCACTCTGGCCGTCGCGGACAGTGTGTGGGTCAGCCTGACGGCCGGTAGCGCGGTACCGACGGCTTCTGCGGTATTCACCCGCTTTTCTTCTGATGTCCGGCCGGGGCGGTACGTCATGCTCGGTGCCTGTTTGGTGGAGCTGGTGATGACGCGTGACGGCCGGTGCAGTGTTCCGGAGGCCGAGGTGCGCCGGGCGGCGGCGGCATGGAACGCGGTGGAGATGGACGCACGGGACCTGGTCCGTATCGGTCCGTTCCGTGGTGTGCCGGAGCAGGAGCGCACGGGTGGAACGCTGCGTGGTTGGCGCCGGCGCATCAGCTGCGAACTGCAAGAGGCAGATCGTCCCAGACGGCAGGCCGGCCATGAGCCCGGACCTTGGTCTCATCTGGCGGGGGTCGACTGGCAGCGGCTGCTGGTGCAGCGGTTCCGTGACAGGGCGGAGCGGTCGTGGTGGCTTCCGCGTGCCGTGGTCAGGCTGCTGGACGCGGCCGAGCACACCGAAACCGAGTGGCTGCACACCACGTGGGCCTGCAAGGAGGACGCAGCTGTCACCGAACAGCACCGTCGGAGCCTCCGAGCCACCGACAGCCGGTCCGCGACGGGCGTGAACAGACCAGCCATCCCGCAGCGCCCGTATACGGGGGAGCTGCGAGGTCAGTTGTACTCGGTGCTGAGCCGCAAGCCCGGTATGTCCCGCCAGGTGGCCGGGTGGGTGTGCGCCGTCTGCGGTACAGCGCCGGCTGCCGTGCTGGATCACTGTCACGAACACGGCTACGTCCGCGCCCCGGTCTGCCCGTCCTGCAACACGCTGGAGCGCCCCGACCACCTGTACGACAACGACATCCGCGTCGCCAGCCGCTACCGGCGCCTCTTCGACACCGACGCGGTCGGCTGGCTGCACCACTGGCACCGCTGTCCGGGCTGCCGCACCCGCACCACCCTGCCTCTGCCTCACCTCGCCGCATGGACCGCCCACACAGCCACCCGCATCCTGCGCCCCACCCACCCTGGGTCCCGCGGGCGGAAGCCCTGCGGAGTGCTGCGCGTCTCGTGGACGGGCAGCCAGAACACCCCCCGCTCCTGCCTGCTCACCGTCTCCGTCGACTTCTGCCCCTCCGGTGAGCACCACGTCCTGGCACGGGTGCCCTACCGGGAGGCCGCCGAGCGGTTCGGCACCTGGCTGGCCGAGACCGCCCCTGCTGTGGCGGCCGAAACCGGCCCCGACCGCCTGGACGGTCTGCCTGCCGAGCCCCGGCCCGTCATCGCCGACACCAGCGGCGAAGGCCTGGCGCTCTTCTGACCGAACACCGGCAAAAGCGGCTCGACAGGTCGCCGGACCGCGTCCGGCGCCTGTGCTCCGAGCTCGGAAGCAGCCGGCGTCTGTCAGGTGGAGCCGTTGGTACGGCTACCGGGTGTGATGCCGTGGACGGCGAGGGTGTTCCAGACGCTGGTTGTGCTCTGGCCGGTGCGTTCGGCGATCCGGCCGACGGGCTCGCCGTTCGCGTAGGCATCCAGGACGGCGGCGGCCAGCTTTCAGCGGGCAGTGTGCAGCGCTTCCTGTGCCGACTGGTAATCCCGCTGGGCTGCTTCCAACGCGTCCTCGCTCATACACCCATCCTGCCAGCCCGCTCTCTGATCACCCGTGCCACTGCCGGTCCGGACGGCGCTCCCTTTCTCTGAGCGGAGCGCGGTCTTGTTGCGGCGGCAACGGGTCGGTCGCGGTGGGGAGTGAGGTGGCTGCGTTGCATTCGCGGCAGGGGACGGTGCGCGGTTCGCGGAGGATGCCGAGAGCCTGGTCGAGGGTGATGGGTGTGGCGTGGGGCTGACAGCCGATGACGTGGATCAGGCGTGCTCCGGGGTGGCCGGGGCGGTGAGGGAGGTCTTGTACAGTCCAGGCCTGCCGCCCATCGGCGGCGGGAGTAGCGAGGGTGGGGATGCGGCTGTAGTCGCCGCCTTCGAGGGGGCGGACATGACGGGCGTCGAGCCAGACACTCTGTTCCGCGGGCTCGGTACGGCCACTGCTGCCAACTGCCCAGCAGGTGATGCCCACCCGGTACTGCCATCCGACCGCCGCGCGCCGCCGCTCATACAGGCGGGCCAGCAATTCCTGCCCATCAGGCATCATGACGGCCACCCGGGCCGCGTTCTGCGGCATTTCAAATCCTCTCCACCCTGCCCAGCATCCTAACCGGACGCCTTGGCAGGTTCATCGGATCGGAACGGGGACATACCTCCGGCGAGAGCGGGAGCCATAGCTAGGGACTGTTCTCGGTTGTGATCAAATTTGGGTTTTGGTCCTGTGTGGGTTGGTGGTCCGGTAGGATTTTGGTGTGACGCGTGCGCAACTGACTGATCAGGAGTGGCAGTTCATTGTGAGGTTCCCCTCGTAGTGTGGAGTCCGTGACTGCAGGGGAAGTTGAGAGTCATGGCGGAGAAGCGAGGGCGTTCAAGCCCGAGTTCCGTGAGGACTGTACGCATCGTGACGGAGACCGGGAAGCCGTTCGCCGAGGTCAGCGGACCTGGGTATCAACGAGACCACGCTGGCGAGCTGGGTCTCGCGGGCCAAGAGGGCCGGCGGCGGCCGGGGCGAGAGCGAGGCCGAGGAACTGGCCCGGCTGCGGCGGGAGAATACGCAGCTGAAGAAGGACAGCAAGGATCTGTCCATGGAGCGTGATGTCCTCAAACGCTGCATGGTCCTGTGGGTGCAGTAGCTGCTGCGGACCCGGCCGTCGTGGCCGGGGTGATCAGCGGCCAGAGGACCGGGCACAATATGCCGCACACCGTCTCCTGCCGCGCGCTGGGCGTAAGCGAATCGTGGTTCTACAAGTGGCGCAAGGCCGAGCCGACCGGGCGTGAGCTGCGCCGGAGCCTGCTGGAGGAGGCCATAGGGAAGATCTTCACGGAGTCCGGCGGCACCTACGGCTCGCCGAAGGTGTTCATCGAGCTGGCCCGCTCCGGCTGGCGGGTCTCGGTGAACACCGTCGCGGAGATCATGGCCGGGCTCGGGCTTGCCGGCCGCAAAGTCCGGCGCCGCCGGGGGCTGACCCGGCCAGGCAAGCGGCCGGGCGCACCGGACTTCGTGAAGCGGGACTTCACCACCGAGGAGCCCGATCTGGTCTGGGTGGGCGACATGACCGAGATCGTCACCGGCGAGGGCAAGCTCTGCCTGGCCACGGTCATCGACCTGTACTCCCGTCGCCTGCTCGGCTATGGGATGGGCGCCCGTTACGACGCGGACCTGGTCGTGGCGGCGCTGAACATAGCCACGGCCACCCGGGGCGGGGGCGTCCGCGGCGTGATCTTTCACAGCGACCGCGGCAGCGAATATACGTCCCGGAAGTTCAACCGGGCCTGCCGGAAGCTGGGCGTCTTCCAGTCCATGGGGCGTGCCGGGTCGTGCTTCGGCAACGCCGTGAGCAAGGCGTTCAACAGCGTCCTGAACGTTGAGTACGTCCACCGGCACACCTTCACCACCCGCACCGAGGCCCGCATCAAGATCGCGACCTGGATCACTGGCTTCTACAACGCTCGTCGGCTACACAGCGTGTGCGACTACAAGAGCCCGATCGACTACGAACGCAAGTACAGGGCCAGCCTCACCATGGGGCTGGCTGCACAGAAAGGACTCCACGGTCAGAGGGGATTGACACACCGGCTTCGACAAGACGATCTACAGGCGCTGCAACGAAGTCGAACGAACGATCAACGCCCTCAATGGTTTCCGCGCCGTAGCCTCCCGATTCGATAAGAGGGCGTATATCTTCCACGGCACTGTGACCGTCGCTGTCGTTCGCCTCTGGCTTCCGCCCATGACCCGCCGGACAGTCCTAGGAGTCCAATAACGATGTTGGTTTCGGTGCCTGTCCTGCACGGGTTTCGCCTGAGAATGTCGATCGGGGCGAACTGCCCCAATATCGGTATGGCTTCAAGGTCATGTGCGGGCGGATCGAGTCACGGGGCCGGGTAGCAGATCCTTCCGCCCCGTGTGAGGCGGGTCTTTCGGTCGCGGAGTGGGCTCGGCTGAAGCTACACCTTTTCCAAATGCTCTGCGCTGCATCACCGTCGGGGCAAAGTGCCGGAGGCGGGTTGACCCCCATGCCCGCTCAAACGCCGGGAGCCTACTCTGGATTCGGAGTAGGCCCCCGCTCAATGACGTCGAGCCGTCATCGCATGCCCAAGCCACTCACACCGGCACGCCCAAGCCGCGCAAGAGGGCCAGAACTTGCGGCGCAATGCCGGCCACTGCGCCATTTGCGATGCCGATCACGCTTTCGACCATTCCGCCAACGATGGGCAGACCCATGAACGCTCCTTGAGGTGGGGAACTCCTAGTGTCCTCAAGGCACTTCACTGTCATGGCGGTGCGGCTGCGGGCTCACCCGCGCGAGGGACATTCCGCTGTACCCGGGTGGAGCTGGGGTAGGTCGGTTGTTTCAGCAGGTGCCGTTGCCGACGCCGCCGGGGCCGCAGTGTCCGATCACGCCGGTGCCGGTGGCCGCCCCGCCGTTGCCGCCCGCTCCGCCTGTGCCGCTGTTGCCGCCGTTGCCGCCTGTTCCGCCGGCCCCGCCGTCGTTGTTGCTGCCGGTCGCCGCACCACCGGCGCCGCCTTGACCACCCGCCCCGCCAGTGCTGACGGTGGATTTGCCGCCGAGTCCGCCGACGCCACCCATGGCGCCGGCGCTGCCGGAGGAACTCCCGGCCCCGCCGGCACCGCCGATGCCGCCGGCCCCGCCGGCCGGGCCGGAATTGCCGCCGTTGCCACCGGCTCCACCGAAGCCCGTTGCGCCCGCGCCGCCGACCCCACCGTTGCCACCGGCACCGCCTGCTCCACCGCCCCAGCCTGCTCCGCCATCGCCGCCTTTCCCGCCGGCGCAGCCGGGAGCACCGTTGCCGCCGTCGGTACCGGGCCACCCCGCTGGGTGGGAGGACGTGCCGTCAGGGCCGTCGAGGCCGTTGGTGCCGGAGCAGGCGGCGACCGCCGGGGCCGTGCCCGCAGCCAGAGCCGCGGTGGGCACCGCGGTGAGCATCACCGCGGTGACGAGGGCACGCATGCCCAGAATGGCGGCAGGCTGTCGTTTTTCCGTCATGACGCAATCTCCTTGAAGGAGGCGCGAGTCGGGCTGGTGAATACCCCTGGTGGCTCGTTCGTTGACGCTCGTCGGATGACCGGGTAACTTAGACGCCCATTTTCCGCCCACCGCCCGTCATCGGGACAGCGGGGAGAAGCAAGCGCCCCGGCCAGGGTCATTGGGTGTTCACGTCCCCCTATTCTGGTTCATCTGACGTTAGTGCCGATGTGATGAACAATCCAGATGTCAGGCATTTTCGGGTGTAAGTCTTCTTATCCTCTTGCGGTATATCCGCTTCGGTGGCGGCGAAGGGGAGACACGCCCTTGCATGAGGCGGTGTCAGGGCGGGGATTTCGGGGTCTCGGACGCGAAGTGCCGTTGAGTTGCCGTCGATGCGAGTGCTGGCACCTGGGGGGCGAGTGCACTGTACGGCCCAGGCGTGACTCGCTGCGGGTCAGGCCAGACGGAGCCATGGACCGGAAGCGGGTGTGGGCCAGCGGTAGCCCGGCCCGTAGGCGAACGAGCGCCCGTACGCATGCTGCGCGATCAGTCTGGAATTCGAGAGTGAGGGACTGAGGATCCTTCCAACGGCTGACCAATGCTACGTATTTCCGCATGTAGGGAAAGGCTTCCCTACGTATCCCCTTACAGCTGAGAGGGTACGTCTGAGCTCGCTGCGCATTGGCGCAGTGCCCGCATCAGCGAGGCAGCCGCGCTACTTCCAGGGGGTTCCATGAGATTCCGTCGCGCTCTTCTCGCCCTTGCCGGGGCCGCTGTTCTGGCCACCGGCACGACCGCCCTTCTGCCCGCGACCGCCCAGGCCCGGATCATGGCCGTCGCGTGCGACGAGGCATCACTGATCACCGCCGTGAACGCGGCCAACGCCGCCGGCGGCGGAACCGTGACCCTCACCCCGGGCTGTACGTACACGCTCACCGCCGCCCACGGCAACGACGGCGTCAACGGCCCCACCGGGCTGCCGATCATCACCACGCCCATCACCTTCGAGGGCAACGGCACCACCATCACCCGCGCCGGGGCGTCCGCGTTCCGCATCGCCCAGGTCAGCCCCACGGGCAGCATCACCCTCAAGGCGGTCACCCTCAGCGGCGGTCACGCGGCCACGAACGGCGGCGGCATCCTCAACTTCGGCGCGGTCACCCTCACGGGCAGCGAGCTGTCCAGCAACGCCGCCGACGGCACCGGCGGCGCCATCTACAGCAAGGGCAGTGCCGCAGCGGCGACGTTCACCAGCAGCAACGTCAAGAACAACACCGCCCACCAGGCCGCCGGTATCGCCAGCGACGGCGCGACACTCACCCTCACCAACAGCGTGGTCAACGGCAACGCCGCCGCCATCAACCCCGGCGGCATCCACTACGTCGCCGGCACCGCAACGCTCAACACCTCCTCGGTGACCGCCAACACCCCCACCAACTGCACCGGCAGCCCCTCTCCCGTCCCCGGCTGCATCGGGTAACAACCACCCGACCACGAGAGCGATAACCAGACTGGGCCGCCGACCGTCGATGCGGGCGGCTCAGTCGCCGAGCTAAGGGCTGTCCGGCGGGTCACAAGCGGAGCCGGAGCCGGACGGCGGCCACGCTTACTTACGGTGCCGTGAAAGACGTAAGCCCGCTTGTCGAAGCGGGTCGCTACGGCACGGAAGCCCTTGAGGGGGTCGACCGTCCGCTCGAACTCGTTCCTCCGGGCATAGCGTGACTTGTCGAAGCTGGTGGGCCGACTGCCTTGGCTGCCACGCCGTAGGCGGTTGGCCTGCTGGTCCCCGCGTTCGGGAATGGTGTGCCTGATCTGCCATTGCCGCAGGTAACGGCAGATCAGGCGGGAGCTCTACGTTTTGTCGCCGCACAGGTGATCCGGGCGGTTCCGTGGATGTCCGCCCGTCGCGCGTGGGACACGGATACGGTCCAGGACCGGTATCAACTGCTGCGCGTCACCCCACTGTCCGGGCGTGATCAGGATGGCCAGCGGGCGGCACCCGCCTTCACTCGACAGGTGGATTTTGGTGGAGAACCCGCCGTACGAGCGGCCCACCGCCTCGTCAAACTGATGCTTACTGACTTTGTGGCGGTGGTGTCGTGAGGGTGAGGCCGGTCTCAGTAAGGCATCCGTCGGTGATGTCGCTGCGGTACTGGACCTTGCGGAGGCGGTGACGCAGGGTGCCTGTCAGGTGGTCTGGGTCGATGAAGGCGGTATTGGCCTGGCTGGAGCGCCGCGGGAGGGACCAGATGCCTTCGACGGGGTTGAGGTCGGGTGCATAGGGCGGCAGGTGGAAGGCGGTGATCCAGTCGTGGCTGTCTGTGAAGGCCCGTGACCGGGCGTCCTTGTGCACGGTGGAGTCGATCCGGGGCGCGGTTCTGGCCTCATCGACCAGTCCGTTTCCCCGGACCGCTTCCCGCACCCGGCGTGCCCGTTTCCGAGCACCGGGCGCTCCACAAGTCCTGTTCAAGAACCGTGCGTTGTCCTCATTCGAGGCGGGGCCAGGGGGTCGGGATGACTGTTCCCCGGTAACGGTAACGCGTGGTGGTCACCTTGGCCGGGTTGAACAGTGGCCTTTCCTCCGAGGCCGGCCACCAACCGACGTCGCAGTAGCGGCGGCGGAGGTCCTTCCAGGTGGACCGGCGGCCGCTCGCTACGGCCGGGAGAACGGGCAGACGTCAGACAATCAGCAGCGCTGACGGCCCGACGATCCGCTCCACGCCGCCCTGCGACGCGCAC
>NZ_JBVIQR010000078.1:0-13212 GCF_055576875.1 Streptomyces sp. NPDC033229 | reverse complement strand
TCTTGGTCGACAACCCGCCTACCAGGAGCTTCGTCGTTCCGTCCAGCCGGCACCCCAGACACCCCGCACCCCACCACCAAGATGGAAAAGGCTCAATGTCTCCTTTGACGTTACTGAGGTTGAACTCGTGGTGTCGTGGGGGCTGATGTCTTTCTGGCCGTGCGGTATCACCGGGGCATGCGGTATCCACAAGGAGGCGGCCTGACCGCCGAACGGCAGTAGTTCCGCCAGGGGTTACGCCTGCAGGCGGCCGAGAGGTTCGCCCAGGGCGAGGCGGGCTCGGTGATCGCCAAGGACCTGCGGGTCAGCGTCCGCTCTGTGCAGCGATGGCGGAAGTTGTGGGACGAGGGCGGCCCGCGGGCGCTGCGGTCGCAGGGGCCTGCGTCGCTTCCGAGGCTGAGCGAGACGGCTGCCTCACCGAGACCGGCCTGACCATCACACCCGCCTGACCCACCACGACATCACGAGTTCAACCTCAGTAATGACAAATCGGTGTCGTATCGCCTGGCGATCGACGAGATCCCCGACCCAGCAGGGCTGATTCAAAGTCCAGGTGATCTTGTAGCGATGCTGGTCAGGGGCAGTCCGAGCAGGTCGAGTGGGCGGGTGAACGGCGTGTAGGAGACCTCCCGCAGTCCGGCGGCGATGCTGCGGAGGCCGGTGTCCCGCAGGGTGTTGACCGCGAAGTTCCGCAGAGTGGCCATGTTCTCCGGTCCGTGTCCGGTCCGGACCTTGGAGGCGTCCTCGGCGAATGTGGTGTCTCTGACGTGGTGGACAGCCTCGATGCCCCACTGTGACCTGGCGAGGCGGCCGATGAGCTGCGGCGATGCCTCCCGCGCTGTCATGTCGGTGATGGCGTGGACGGTCTGTCGGGTGACCTTCCCGGTCTTCAGGTCGGTGCGATGCCGCAGGATCTTCACCGCCTGGACCACGTGCGGGAAGTCCAGGCCGAGGAAGGTCCTGCGCGGACACGACGACTGCCCGCACCGGAACCGGCGAACCGTCAGATGTATCGTCGTCGGCCGTCCACCGACCGCGACGTCAGCGAGCTGCCGACGGTACCGTTCGTGGACTCGCTGCGAGTATGTCTGACCGCTCCCGCACAACCACAAAGCTGCAGGTCACAGTCCACAGCAAGACAGAGCGGGTCATCAGTCCCCACGACCGCTCATTGCCAAGGGAATATGCACCACTCGGTGGATGGCCCCGATAATCGCGTGTCGTGAGCCTGATATTTGACGGGCAGTGAGGGCTAGGGTTAAGTCGGTCTCAGCGAAATGTGCGAGGGTCGTGCGATACTCGGCAGAAATGCACGAGGCTAAGTAGTTCGTCGATCATATGCATTTTCGGAAGCGCGGTATGCGTTCGACATGCACACGCGCAATGACCTGCATGAGTACTTTCCGTCGCGGAACCGTAGGAGGGCCTGATGCCTAAGCGACCACCGGTACGGGCTGACGGCACGGTGTCTCAGCGGTGGGTGTCTGGGCGGTCTGGAGTGAGCGGCGGAACTCTTAGGAACCTGGCCCGCATTGGGCTCCTGCCGGACGCGGCTGAACTTCGACCGGTAGATGTCATTCTTGCCAAGGTTGCTGCGGATTTGGGTGCCACAAGATCCACGAATCGCGGCAGTCAAGTGGGCGAGCGGACGGAAACAGCTCTACGTCGAGACCGGATGGCAGTCGCACTGGTTCGTGAGTTGCTCGGTGGCGGTGCGGTCAGCCCACGAGCCCTGCTGCTGGTCATGCCTACTACTGTCACGGTAGTAACGGAGGACTACGAATTGCTCCGCGCTGCAGTTCAGGCCCGCGCAGCACGGGACTCTTTACACATTCTCCCGATCGGCGAGTGGGTCGGTGAACTGGTCTCTGTGCTGAAAGATGCCGTCACATCCGAGCACAGCGCGATAGCGGCCTAGCTGCTGGAGACCGTTAGCGCAGCAGGGATCGGAGCTTCTGCATTGTAGTCCGATCACTCTGCGATCTCACATAGAGCCTATGATCGGCTTGACGCTGGCAGGCCTCGCTTCCAGGTTCTTTTCGCGCGTTTGTCAGCAGTTCAGACCCCCCCCCCGGTACCTGGTCTCACACCGGAATCTCTACCCCGATTCGGCAGGACGCCTTCCTCTGTCGCTCAATGCGTTGCCCCCTGCCCGGGAGAGTCCAGTTGGACTGCTACCGGTCCCCTTAAAACGGAACTGATCAACTTTTGACAAGTGAGGGACTTATTAGACCGCGCGATCCCCCCTCACTGCTGAAGAAAAGTCACAACAAAACATGCCGTTGGGCGGTGTTTTGTACGGCGACTTCCTCCGCTTGCAATCACCGCCCAACGGCATGTGAAGGGTCCGGGCTGTCACTAGCCCTTCCATTCCCCATACGGTGGCTCGGCGCCACCTGACGCCATGACGGGAAAGAGACGCGCTACTCATCTTCTTCACTAACTGAACACCGCCTGACCGCTCAGCTCCTTATCCACAGTCACCGAGCGGCCAGATTCGCGTTGCCTCATTTTCCGTACTAGCTCCAGGGACAGATCATAGCCGCAATTCCCAGGGGTGGCACATCGCTGCCAAAACCTGCCCAGCCCGCCTTTGCGTCATCCCACGTGGGCTCAGCCGAAAGTGGGATCGAGCCACCGTCCTCTCGGCAAGTCCGGTGTCGTTATCGCCGAGACCGGCACCGGACTCAAGCCCGCCTTCATCGAGCAGTGTCCGCCGACGGACCACGGCTGGCAGCAGATCCGGGCGAATGGCGGCAAGCTTTCGAGTTCCACCCGGCGTTCGGTTCCCTGCGATCGGACTGGCGGCAGACGATCAAAGCGGTGATCCAGGCAGTGACTGCGGTCTGCCACTACGAAGCCTGTGTCGTGAGAATCAGCCGCCAGATACTGGCCGCCAAAGCCTCAAACCTGTCTGGACGCCCAGTATCTCCACACCAAGTCAAACGAGCTGTGAGGGCGTTCAGAGAAGCAGGGCTCATGATCACCCTGGAACACGGGAAGGCTCCCTGTGACACCAGGCCACGGGGAACCGTGCCTCTGTACGCCCTCACGGTTCCTCCACTAGTCGAGGACGCGCTCCCAGTACGTCAGCCTGGGGGGCGCGGCAGGTCATGGGAAGAGCGTCTGGCAGCACGCAGCCGGAGGGTGAGAGGAGCACTGGGGCTGACAATCAGAGAGGGCAGGCAGCAAGCCGTGCCGTGTAAAAGATCTCCAGGCCATCCTCGAAGCGCGGAACGTCGTGGCAGGCGCACTGTGGAGAGATCTGCACCCCCAAACCTCGGTTCTACCGAGGTGGGAACTCTCCCCCCCTACCCCCCGCTGGATCGCAACCAATATGCCGGTGCCACAGGTACGAACCCGAGAACGCCGTCCCCGCTGCCGACTCCGCCCCGCCCGCGGCGGGGAGTAGTCAGCAGCGCGGCCACCAACCGCTACGCCACTCGACTACTGATCGCCGATCTAGGGCACCACATGGTGCTGACTCGTATGAGTGCAGGATGTCTCGCCAGGCTGTTGGCGCCCTTCGCCCTCGCCGGCTGGTCAGCAGCCGACGTCCGGTATGCACTCGAACAACGACCGGACGGTACCGCGCACCGTTTCACTGACCGTGTCCGTAGGCCCTGGTGCTGGGCATCATGGAGACTGCTCTGGTGGCTGGACGATACGCGAGCGCCCCTGGCCTCGCGCTGGCAGCAGCTCTCCGGCGAGTCACCTTGCCTGCGGCACGACACACCGCTAACGCGGGCTGCCATCGCCGCTGGCAAGGCCGCGCCAAACAACGTTCGTCAGACCGCAGCGGCACCGGGCACCGGTCAGCTAGGGGAGGAGCGTCGCGTGTGCGCGCCCAACCCCGCCTATCTTCAGGCACGCAGCCAAATGAAAACCCAGCGCAAACAACAACTGGTCACGGTCGGCCCGTCTGAATCGCGGCAGCAAGCACAATGGCGTGAACCTGAAGAGAACTTCATCGCTACGGTCCTTCAAGCCCGGGCAGTGAGTAATCCGAGGACAAGGGCCCTCGATTTCTATCGAGCCCATACGAGTGACCATCTCTCAGTTGGCAGGTGATGAAGGACCCTGAGACTTCGTGTGAATCGACGCGCAGAGCGTCAAGACCTCCACCAGCGTCCCGGCCTCGAGCCAGGGTACGGATGTCGGGAAGAAGATCGTCGGGCGGAAGCGGAGCATCGTCATCGACACGGTCGGCCTCTTGCTCGCGGTGCTGGTCACCGTGGCGAGCGTGCAGGACTCCGTGGCCGGCACCCGGCTGCTGGACCAGGTCGCCACCGAACCCCCCGGCATCCGCAAGGTGTGGGTTGACGGCGGTTACCGCCAGCACCTCGTCGACCACGCGACCACCCTCGGCATCGACATGGAGATCACCGCCCGCACCGCCGGGACCAGGGGCTTCACCCCGATTCCGAAGCGGTGGGCGGTGGGACGGACCTACGGCTGGCTGATGCTCCACGTAATTGCGGCGGGGGACTGTTAGGAAAGCGCAAACTCGTTGGAGGACAGATGGGGAACAGTGGAACAACGGGAACGGATGACGGGCACTGACAGGAAGATGACCCCGTGGTTGAGCCGGTCAAGCCGTGATTGGTTCGAAGCGGACGGTCAGCCCGAGGCTGTTGGCTTCCTTGATCATGCGGCGCATGGCGCGTTCGGGTCCCGGCGGGTGAAGTGGTCTGCGCCGAGTTCTCGGTAGGGCGCGTGGTCGTGCAGGACGTGCCAGATAGCGATGACGAATTTGTGCATCACGGCGACCAGGGCCCGCTTGCCTCCTCGTCTGGCGGCCAGCCGCCGGAAGAAGACGCCGAGGTAGGAGTCCTTCTTCCTGATGGCGACCATCGCGGCGATCCCGAGCAGGTGTTTGAGGTTCCTGTTCCCGGGATGGGTGCGGCCGGACCGGTTCACCCCGGCCGACTCGTTCTGCCCGGGGCGGACCCCGATCCAAGAAGCAAGGCGGTGGGCTGAGGCGTACTGGGCCATGTCGCCCCCGATCTCGGCGATGACGATCTCTGCGGCGAGACGGCCGAGGCCAGGAATGGTGGCCAGACTAGCGAGGTCCCTCTCGCGTTCCGCCAGCAGGACGGAGACTCGGGCATCGAAGGTCGCGATGACGCTCTTCCAGCGGTCGATCTCGTCCAGATAGTGCCGGACCATGAGCGCGTGATGGTTTGTTACCCGTCCAAGGCCTCGACGAGTTCGGGGATCTTGTTCCTGGCCCGGCTCATCGCGAGGTCAGCGAGCCGGGCCGGATCCCGTTCCCCGCTGACCAGAGCCTCCAAATGACCCGGCCCGTCGCACCGACGACGTCGCTGAGAACGGAGGAGAGCTTCATCCCCGTGTCCTCCAGCTCCTTCTCGAGCCGTTGGGCTTCCCAGCCAGCCGCTCGCGCCAGCTCAGTGCGCCGGCGTGTGAGATCCCGTAGCTCGCGAATATCGCGCCCGGGGAGTCTGACACGCATGCTCCAGGCGGCGAACTGACGTCACCCTGGCAACAATCCGTGGTCCCTTGGTCGGCTCCCATCGCCATCCTGTAAAACGAGCTTGCCAGCATCGCAGGCTCATCGGCTGTGACCGCCAACGCCATACAGATCGGGCGGCTGGCAGCCTGGCCGTCGCGGATCTTCACGTTGACGCAGTCGATGAACACGGCCGGGCAGACGCGGCCGAGCGGGCGGGCCTGCCCTTCGGCCATGCCCTCCATCACCCCATCGGTGATCGTGGAGATCGTCTGCCTGCAGACCCCGGCCCCCCCGTAGACCTCGGCCAGACGGGCTGAGATCCCGCCGTGGGTGAGGCCCTTCGCGGAGAGCGGCAGCACCATCTCGTCGACGCCGGCCAGCCGGCGCTGCCGCTTCTTGACGATCTGCGGCCCGAACGCTCCCGCCCGGTCCCGGGACACGCCCGTCCCGACCGGCCGACGCCCATGACAACCGTCTTGGAGCATTTCCCGTCCCTCGAGTTGCCTCCGTTCTTGCCCGCGGGGATCGTGCCGGCCATAACCGAGAGGGCCCGTCACCTCGAGCCTCGAGGGCGGACTCCAACAGCCACTTCGTCAGCTGCTGGAACAGCCCGCCCCCACCCGTCAGCCGCAGGCCCCCAGCCCGGGCCCGAGCCACGAACTCATTCACAAACCGGTCATCCACGCCCGCCGACGCAGCCTCCGCCCCGGACGGCGTGGCCATGTTCCCGCTGGTCACAGGCGCAATCCTCCATAACCGGAGTTACACCGCTCCTTTACAGCCCCTCCGACCCCATTTCCCGTACCCGAGGTGATCAGCGCAGCCAATCTCGCCCACCTGTAAAGAGTGTTCCGCAACCCGGTGAGCGGGCAGGCTGGTGCCGGGTGTGGGTGGTCATGCGGCGAGGGCGAGGTTGCGCATGTGGGCCACCGCCTGGACCGCGTGGTGGAGGCTGTCGCCGCGTTGCCGACAGTCGTGGAGAAGCTTGTAGTTCTTCATCCGGGCGAAGGCTTGCTCGACGCGGGCTCGGATCCGGCGGTGCTCGGCGTTGTCCTCCTCCTCGCCCTTCAACAGCGGCCGACGGGGGCGTTTGCGGTGCGGGACAATCAGTCCCGTGCAGATGCAGGCCCGTCGCCGAGCACGGTCACGCCCTCGCACGACGGGGCCAGACCGGGACCCCGCCAGGCGCGGGCATGTGCCGGGCACCGGCCGGGCCGCGACCACCGCGAGGCGGGTGTCGCATCCACGATGACCTCGCGGAGAACCGGTAGTTACGGCTGGACGCGGCAACCCTGCGGCTCCGTACCGGGATCAGCGTCCCGTCCACGATCCACAACCGCTCGTCGGCACCCTGAGGGCGCCGGACGGGCTCGAGCGCGAGCAGCGGGCCCAGCCGCTGGATCACCCGGCATACGCCGGCGGTGGAGACACCGAACAACACGGCGACCTGCCGCATCGTGAGATTCGTGCGGTAGTAGACCGCGATCAGGAGCACCCGCTCGGCCAGCGGCAGAGCCCACGGCCAGCCCGCGGGCCTCTCCGCCCCGCTCGCGCACCACCCGCAGCAGCCGCTCGAGCTGCACCCACCGCAACCCAGTGAACGTCTCCACCCACACCCGCTCGGCCGCAACACCCCAGCCACCCGCTCACCGGGTTGCGGAACACGCTTTACAGCGGCGGCGCCCGGCGCCTTCGCCCCGGTGGCGATCAAGCATCGGGGCAGTCTTTCTGGAGTACGGGTTAGAATTCCCATACGAGGTCGGGCTTCAGGAGGAGGAAACGGAGGTTGTCGGCTCCAACTCGCACTCGGTGAGTAGCCACACGATCCTTTTGACTAGTGTTTCGATAGATTGCCCCAGCTTGCAACAGAGCATCAGGGAGCGAACGGTCTACGTAGCTGTTCACCCGCGAGTCTCCACTAGCCTTGAGCAGCATGTTCAGGTTGCTGGTAGTGATACCAAGGGCGGGGCCGCGCTGAGGGAGCCAGTACACAGCCGGGCCTTTGCCCTCCCATCCCTTGCCACCGCGGTATGTGACGCCTTGATCCTGCTCAGTCCGCCCTGGCACCACAGAGGTGATGACGCCCTTCTCATCGCGGATGTGTGCATGGCCATGCGCCAGGGCATTGCGGAGAACCTCAGCGACTGCGGTGGCAACACTGTCCTGTGCGGTGCTCTGCTCCTCTATCCGAGCCGCTTGCTTGGCCAGAGACTGCGCTAGGGGGGGCGCGACCACATCGATCAGCTCAGTCATGTCCAGGCCAGTCACTGCTGCCACGAGACCCAGGCCAGAGAGCATCGCTCCCGACGCAGCGATCACGCCCTCCATGGGGTCGCTGCAAGCTGGTACAGCAGCCTGTACGTGGGGCGTCAGCTGCCGGAGTGCTTGCGCCTCGAGTTCCTCAAGGTAGGCCCCAGCCTTCTCGATGGAAGCCAGGTGGGCGATGATTCGGTCGCCGATTGTGCGTAGCGGCACAGTCAGGCTCTCACCGCCTCCCCTCTTGTACCATCGCCAGTCGACGTCGCCGTCATCGCGCGATAGGTACGCCACGACCGAGCGGCGGTAGAGAGACTCTTGCATGGATGGCGGGAGCATCTGAGCCGCGAGTGTTGGGATGGAGCGGATCCGGTTCCCAGGCTTAGCGGTCAGATCACGGTTACGTCGGCCCTTGATTTCGGTGGCGTTGCCAGCTGCACGAATGATGAGCTCAAGCTTCTTCTCTATATCCCGTACTTCCGCAGCCGATGAGACTCGAGTGAGGGGCATATCGTCGAGAAGGGTAGGCATATCTCCTTCGAAGTCGATAGCGCACTCAATATCCGTAACGGTGCTGTTCATTCCCTTAGTGACCACGGGAGGCCAGGCTTTAGGGCGTGGGGTGAGCAGTAGGCTACGGGCAGTGTTGGCTGCTGAGGTCTTCCCGGAATTGGGCGCCGCGTCGAAGACGAAGGCAGCATCCACTGGGCGCAAGGTATAGGCAAGGGACCGCGCGCCCACAGACAGGGCCATCAGGGGAGCCCAACCATGCGTCGCAATGTCGTGGAGAGCCTGACGGCATTCACTGTCCGTGGCCATACGCTCCAGCGGGGCAGCTGCCCTTCGTAGAGCCTCCGGGGCGCCAATGATGCGTGCGGAGCGGTCGGCGGGGTAAGTGCGGCCGTCGGCATAGATGTACGTGAGCCCGAGGTCAGGCAGGCGATGCCAGCCCGTGTGAGTGACCACATAAATGCGGGGCAAGCGTTTGCCCTGGTCAGTAATGATATTCAGGAGGACTTCGCGCGTGGCTCTGGACGCAGCACCACTGTCATCGCTGAAATCGTTCCACCCATCGGCTGTGCGCAGATCGGCCAGGCTTTTGGTGAGTGTATCGGCACCGATGGTGATGGTGTAGTAGCGGCCTGCAGACTTGCCGTCATCGCCTAGAACCACAAGGCGCTCCGAGACATACGGAGCCCAGTCTAGAACAAGGTCCCAGCCAGCCACCTTGCCGCGCCGAACTTTCCAGACGGCGCCTCCGCCCTCGTCGGCTTCGTAGCGCCAGCCTGCTGAACCGATGACGGGGCGACCAGGCGGGCGAGCCTCTGGCTCGCCATCATTATCTCGCTCGTCCAGATCAGCCCGCCGCGCCTCCAGCCTTGGCGCACGTTTAGCAAGAGCCAGGGGTCGGACGATAGCAGGGGGGACAGAGGAGGCCGGAGTGGTCCCGACGAGGGCGAGGTCCTCGTCGGTCACCTCGATTGCCTCGTCCATGCTATAGCCGGCAGCCAGGTGATCGCCCAGGCTTCCCGGGGGTCGGACCACGGCGCCGAAAACTACCCGCACCGAGGCAGCAGCCGTTCCCAGGGCTCCGAGGACCGCCCGAGCTCTGGACAGGCTGCGGGCACTGCAGCGCGCTGCGACCACTACCTGAGCGTCCCGCAACTGCTCGATGTGACGATTCCGCCAATGGCAGCCTGTGCCCCGGTCCTCCCCGTAGGGACGGCAAACCGCTACATACCCGGCGGCACGCAAGGTGTCAACTTCGCCTTCGTCGGCGCACAGATACACAGTGCACCCCGCCCCAACAGCGTCCGCCAGCTGCGGGGTGCCGTACAAGGGCAGTCCGTTGAACGGCATGCCCTTCAGGTACGAGACCCTGGCATCAGCCTCACCGCAACTGCCCCTGACGCACCGGCGTCGACAAACCTCGGCGATGATCACGCCACTCTCGTCGGCATAGGGATAAGCGGCGTCGAGCTGAAAGACGTGGTCGCAACGGGGATGTGCATCCCTCTCCGCAACTCCACGCGCTGGCACATCGTTCCGGAGATCACCCCAAAGGCCGCCTGTGTCCCGAAGAGGAGGCTTGAGAGCGACAGGACAGTGAGCCGCCTGCATAGGGTTGTCGTGCAAGTCTTCCGGAGTCATGCCGAGGGCGTCGATGACGCTCTCGGGAGTGCAACCTGGGGTGCCATGACATACAAGGATCATGCAACCCGAACTTGTGCTGGCCACCGGCTCCCACACTGCCGAGAGCAACGCGGGGCGCGAGTGAGATCCTCCAGGGCAACGGGCCGCGAGAGCTACGCTGTTGCGAGACTGAGGACTGCAGCCTAGCAACTCTAGCACGGAGAACAGCTTCACGTAGGAAGGCCGACGTTCTGCGGTGTGCTGTTGGACAAGGGCGTGCACGGTCACTGGGCGACCTCCTGGAAGGGAATCCGGGAGAGTCTTTGGGCTTGTGTACGAACGATATTACAGAGGTGCTCCCTCAAGGCGAGGCAGTGCCAGAGATCGATCGCTGAAAACTGCTCCCACCCTTTGCCGTCTGGTAGGTGTGCGTCGCAGATAGTCCCCAACTGACCCAGCACTCGCACAGTGAAGTGCTGAGCCCGACACTGACCTTCGCTATCGAGCGCGACCAGTCGGGCAAGGACCTCCGGGCACCAGGCCAGGATCTGCTCTGGGACGCCATCGGTTGAGTCTCTCCAGACGCCTCCGGTCTCCTCGAAAGTGGTAATGCGGAACCACCACCCGGCCGACCCGTTGACCCTCTCCATGGCGGTCTGGGGCGGAATTTCAGCGGTCGTAAGGGTCGCTGCGGAGTAAAGGTTCCGCACCCAGGTGTCGAGAGACTTACGGAAAGCGGCAGCCATGGGTACTCTCTCCCTTCTAGCGGTAACTGAGCTCGCTGGCTGAATACGCCTGGGCGCACGGTCGAACATTCATCCGTGCTCTTGGGTGGAGCCCAGGCAACGAGCTTGCCGATGGGAGGCCCGGAAGCTTCTTGGCGGAGGTGTCCGGGCCTCTCTATATCTACGGGTTAGGCGACAGCTTTAGCTTTGACGGACGCAGCATTGGCGGCTTCTTCGAATCTGGCTCGCATGATCTCCCAAACCAGAGCCTGAAGGTCTTGCGCTGCCCTGATCACTGCCTGAGGATTTTCCGCGATGGCGCGCGCCGAACGCTCGGTAAGCAACCCCACGGACAGAGCGGAAGCTATCCGCTGCCCGTTCTCTTGTGAGATCCCTCGGCGAACGTGGTGACCCGGAACGTTGGCGGTTGCAGCCACTGAGGTAACGGTTGGTCTCGTAACAGCCCCTGACATTTTGGCAATTTCTGCCGATGTGAGACCTGGACGCCGATCAGGACCGCGGTGCGTTGGGGTGTGCACGGGTCCCCCTTCCAGCCATCATTGAAAATCTACCAGCCGTCAACTTAGCGCGGCGGTAGGGCTCGTCGGCCGAAGAAACGCAGATCTTGGCCAGGTTCACCACATCGGTGTACGGGCGGCCCACACTGTCGGCCCTACGATGTTGAGGGGACGCACCCGTCGCGCCCACCCGTTGGCGAAGCGGCAACCTGTCCGAGTCAATGGTCAGCCACCGAGAAGAAACGATTTTGCGCAGTAGAAACCTCACAAAATCCTCACCAAACGGGTGGCTCGCCTTCCAAGAAACAGGCGACTCACCAGTGCCGATGCAGCAGAGCTGGCGGCAACTGGCGACTTAGGCGGTGATATCCGTCCTTGACTGATTGGTGGCTGCGAACCTTCCGGAAGGAGAACGTCCAGACGCCTTGAGGAGCCCCAAGCCGACTGCGGCGGAAAAGGCGGTACTTCAAACTCTTGTAGCAGGGCGCAGAGGGATCTGCCGTGCCCCCCCGGTAGCCGAGGCTTTGACCAGCCCAACGGTTTCCGGAAGCTCGTTCCAGACCCGGGCCCAGTACCGCCGGGATAGAAAAGGCGCAGGCTCAACCCTCGCACCGGTTCCAGCCAGTGCTGCCCATAGTGCCCAGGCACCGCGTACACGCCGCCTTCAATAACACCGACGGCACCTTCATCAGCGAAGTTCATCACCGCCACCAGCCGTCATGACTTCTTCGTCATCCCAGGCACGTGCCCGCAGGCCTCGATGAATGACGTTCCGTAAGCCCAGTCGTTGAGCGGCTTGTGCCGGGTGAGTTGTGGGAGTTGTTCCAGCGGGTGAGCCGGGGGCGCCGGCACGGTGACCGGGAGGCGCTGGCTGCGATCGTGGTCGTGGTGTACGTGGCAGCAGCTGCCCTCGGCGTCGTTCGAGCCGTCCGGACCACGGCCCGTCGGCGTTTCTCCGAGAGGACGCAGGCCAGGGTGTGGGCGAAGCTTCATCGCCCGGCACCCGGGATGAGCTGGACTGGTCGCCCTGTGCGATCGGCTCGGTGAACATGCGGCCGATGAAAGGGCGCCTCTATGGCCTTCGTCGAGCCGTAGCCGGTGTGGGCGGCTGGTAGAAGGTGCCGTCTCGGAGCATGGCGAAGTGGACGTCGATGCGGCGTCGTGCGAGTGTGACGAGGGCTGCGATGTGGTGTTTGCCCTCGCGGCGGTGAGGTCGGGCCGGGGCGCCCTGCCAGCATTGCTGCTGGTGGGTTTCTCCGGACCGCCTCCCGAACCCGGCGTGCCCGTTACCGAGCACCGGGCTCTCCACAAGTCCCGCTGGGTTGCCTCGGGTTCCTCATCCCGTGGTCGGCCATGGCGAGGGGATCACAGCGCCCCGGTAGCGGTAACGCGTGGTGCGTACCTTCTCCGGGCCGAACAGCGTGGTCTCCTCGGTGGTCGGCCATCCCTTCCTGTCGTGGTAGCGACGGCTGAGTTCCTTCCAGTGGGTCCGGCGGTGTTTGCGTCTGATCCACTTCCAGACCTGGTGCCACACGATGTGGTGCAGGTATTGGAATGTGGCGCTGGACACGCCGGGCCGGAAGTAGGCGCACCATCCCCGCAGCATCGGGTTGAGCTGTTGCAGCAGGTTCGGCAGCGGCTGGTTGACGTCCATCCGGCACGCGATCTTGACCTTCCTGACGATGGTCCTGACGGACTTCTTCGCCGGGTAGGTGTAGACGTAGTGCCGTTCGGTGCCCCGCTTGCGGTGGCGCTGGATGCGCCAGCCGAGGAAGTCGAGGCCCTCATTGATGTGGGTGATCCTCGTCTTGTCGAACACCTTCTTCCCCGCCCGGTTCACGGCAGCCGCATGGTGATCGCCCTTCCTGACGTCCAAGCCCAGATAGACGTCGATGCCAATCTCGTCCGACATGACCTTCGCTCCCGTGCTCGCCCGTTCCCCGGCCCCACCTGCCGCATCAGCGTGCCGGCATCCACGTTACGAAGAGATTGCCCGAGGGCACTCCTGCCTCTAAAGCCTGTCCCGCAACTCGGTAGAGGGTTAGCGTTGCCCCCTCTGTCCTGGTTTGGCGCCGTCGAACGGTGACCGGGAAAACCGGACAGAGCG
>NZ_JBVIQR010000077.1:0-13419 GCF_055576875.1 Streptomyces sp. NPDC033229 | reverse complement strand
TCGAGCGGACGATGTCGTGGCTGACCGGCTACCGCCGCCTATTGCCCCGCTACGAGCGCGACCCCCGCAACTACCTGGCTTTTCTCGGCCTCGCAGCAGCGATCTGCTGCTACAAGCGACTCGTCCGCCTCACCACATAGGACACGGTCTAAATCCTTCTGACCAGCCGGGTTCGGCTTGGCGTCGCGACTCCAGATAGGGGCCAGCAGTGAAGATCACCTTCGAGACGCTCGGGACGATCTTCCTGCTGCCCTCGCTCAGAGTGTCCGCCCCGCTCCCTGGATGCGGGCGGCACCGACCGCCACGCGAGTTGTGGAGGGTTTCTTAGCTAAGTCTGGATCTTGAGGCAGACCCCGCATATGTTCGTCGTCCGCCCGCCGGGCACCTTGCCCGGCGGCAACGTCGAATGGAGCGATATGCAAGGCACACGGTCTAGCCGAACGGGCTAGCCCCCCGAAAACAGCGACGGCGTCCGAGAGCTGCAACTCCGGACGCCGAACGCTGAATGGAACTCCTGCCTCTGCAAGGGCCGGAGATTTACCCACCTTCACCGCACCGGCCCTTTCCACGGGGCGTACCGGCGCGGCTCACTTCGAAAGAGAGTGTCGCATGCCGACTGCTCTGCGCAAAAGGCCGGACAACTCGGCCCGCGCGGCAGCCAGCTTCCCCTCCCCCGAGTCGGCGGGAGGCCGGCCTCCCGCCGACTCCCAGGACGGCTTGGCAGGGGGTGGGGCCTGATGGCGCGGATTCGCACGATCAAGCCGGAAGCCTTCGAGTCGGAGGACCTGGCCTCGGTCGGTGTCACCGCGGAGCGGACCTTCTTCGGTCTGCTGACGCAGGCCGACGACGCGGGACGGTTCCGGGACAACGCCGCGGTCATCGCCGGTCGGCTCTGGGCGCTGCGCCCGGAGCACACGGCCACGCATGTCGCCCGGGATCTCGAGGAGCTGGCCGCCGCCGGCCTGATCTGCCGATACACCGGCTGCGACGGGCGGGCCTGGCTGCACATCGTGACCTGGGAGCAGCATCAGAAGATCAGCAAGGCGACCGCCTCGCGGGTGCCGAGCTGCCCTCGTCACCCGAACAGCCACAAGTGCGGCCGGTGCCAGACGGCGGACTGCCGCGGTTCCAGCAAGCCCGCCGCTGCGCCCGCGACCGTGCCCGGAGTCCTCCGAGAGTCCTCCCGAACTGCTCTCGGAGGCCTCCGCCAGCCACTCCGGCCGACACCATCTCCGGCTGCGCAGTCGGCGGACTCGCCCTCCGAGGTTCCGTCGACGGCAGCCGACCTCGCTGACGCCAAAGCCACCGACGCGCATGAAGCCGCAGGTCAAACGGCCCTTCGGAGGGGCTCCCGGAATACTCCCGGAGACTTCCCGGAGGGCTCCGGGTCTGGATCTAGGATCATGGATCCTGGATCATTCCTTACGGGGCGCGAGGCGCCCGCGCCCGCCGCCTCCGCCGCATCGGTCTCCGCCAAGGACCTGGTGGCCGAGTACGTCCGAGGCTGCAGCCGACGGCCGCCGGAGGACTTCCTCGGCCTGCTGGGCCGCAAGATCAACGTCCTCCTGGACGAGCGCTTCGCACCGGAGGACATCCGCACGGCCATGGACCGCCTGCGGGCCAAGGGCCTGCACGCCAGCCTCCTGCCGAGCCTGGTGAACGAGGTCGTCAACGCCGCCCCGCCTGCCGGCTCCTCGTCGCCGTCCGCCTCCGGCGCGGGGCCCTGGGCCAGCAACCGCTCGGCCTACACCCCGTACCTCAACCCGACCCAGCCCGAGCCGACGACGTTCGGAGGCCGCCTGTGACCCGCTCCCGACTCGCCGAACCACAACCGGCCGTCTCCGACCGGCTCCGTGCCCGGCTGGAAGCGAAGCTCGCCGAACGCGGCATAGAGCCCTCCGCCGCGCCGGTGCCAGACTCCCCCGAGCCGATCCCCGCCCTGGAAGCGGCGCAAGCCCGCATCCCCGTCGCCTACCGGGAGGCGACGCCCGCCCACCCCGACGTGATCCGGTGGGTGCGCGCCATCACCGAGAGCGCCGTCGCACCGCACGCCGGCGATCTGCACCCGCACTTCGGCAGCACGGGCCGACGGCAGGTCGCCCACGGGCGGTCGCTGCTGCTGTGGGGCGCCACCGGCGTGGGCAAGACACACGAGGCGTTCGGTGCCATCCGGGCGCTGACCGCCGCCGGGTGTGGCGTGCGGTGGCACGCGACCACGGCTGCCGACCTGTACGCCGAGATGCGGCCCCGCGCAGGGGTGGACCCCGAGTACCTGCTGCGCCGGATCGTCCGCGTGCCGCTGCTGTTCCTGGACGACCTCGGTGCCGCGAAGGGCTCAGAGTGGACCGAGGAAATCAACTTCCGGCTGCTGAACTGGCGGGCCCAGAACCACCTGCCGACGATCATCACCAGCAACCTGCCCCCGGTCCGCACCCAGGCGATGGACCCCCGCCAGCCGGTGCTGCGCGACAAGATCGGCGACCGCGTCCTGAGCCGCCTCTCCGGCATGTGCGTGCCAGTCGAGTTCACCGGCCCGGACCTCCGCTTCCAGCGCGCCTGACCCCACCTGCCCCCCGGCGCGGACGGCCCCCAACTCGCCACGCGCCCCCTGCCCCGCCTCACCGCCCCGGCCGCGCGCGATCACCACCCGCCCGCCAGCCGTGAGGCGTACCCCGGAGACCACCTTGCGCTACATCACCACCGACGACGCCGCGCCCACGCCGCTGCGCGGCATCGCCGACCACAGCTGGCACGTGCGCGGCCTGTGCCACGGCATGACGCCCGAAGACGCCGATGAGATGTTCTTCCCCAAGCCGCGTGATCACCAGGCCATCGCCGAGGCCAAGTCGATCTGCGGCCGGTGCCCGGTCAAGCGCGACTGCTTCAACCACGCCCTGGACAACGCGATCAAGGACGGGATCTGGGGCGGCCTGACCGAGACCGAGCGCCGGCCCTGGCACGCCAAGGTCAACAAGCGGCTGGACTACGCCCGCGTCCGCGCCGCCTTCGCCGGCCGCGACGTCCACCTCAGCGACGCCGAACGCGACACCGTCACCCGCCACGCCTATGTCCGCGGCTGGAGCCCCGAACGCCTGGCCCACACGCTCCGACTCGACCTGGACTACGCCCGCGACCTGATGCGCGAGGCCGCCCACGCCGTCGCCGACCGCGACCGGTACTGGGACCTCTACGGCAGCCAGGCCGAGGAAACCACCGCCCCCGACCAGAGCGACCGCGACGACGAGGAGGAGCCCGTCTCCTCGCCCGTCACCCGCCAGGTGCACACCCGTGCCCTGATCGCCGCCCTCGGAAAGGCCGCATGACCCACCCCAGCACTCCCCCGCCGGTCGCGCCCGTCGGCGCCTGGGACCGCCTGGCCATCGTCGCCCTCGGCTCGGCCGGCTGCGCCCTGAGCTACGACGCCCTGCAGCAGATGGCCGTCGCCATCCACGTCCGCGGATTCCTGACCTACCTCTTCCCGCTCGTGATCGACGGCTTCATCGCCTACGGCGTCCGCGCCCTGATCCTCACCCGCACCGCGCCCTGGCACGCCCGCGCCTACGTGTGGACGCTCTTCGGCACCGCCACCGCCGCGAGCATCTGGGCCAACGCCCTGCACGCCGTCCGCCTCAACCAGCAGACCGAGCACGACGGTTTGCGCCTGGGCGACACCGTGGTGGCCATCCTCTCGACCCTCGCCCCGCTCGCCCTGGCCGGCGCGGTCCACCTGTACATCCTCATCACCCGCCACCACCCCCGGCCCGCCCCGGCCGGGGACGCGGCAGCGGACGGGACCGAAGAGCGGCCGGTCCCCGCCCCCGAGCAGGCCGCCGACGGGGACCACCGTCCCCACCGCCTCCACTTGGTCCCCGACTCGGTCACCGGTCCCCGCACCGACCGGTGCGCAGTGGGGGACCGTCCTGCCGGAACGTCTACGGGACCGCGCTCCGGGACCGCCGTCCCGAGCGCGACCGAGGGCCGGGACCGTCCCGCCGTCCCCGAGACGCACCCCGCTGACGGGGACGGGGCGGCCCCGCGTCAGCATCCGGCCGACAGCGACCGGGGGCCGAGGGGCGGCGCCCTCCCGGGCGTGGCCTGGGACGGCACCGCGGTCTCCGCAGGGGACGGGGACGACGGCGTATCGGCCACCGCCGTCGGGGACCGGACCGCGACGGACTCCGCCCGCGGTGTCGAGCCCACCGGAGAACCGGGGACCAAGGCCGACGCTCCCCACGAGCCCCTCGGGGACGTGGGCGGCGCGGTCCCCGACCTCGGGAAGACCACCGTCGGCTCTGCCCCGCCCGTCCGTACCGGGCTCGCGGGGGACGGTCCCCGACCGGCCCCCGCGAGCCCGGACGGGGACCGGATCGGCGCGGTCCCCGACAAGGCATCGGAGACGAAGGGCACCGGCGAGACCTCGGCGGGGACCGGGGACCGGTCCCGCAGCAGCGCAGGCAAGCGGTCGCCACAGCTGACGGAGGACGAAATCGTCCAGCGCCTGCGTCCCCACATTCCCGCCACCCTGAAACGGGACGGCAACAGCGAGGTCACCCGCGTCCAGCTGCGGCAGATCATGCGCGCCCAAGACATCGCCATCCGCAACGACCGGCTCACGCCCATCCTGCAGCGCCTGCGCGGCGAGGTGGCCGGCACCACCACCACGACGAGGAGCAGTGCCCGATGAAGACCTGTGAGCGCTTCACCCGGATCAAGGCCGGTTATGAACAGGACATCCGCTACCTGCGCAGTTACGCCGAGCGGAACCCGGGGACCGCGCCGGCCAAGACGAGCGCGAAGAACGCGTTCACGGTGAAGCGGAGCATGGCCAAGGCCCTGAACCGGCACGTCGACCGCTGCCTGCAATGCGGCTGAGCCTGCGAAGACGCAGGTCAACCAACCCTTCCTGAACCGCTCGACGCGGTGGCCCGGAATGCCCCCGGGCCACCGCCCCCGATGAAAGGGGCCCGCCATCCACCCTCGACACCCACGAGGAGCCGCGGTGAGCGACGCCGAGGCCGGCGCCTGGGCGGACGTCCTGGTCCGTTACCACTTCCTGCGCGCCGCCGTCCGGACGCCCAACGGCCAGTGGCTCGTCCAGGAGACGGCCGACGCGCCGGTCCGGGTCCTCGACGGGCCGGCCGCGATGGTCATCCTCGCCGCCGGCATCCAGCACCGCATCCGCACGGCCAGGACCCGTATCCGATGACGAACCCGAAGACGCCCGCCACACCCACGCCGGGTGCGTCGAAGCCCAACTCGACCTCAGAGCGAGCAAGTTATCGCAAGAGCATTGCTCCCGCCGGGAGCAATGCTCTTGCGTCCCCCGCCCCGGGAGCGGCGGGGGCGGACCGGCACCGGGGGGCGCCGGTCCACCGGGATGCGGCCGAGGACGGACCGCATCCGCAAGGGGAACAGCAGCACACCTGTCACACCGCGCGCTGCACGCACGCAGCGCCCCCGCAGCCGCCCGTGCGTCAGCGTGAGCGCCTGCGCGACGAGAACAAGCGCATGCGGCAGCCCAGTTGCCGCATGAACGACGACGAGTACCAGCTCCTGCTGCGTGCCGCGTCCGCCTGCCGCATGAGCGTGGCGAGCTTCCTCGCCCACGCCGCGCTCAAAGCCGCCCGCGACCTCGACCGCACCGCCGCCGAGATCGCCACCGAACGCGAAGTGATCAGCGAGCTGTTCGCCCTGCGCCGGCACCTCGGCCAGATCGGCAACAACCTCAACCAGGTCGCCAAGGCCACCAACGCCGGCGCCGACGTCCCGCACACCCGAGCGGTCCTCGACGCCGTCCACCGCGCCGCCAAACGAGTCGAGACCTTCACCCAGCACTACCTGGACGACCAGAGCCACGCCGCATGATCCCCAGAGTCCACAAGCGCGGCACCCGCACCCTCGGCCTGCTCCACTACCTGTACGGGCCCGGCAGCCACGAGGAACACATCGACCCGCACCTCGTGGCGGCCTGGGACAGCCTCGCCCCCGACCCCGGCCGCGACCCGCAGGCCACCTACGCCGACCTGCAGCGGCTCCTCGACCAGCCGGTCGACGCCCTGGCCAAGAGCCGGCGGCCGGCCAAGCACGTGTGGCACCTGTCGGTCCGCGCCGCACCGGAGGACCCGGTGCTGTCCGACGAGCAGTGGGGCGAGATCGCCCGGCGCATGGTCGCGGCCACCGGCATC
This sequence comes from Streptomyces sp. NPDC033229, assembly GCF_055576875.1. NCBI lineage: Bacteria > Bacillati > Actinomycetota > Actinomycetes > Kitasatosporales > Streptomycetaceae > Streptomyces > Streptomyces sp. NPDC033229. The sequence continues at coordinate 7,234 of NZ_JBVIQR010000077.1, read as the reverse complement.
GCCCCCGACGGCGACGACGCCGGGTGCCGGTGGGCGGCGGTCCGCCACGCCGACGATCACATCCACATCATCGCCACGCTCGTCCGCGAGGACGGCCGACGGCCCCGCCTGCACAACGACGCGGGCCGCGCCCAGGCCGAAGCCCGACTCATCGAGGCCAAGTACGGGCTCAAGCAGCTCAACACCGGGGACGGGACAGCCGCCCAGCGGCCCACCAGCGCCGAACGCCACAAGGCCGAGCGCCAGCAGCGCGAGCGCACCCCGCGCGAGGAACTGCGAGAGGCCGTCCGCCGAGCCGTGGCCGGCGCCAGGGGTGAGAAGGAGTTCTTCGACCGGCTGGGCGCCGCCGGCCTGCTGGTCCGGCGGCGCATCGCCCCCTCCGGCGATGTCCTCGGCTACACCGTCGCGCTGCCCGATGACCGCAACAAGGACGGCGAACCCGTCTTCTACTCGGGAACCAAGCTCGCCCCCGACCTCTCCCTCCCCCGCATCCGCGAACGCTGGTCCGCCGACCCCGACCGGACCGCCGGTGCCGCGCCGGGCCGGGAACCCCGTACGGGCGCGGCCGGCCCTGCCGACGCACGGCGTCGTGCCGCCACAGCCGCGTGGCAGGCGGTGCTGATCATCGATCACGGTGACGACACCGTGGTCACCGCGCAGATCGCGGCGGCCGGCGAGGTTCTGGACGCACTCGCCAAGACCTCCGCCGCCCACACCCGCAAGCAGCTACGCGAGGCCGCGTTCGCCTTCGAACGCGCCTCCCGCTCGCACGTCCGGGCCGAGCGCGGCCACGACCGGGCCTTGCGGCAGGCCGCCCGCGACCTGGTCTACAGCGGGCCGGCACTCGGCCGCGGGGAGGACGGGGCCACCACCGCGATGCTGATCGACATGGCCTTCTTCCTCGTCGTAGCCGCCGCGCACTGGCATGGCAAGAAGGAGCACGCCCAGCAGGCCACCGCCGCCCGCCAGGCCGCCGAACACCTGCGCGCCGCCTACCGGGCAGCAGCCGGGCAACCGATGGCCGTTCTCCACCAGCGGGGCCGCCAGCTCTCCCAGCCCCTGCAGCGGCGGCACGCAGCCACGGTGCGAACGGCCCTGCCCGACCTTGCCGAGCAGGTCCTCGCCGAGCCGGGCTGGTACGCCCTGGCCTCCACCCTGGCCGATGCCGAAGCCGCCGGCCACGACCCCACCGCCCTGCTCGCCGAAGCCGCCGCCCGCCGGGAGCTGAACACCGCGGAATCCATCAGCGACGTCCTGATGTGGCGACTGCGCCGCATGGCCGACCTGCCCGCCGACGCCTCCGCGACGCCCCTGGCCGACCAGGCCGCCCCGGTACGGTCGGCGCCGCGCGTCGCTCGTACCTCCGGGGCCCGTACCGACCGGCGCCGCGGGCGCAGGTGAGTTATGGCATCCGTGAGTTGCAGCAGGTCAGAGAGGTCGGGCACGCTCTGTGCGGCCCACGAGGACGACGTGAGGGAGATAGGAATGTTCGGCCGCAAGCGCGCCATACAGGAACTACGCGAAATCCAGGAGGAGACGGCGGAATGGCTCCAGGCGCACCCGGAGTCACCCTTCCTCAAGGCCCCCGCGCCGGCGTCGGCAACGGCGCCCGGCCCGGTCAACGCTCCGACCGCGGAGGTCGACGACTTCCTGCCGCCGGACCTGCGCGTGCCCTCCCGGGACGAGATAGCCGGGATGATGACGCCCTACGACAAGCCGCTCGTCATCGACGGCGAAGTCCGCGCCTGCCCGCAGTGCGGCGCGTACCGGGACTGGGTGCTGCTGAGCGTCCGCGACGAGGTGTGGCTGCGCTGCCGTGCCGGCCACGAGACGCTCGAGCCCCGGCTCGACGCGGCCTGGTACAACCGCCATTCCGGCCCGATGGACCGGTGGCACCCCACCCTCGAAGACGGCCTGAAGCACCTCGGCCACTGACCCCCGCCCCTTCCGTTCGCCGGCCTACGACGGTCCGGCCCCAGTCAGCCCTTCCGCACCACCCCCGGGGGCCCTTACATGCGCCTTCGCACCACCGCCACCGTCCTCGGCCTGACCGCCCTCACCTTCGTGAATCTGCCGGGCTGCTCCGGCGGCCAGCCCGCCGGCTCCGCGGGATCGTCGTCCTCGTCTGTCGCGCGACCGCGCAACGGCGTGGACGCCAAGCCGGCCGCGGCCCCGCCGCCGACCTCCGCAACCCTGCGCGAGCGTCTGCTCGACGAGACCGAGCTCGGCCCCGGCTACTCCCGCAAGGCGGAGGACACCTCCGACCGCGCCGACGTCACCGTCACCGGCTGCCCGGACCTGGAAAAGTTGGGCGGCGATGCGGCGGCCGGCGGCTTCGTCGACTTCCCCAACCAGGCGAAGGCGTCCTTCACCTACACCGGCAGCAGCGACTCGGAACTCTCCGAGGAGCTCTACAGCGACACCGAGGCTCAGGCGTCGCAGAAGACGTGGCAGATCTTCGACGCCATGGCCTCTTGCCCCGCGTACCAGGTCGTGGTGGGCAGCACGCCCATCACCATGCGCACGCAGAGGACGCCGGCCCCGAAGCGCGGCGACGAGCAGTGGAGCCAAATGCTCACCTTCACGGTCGACGGCCGCGCCACCGTGGTGAAGCAGACGGCTGTCCGTAGCGGCACGACCGTCGTGGTGGTCTCCGGATCCCCCGGCCTGGTCGACACGCACCTGGACAAGGCGCTCAAGAAGGCCCAGACCAGCCGCTGATGTCCGCGTATACGGATGATGCCCCTGCCCGCTGCCACTACCGGGCAGGGGCACCATCCGTCTGCGACGTGTTCCCCATTGAATTAGCGTGTTGATGCGGCACAACTGACGGGTGGAACAAGGTGAGTTGGCGGGTCTAGTGGGTACCTGAGCGCCGTTCGGTACCCGCGGAGCGGGTGTCCGTACTCGTGGGGATGGAGGACCTGTCGGACCGCGAGGACCGGCTGGGAATCCACCCGGGGGACCCGATCATGTTGTCCCCGGACTACCGGATCGACGAGCTGCTAAGCCTGTACCTGTGCCGGTCGGGGTTCGCGAGGCTGGCACCGGAGACCAAGCGCAACTACACGGACGACTACTGCCTGTTCTTCGACTTCCTATGGGGCCGGGGCAAGACCTGGAACCAGGCCACGGACGACGACCTCGCGGACTTCGAGTACTGGCGGACCCGGGCCAGCGCGAACCCGGGGAGGGTCGGCGGGTCCCGCTGGAACCGCGGGCTGGCCGCGCTCACACGCCTCTACGAGTGGGCCGAGCGGCGCGAGTACGTCGTACGGAATCCGGTGCTGATGCGTGACTTCATCTGGCCGCACCGGCGAGGTGATCCGGGTGCCGCAGGCGCGGGCGAAGGACGCCAAGGCCAGCGATGTCCACTGGCTAACACCGCGGACGTTCCGCCTTTGGGTGAACGTCGGTCTGCGCGGCTACACGGCCCAGGGGATGCCGGCGGTGGACTGGGCGGGGCGGCTGGAGGACCGCAACGCGGCCTTCGCGGACCTGCTGTTGTCGTCGGGGGTGCGGCTGACCGAGTCGGCATCGCTGCTGACCATCGAGATGCCGCACACACGACTGGGCGGTGCCCGCTACTACCCGGGTCGCCTGGCGCCGGCAGTGACGAAGTCGAGGCGGGCCCGCACCTTCTACGCCTCGGCGCCGGTGGTCGGCGGCGTCGAGGGCTACATGGAATCGTCACGGGCGGACGTGATCCGCCGGGACCAGGCCAAGGGGCGCTATAAGCGTCTGCCCCGGATGCGGCTGGTCACGAAGGTCGCGGGCCTGCGCAAGAAGGTGCTGCACTGGCGCGACCAGGACGGAGTCGAGGGGCGGACGCCGCTGTCCGAGGCGGACGTGGCCGAGCGGATGACGCTGTTCATCGAGGGTCCGGCGGGGCCGGAACCGTTGTGGTTGTGGCTGAACGAGTCCGGTCTGCCGTTCCGCCCGGCGTCGTGGGAGAACGTCTTTCGCACCGCGTCGCTGCGATGCGGTGAGGTGCTGAACGGCGTCGTCGCCGAGCCGCCGTTTTGCACCCCGCACATGGCCAGGCACTCCTTCGCCCTCTACATGCTGGTCGTCCTGCACCACGTCGTTGACCTGGGGATGGGGCTGATACCGGAGGAGAGGCGGGATTTCCGGCTTCTCTACGGAGACCCTGCGCGAGCGAGTGGAGCACTTCGTGGACTGGGCTTCTCAGCTGGCCCGCCGCCTGGCCCGGCCGCACGAGGTGATCCCGCCGGACCCTCACGGCGCGATCGGCACGAGCCGGTTCCGCCGCACCCTGGCCTGGCATATCGCCCGCCGCCCGGGAGGGCTGATCGCCCTGGCGATTCAGTACGGCCACATGCGAACCGCGGTCAGCGCCTGCTATGCCTCCCGCAGCCGAGACGGCATCCACGACCTGCTCGACATCGAGACCACAAGAGCAACCGCCGGCACCCTTGCGACCCTCGCCGCGGACCGGGCCGCCGGGGGCGGGATCTCCGGACCGGCCGCACGGCGGGCCATCCTCGCCGCCGGCCAGGCCCCGGCCTTCGAGGGCATCGTCTTCACCGCCAGGCAGGCCCGCAAGCTCCCGACGAACCCGACCCTGGCCGTTCACGACAACCCGAGTGCCTTCCTGGCCTGCGTCTATAACCCCGACAAGGCCCTTTGCCGACTTCGGTCGAGCCAGGAGACCCCCAGCCTCGATCGCTGCGTGTCGACCTGCGCGAACATCGCCCGCACTGACCAGCACGCTGCCCAACTCGCGCTCAAGGCCGCCGTGCTCGACAGACAGGCCGCCGCTGAACTCGTCCCCGAGCCCTTGGCTGAACGGCTCCGGAACCACGCCGCAAGGCTGCGAGGCCTCGCGGAGAAGCACTACCGCGAACGGATCGCGCTCTCGGAGGCACCCTCATGAGTCCCGCACCCGACGAACGTGACCGCATCCGCGCGGCCATGGACCGCATCCTCGGCGGAACCCCGCAGCGGTCGAACGGGGCCCTGACTGTCGTCGCTCTGGCGACCGAGGCCGAGGTCCCCCGCAACGCGCTCACCCAGCGGCATCTCGACCTCAAGAACGAGTTCTACGAGAAGGTCCGGGCCCGCGGCGCGATGCCCGACAGCGAGAAGAGGCTCCGTCGGCAGCTGGTCAAGGCCAAGGAACTCCGGGCCGAGGCACTGAAGGAGATCGAACGCCTCAAGGCGGACAACGAGGCACTGGTCGGTGCACGGCATCAGGTCGTGATGGAGAACCGTCAGCTCCGGCTCCAGCTGACCCAGCAACCGAACAATCTCCGTGTTCTTCCGAGCCAGCCCCGGCCCCCTGCTCACTGAGTCCAGACATTCGGCTGGCCAGGACCCGAGACGCTGCGGAGCGCTCAGATCATCAGGGCGACCAGCCAGGTGCTTCTACAGGTGGCGTGTGTGGAGCGACGATTCGTTACGCAGATCCGATGTGGTCATGGCGAGAACGTAGTGGGCGGACCGCTCGTTGCTGTCCACCGCCAACGTGAGCGCGTACGCCGCAACCGATACGGGGGTTACCATCGGCTGGCCAATTCCTCGTCCTCGATGCGGCGCCGACAGTCGCCGCATAGGGTCTGCGCAGTCCCGTCGTCGTCACCCTCATGGGGCCAGGGGCATCCACACCCCACACAGTTTGCCAACTCGTCCAGGTTGTAGCGGGCTTGGCAGGTAAAGCAGTAGTGCATCTCCTCGCCAGGGCCGTCCATGAATGCGAAGCAGGCCAGTGTCGATGCGTGGCACTGGGGGCATTCGTTGGCCGGATGGCCAGGCTCGAACTCCTGGAAGGCCAAGGCCAAGTCCTCGGCGCTCATCGTGGTGACGCAGAAGTGGCAATGGGCACCGTTCGGGATGACGGCGAGAGCCCACTGCCCGCACACGGAGCAAGGCAGGACCGAGTCGGTCGTGCCCTTGAGTTCGTTGCCCCGCAGTCGGTTCATGCGTTCGTTGACGAACGCCTCGATGGTGTTCAGGCCACTGCGCACTCGCAACATGTCTTCTTCGATGCTCTCGCGCTCCGGCGCGTCGAGCAGTGGGAGTAGTTCGGCGTCGAGGAAGCGGAGCAGGAAGTCGAGCACTGCACCGGCTCGTGACTCCACGGCCTCCGCACTGTGGGTCAGCCCGTAGTGCTGTAGAGCGTTCCGGTCCTTGCCGAGGTCCTTGAGAGCCGTGGCGTCCTTCTTGCTGATGTCGAGGCCGCAGATGTTCTTCAGACGTTCAACAGCGGCGTCTGTTCCGCAGCTGTTGAAGTCGGAGGCGTTGAACTTCTCTGAGGTGGCTCTGGCAGGGTCGCTGAACACCAAGCTCCAGTGTTCCCGCAGCAGGCGCGACTTCAGCAGGACCTCGGCTGCAGCCTGGAGGTGCAGGACGGCGTACTTGATTTCGCGCGGCCCGGTGTGAGTGTCGGCGTCCAGATGCTCCACGACGCTGACGAGGTAGTCGATGCCGTTGCGGACCGGCGGGAAGTCGACTTGCATGGGGCCGGTCCGGCGCCACTTCGGCCGAAACGGCTGGCGGGACGCTATGCCACTAGATGCTCCGGATACCACTCAAACCTACCTAAGTCATGCGACGTTCGGCCTTACGTCGACGATCACCCGAGCACGCTACAGGAATCCCGTAATTCTCCTCTGGGCGATAACCCATCGCGCTCGCGACTGCGTTCGTCCATGAACTCCTTGTCCTCTGCCAGCTGGATTTGATCGCGAGGCAGCGCGTTTTGGGTGCTGGTCAAGTTTGAGCCGCCCTTCTCGGATCGTCGTCGTGGAGCTGTTCGAATGTGGCGGCGCGGTCTCGCAAACACTTCGGCTACGGCCCCTGGCCGAGTAGGTATCCACGACACGCAGAACTTGACAGAGAAGGGCCATTACAGCGGAAAGCCGCCGTCGCGGGAGCGACGGCGGCATGAGGACTGAGAGGTACAGCCCTGGTGTGATCACCGGGGTCAGCCGGCCGGGATGACGATGAGCCGGCCCTCCGCGCTCTCGGGCAGCGATCGGCGCACTACAGGTACCGGTGAGGCGAGTGAGGAGGCGAAGGCGGCGACCAGGTCGTGCGGGACGCTGGCGCTGAAGGTGGCGCACCACAGGTAGCTTTCCCCCAGCACCGGTTCTGCCCATGCCTGCCAGCCGGCGAGATCTGGGCGGGGGTCGGCGTCGTGGACGAGGTCGGGCAGCGGCTCGAGGGAGACGCTGGAGGTGAAGGCGGGGTCCGTGGCGGTGGTGGTGGGCCG
>NZ_JBVIQR010000076.1:0-13838 GCF_055576875.1 Streptomyces sp. NPDC033229 | reverse complement strand
GTGCCAGTACCGCCCGATTGATCGTGATCGCCACAGCCGGATCATGCCACCAGCCAGGCACGACACTCACCCCGCTATCACGCACCAGCTCGTAATGTCTCGTCGGGCGGGGAACTGCCCGACGGAGTCCAGGAGGTGGTCGTGGGCGATCCGGTCAAAGGCCCCTGCCAGGTCGGCGTCCAGCACCCATAGCCGTTGCGCTTGGCGCTTCTCGGAATGCCCTTTAAGGACCTGATAGATGGCTGATATCGCGTCATGGCAGCCTCGCCCGGGACGAAATCCGTAGCTTTTCGCCTCGAACTTGGCCTCCCACTCAGGTTCTAGGGCGTTCTTCGCCCTTGCCTGTTGGACCCGGTCCCGAATTGTCGGGATACCGAGTGGGCGCCTCTTACTATTCGCCTTCGGGATGTACACACGCCGTACCGGCTTGGATCTGTGCGTACCGACGGCCGAGAGATCCCGGACAAGATGTCCGCGTTCCTTCGGAGTCAGAACCCTCTGTTTGTCCACTCCGGCCGTGCGCTTCCCTGCGCTTTGCTGGGTGACTCGACGCACGCTTTGCAGCGTGTTCGCCCGTGAGCGCAGCATGAGTTTTTGGAGGTTTCGGACCTTCTTGAGGTCCCCCTCCTGCGCGGCCTTGAAGATCCGCTGGCGGAGTTTCCTTACGTCCCTCTCGACGATGGCCCAGTTGGTGCTGAGCCATGTGTCACCTGGATCGTCCCGGGTTCCGTTCAGGGAGGTTTCAACTCCCTGCGTTTCGACGGTCATTGAGTCCTCCTTGTCTAACTTGCGCCCAAGTTCGGGTTGTCCCCTGCTTGTTCCTCATCGGCCTACCAGTCCCGCGTCTGCCCCCTTGCGGGGTCCAGGCATGTGCCTGGTATCTGCCGGGTTATGGCCGGGGCGAGGAGATCACCTAGTTCCGGAGTTTCCCCTGAGCTTTCGCTCTGGCAGCCTTCGCTTCCCGGGACTTCCTGTTCCCGCATGGAGTTGTGCCTCTGTTGCCTCGGGCCTACCCGTTTCCGGGACCATGGCGGGGTTTCCCTGTTCCTCTCCGGTGAGAAGCGACCGGGTTGGGAACCCTCTCTGAACCGGGGCCTTGGTGATCTCATGCCGGTTTAACTGACTGCGGCATCAAGTGACGCTTTGCTACGCCCTAGCCCTGTCGCGCGCCGATTGCTCCCACTGCGCGTGTCCATATTACGGTCCGTACATACGAGGATTCGCTTTCGCTTTCCCGTCCGGTCTTCCCCTGCCTGTAGGTTCCTGGTGGTCTGGGACCCCTTGGGCGTTCCTCACGGCTTAGCACCCCGTCCTTACGGACGACGCACCCGTGAGTGGGGATCGGCTTTGATCACTAGCCGGGGTTGTGCTCATCTCCCTTCGGCTCAACCGCTCACGCGGAGAGGCTTTGCAGGTCGCACCAGTTGCTCTGGAAGTAGACGTTGGCCACCCGGGTGGTTTGGTTGGAGATCCGGCCTCCGCCGTTTCCGAGGTTGAAGCACACATTGTCCGCGGGGTTGGTCAGGGAGCGCTCGATGTCGCCGGGCTGCTCGTGGTAGAAGAAGTTGCCGGTGGCCGCCTCAGCGGTTCCCGTCGGCATGGCCAGAGCCAGCAGGGCCGCTGCGGCGGGTGCGTACGACGCGAGGGTGCGGTATCGCATGACATGACCTCCAGTGTGCGCTGTGTCCAGCACAGCCGAATTCGTCAACAATTGTTGCTGTCCGGTGCGTAATTCACCCGAGAGGGTGAAGTTGGCGTGCGCCCCTACCGGGCCCACCCCTCCGACAAACCGACAGACCGACGAACCAAAGTCAACGTGGTGTGTTGTGGTCGGGGTTGAAGGGGCTGCCGTGGCCGGGCACGATCAGGTCGGCGGTGGCCAGTACGCGGGTCCGGGAGGCGCGTAGTGTCTCGCGGTCGGGGGCCACGGGGTCGTCGGCGGGTCCGGCCGCGTGCCACCAGAGGTCGCCGGCGAACGCGACGGTGCCGGTGTCGTTGCCGGCGAGCAAGGTGATGTCGTCGGGGCCGAGCCCGAGCTCCGCGAGCGGGGCCAGGATGTCTTCCCGGCTCGCCACCATGCCCGGGTCGAAGATCACATGCCGGCCGGCGTCAGCGATGTAGGAGACGGTGGCGGCGACGCCGGGACCGGTGGAGCCGACGTAACCGGTGGTCAGAATCGTGTACACGGCGCTGCGGCCGAGCGGTGCGTCTGTCATGCCCTCATCCTTCCGGGCCGGCCCGGCCGTCCACGAGTGGCACTCCTGCCCAGCATCGCAGGATTCGTGCCACTGCTGCCATACTGCTTCCGTGCCGCCCTTCGTGACCGTTGCCGCGTACGCCCCGCCCGGAGTCGGCATGCTCGCCGTCGGTATCGTCGCCGAGGTGTTCGGTCCGCACGGGGAAGGGCTGCCCGGCTTCGACTTCGCGCTGTGCACCGACCGGCCCGGGCCGGTCCCCACCGACCTCGGCGTGCCGCTCATGGTCGGGCACGGCCTGGACCGGCTGGCTGCCGCTGATCTGGTGATCGCCTTGCCGTGGGCCGGCTTCCGTACGCCGCCCGGCCCCGCCGTGCTCGACGCGTTGTCGGCCGCGCACGAGCGCGGCTCCCTGGTCGCGGCCCACTGCGTCGGCACGTTCGCGCTCGCCGCCGCCGGGCTGCTCGACGGCCGAAGAGCCACCACCCACTGGCGGTTCGCCGAACTGCTGGCCCAACGTCACCCGGACGTCGTCGTGGATCCCGACGCCCTGTACGTCGACGAAGGGCGGATCACCACAGGGGCGGGCGCCGCCGCGGGCTTCGACCTGTGCCTGCACCTGCTGAGGCGGGAATACGGGGCCGCGATGGCCAACGCCGTCGCCCGCGACATGGTGCTGCCCTCCCACCGGGACGGCGGTCAGGCCCAGTATCTGGCCTCCCCCGTCCCCGAGGACTGCCGGGACGAGCGCCTGGCCGAGGTGCTCGCCTGGGCCCGCGAGCACCTCCACGAACCCCTTCCCGTCGCGGAACTGGCCAGGCGCGCCATGATGAGCAAACGGTCCTTCGCCCGCCGATTCGCCGACGCGACCGGCACCACCCCGCACGCCTGGCTCCGGAACTTGCGACTGAGCAGCGCCGAGGAACTCCTGGAAACCACGGACCTGCCGGTCGAGGAGATCGCCCATCGGGTCGGATACGGCAGCGCGGCTGTCCTACGTGAACAGTTCGTGCGCCGCCGGGGTGTGCCGCCCCGCTCCTACCGTCGCTCCTTCACCAACGCACCGTAGCGAGCCGGGTGGGCCGACTTCGTCGGCACGAACCGGCGGCTCGGACCTGCCCGGCGGGGCCGAGCCCCCGTCCGGTCGGCCCCGGAATCCGGAATGGGGTGGCCGACACATGACGGTCGTGACCGATTCGAGTGTTCACCGGTCGAAGGCCTTACCGCTCCGGCATTGTCGTCCGTGGAAGGTTGTGTTCCGTACCACTCGCAGGAGGGAGAGGTCATGGGGTGGCAGTCCGAGGAGTACGGGTCGTTCCACGAGGGACGGGCGGGGGCCGTCCTTGCTGATGGCAGCGAACCCAAGCCCGTCTATCTCGACGCCGGGAGCGGCGGCGGACCGCCCCCGACCAGTGACTGGCGGGTGTACGACGGCACGTATGGCGCACCGAAGGCAGCCGAGTTACGGGGCTCGTGCTCATGCGGCTGGCGCGGCACGCCACGCTACCCGATCGACTGGCCGCAGGTGATCGACGACGGGCACTCCATGGATACGTCCGGCCCGCGCGATGACTGGGAACAGCACATCAGCGACGTCAGGGCGCGCTCGGTGCCGCTGCCCGTCGGGCTGGAAGAGCTGGTGGCCCGGGTGGAGGAGCAGTTGGACGCGCTGGCTGCGGAGGCCCCGGTGGCCGCGCTGAAAGCCGTCGCGGCGCTGGAGCGCATCACCGGCCGCATCGGCCATCACGCCGCTCACAACGCGCGGGCCGATGAACAGGCCGGTGAACTGTCGTGGGAAGCGATCGGAACGGCTCTGGGGCTGAGTGAGGAGGACGCCCGTTCCCGCCTGATCCGCTACAGCTTTCGACGCTGACCCGTGCCTTGAGGAGAGTGGCCGTCGGCGACAGCGGGGTGGGGATGTTGCTCCACGTACCTGTCACGGACGGCTTCTCGACCACTTGGGCGGAAGGCGGCTTCTCACCCGGTGCGCCCCCGGAGACGATCGCGCTGGATCAGGTGCGCGAGGGCGCGGCGCGCAGAGGCTGACGCGGTGGTGCTGTCCTTCGACGGCAGGTCGAGCCCACGGCTGATCTCGTCGTACGCACCTCGGTAGTCCCTCGGCATCTCCGCCTGGTGCAGCCTCAGGTCCTCTTCGAGGAGGCGACGCAGCTCGTCGACGTTCTGGGGCGTGAAGCGCTTCTTTCCCCGGGCGATGGCGTTGACGTAGGGCGTGCAGCGGGCGGTGTCGTAGAAGTGCTCGGAGATTTCCTCGGCGAGGCCCCACAGGCGCCCTTCGAGCCATGGTGTGTCGTGCTGGTCGAGAGCGAGCGTCGTCGGGGGCAGTGGGCCGGCGGCCTTGTACTTCATCACCTGCTTCGACACGGCAGGCTGACTCACGTTGGTGAGTTGGGCGATTCTCTCCTGGGTCCAGCCCAAGCCGGCGAACACTCCGATCATTTCGGCGCGCAGCTTCCGCATCTCCTCGCCCGCACGGATGATCTCGTTCATGTCGGCGAGCAGTCGCTCGGCCTGCTCCTCGGTCGGTACGCCGGGGCTCTGGTGCGTGATTCCTTCGCCTGCCATGGCTCTCTTATACACCGGAGCACCCCACCGCCATAACCGGGTTGTATAACCTAGTTATGGAAGGCAGGATTGGGTCATGCCTACCTTTTCCGCACCTGACGGGACCCGGCTCGCCTACCGGGCGACCGGCGACGGCGACCCGGTCGTCTGCCTCCCCGGAGGCCCCTCGGACTCCCTCTACCTCGGCGACCTCGGCGGCCTGTCCACGCACCGCCGACTGATCTTTCTGGACCTTCGTGGCACCGGCCGGTCCGCGGTTCCCGAAGACACCTCCTCCTATCGCTGCGATCGCCTCGTCGAGGACGTGGAGGCGCTGCGCGAACACCTCGGACTTGCTTCGTTGGACTTGCTCGCGCACTCCGGCGGCGCGAACCTCGCGGTCCAGTACGCGGCGCGCTACCCACAGAACGTCGGCAAGCTCGCCCTGATCACCCCCGGTGCCCGAGCCGTCGGTATAGAGATCACCGGGGAGACGCGACGCGAGCTCGCACGGCTCCGGAAGAACGAGCCCTGGTTCCCGGCCGCCTTCGCCGCCTTGGAGGCGATCAGCGAGGGCACGGGCAGCGACTGGGAGGCCATCGCTCCCTTCTTCTGCGGCCGGTGGGACGCTGCGGCACAGAAGCACCATGCAGCCGGCCGGCCCAGCAACATGGAGGCTGTCGCACTCTTCGCGGCTGAGGGCGCCTTCGACCCGGAGACCACCCGTACGGCGCTCGCCGCCTGCGAGGCCCCCGTGCTGCTGCTCGCCGGTGAGTTCGATCTGAACAGCCCGCCGCGGTCGGTGACTGAGTTCGCGGGCCTGTTCTCCGACGCCACGCTCGCCGTGCAGCCCGGCGCCGGGCACTACCCGTGGCTCGACGATGCCGACCGGTTCGTGGCGACCACAGCGGCATTTCTGGCCTGAGGACTACACACGCCCCAGGGCCCAAAAGATCGATACCGATCGCATGCGAACGGCAAGTCCTTCGTCGCCGCTCCAGGTTGCTGCTGTCCCCGCTGTGCCTGTCGGCAACCAGGGGCCGCGACCGGTGTCGGCTTCGGGGAGTCGTCAGGCTCTTCCGGGGTAACGGATAGAGGCAGACAGACCGACCCTGACAGGGGGTTCGTTCGTGATGGCGAGGAAAGTCCCGCACGACGATGCCGCGAAGGGCGCGGACCGCCAGGCGGCAGTCGATGGGCACCGGCTGTCACGGCCGGTGCGCGTGCTGGTCATGCTGCTGGCCTTCGCGGGGATGGTGGCCTTCGGAGTGGTGCTGGCCCGACTGACGCTGGAACCGTCGGCTGCCTCGGAATCGCTGACGCACAGCAACCTGCGCCCGGGTGACTCCCTCCGCGAGTACCTCGCCCGCCCGGCCTTCCGTGACACCCTCAAGCAGCTCGGCGGCAATATCGCGCTGGGGATTCCGTTCGGTCTGCTGCTGCCGGTGCTGGTGCCCCGCGCGCGCGGGCTGGTCCGCGTAGCCGCTGTCACCGCAGGGGTGATGTTGCTTGTCGAGCTGGTCCAGGGCGCCCTCATCACCGGCCGGGCGTTCGACATCGATGATGTGCTGCTCAATACCGCGGGCGCGCTGCTGGGCTATCTGGTGATCGGTCGCAGGCTGGGCCGGGCCGTACACCCCCGGCGTCGTCACTGGTGGCACCGCTTCACCGGGCACCCGAATTCGCCAGAAAAGCGGTGAGCGGAGGGTCGCGCTTCGATCGCGCCCGCAGCTCAGCCGCCGGGTCCGCGTCCGTCACGGCGCGCCCACCTGTGGCCGCATCGCGGCCTGGTCCGGGCCGTGGCGCACTCAGGCACGTTACGCACCCCCGTCCTGCGGGCCGGGAGCGAACGGCGCCGGCTGCGCAGTCTGCCGTGTGGTTCGGCAATTGTGGTCCGTTTCGAGGTCACCGTCCCGATTCCCGCAGGGTACGGGTGGTTACGTATGGGCCGTCTGGGTTTCTGGCGTCTGTGATCAGGACTTGGAATCTATGCGGTCGCGACTCTGTCACAGTGTTACCGGCGGTATGGCCAGGTGCGGAGCTGTTGCCTAGCGTGACGCGAGCTTGTTGATGGCGCCGGAACGGGCGCCATTCCCGTACCACTGGATCGAGAGAACCAACAGTGAAGTTCCAACGCACTCGCGCCGCAGCCGTATCCGGATCCGCCCTCGTCGCCCTGGCCGGTATGGGTGTCAGCGGCTGCAGCGGTGATTCGGCGGGGCAGGGTTCGGCCTCCGGTTCTAGCGAAACGCCCGCTGCCGACAAGATGACCCGCGCTGATGGCGGCGGTGACGCCAAGAAGGACGTCGAGATCTCCGGCTGTACGTACGCCGACAAGAAGGGCATATCGGCCAGCGTGATGGTCTTCAACCATGACGTGACGGCGACCTACACCTATGACGTCTCCGTGAAGTTCACGGCCCCGGACGGTACTCCTGTGGCCACCCAGACCACGTCCGTTCCCTTCATCCGTCCCGGCCGCTGGAACAATCTCGACATCGTGGCTCCTTACACGCCCAAGGCGGGTGCCTCCACCAGCGGCGTCAAGTGCGTGGTCGACAAGGTGGAGCGCAGCGCGGGCTGAATACCCGGCGCCCGGCACGCCCCCGTTGCCGGCGGCCGAGGGGTGATTGGCAGTAGCCGACCGGGTGGCGTTACGGCGCCACCCGGCTGTTCACCCATCGGCTCGGTGCCGTGCCGCCCAGCCGCATCCCGCACGCTGGACGGTCCTCACCCCGGCGGAAGGCTCACCCGGACCGTGTCCCACGCGCCCGGCGGACAGAGGCCGGTGGCGAAAGGGAGGCGCTAAGGGCTGGCGATGAGGTTGTTGAGGCGCGGGGCAAGCCATGACTTACGGCCGCCCGCCCTGATCCCGCCGCGCGCGATCGCCGCCCCCGGCCCCGCCCCAGCGCCACTGACCCGTAAAAGCTCCGTAAAAGGCTCATCTTCGCAATGGTGGCCTCATGAGTTCGGGGGAGGGGGCTGGCCCCACGGCGTCTCCAGTGCTGCCCGCAGGGCATCGACCGCCTGCTGGCTGATCCGCTCGGCGAGCTGCTCTTCCAGCCGTTCGAGGATGGCACCGGCCTGGTGGTGCACGCGGTCGCCTTCCTCGGTGCGCCGGATCAGCCGCTGACGTGCGGAGGCGGGGTCGGGGACTTGCTCGAGAAGTCCGACGGCGACCAGGCCGTGCACGGCCTGGTGTGCGGTCTGCCGGGTGACGCCCATGCGCCGGGCGAGTTCGGACACGGTGGTGCCGTGGTCGTCCAGTACGGCGAAAAGCTGTGCCTGTGTCGGCGAGACCGGTGTGGCTCCGGCTGCCTCCAGGGCTGTCAGCAACCCTTCTTCGAACCAGCGCCGGGCATCGCTGAACAGTTGGGGGAGGTTGCGGCGGGTGGACTTCATGGATCCTCACGGTCGGCTTGCCTGTCGGCACTCTCGCGTGTCAGGCTACCTGACATTCGTGAGACCGACCCAAGGAGTCCCATGACCATCGAGTACGCCACCCGCTACCGGCGGGCCTCGCGCATACCCTCCGAGCCGGGCAAGCCTTACTTCATCGAGAAGGGCGAAGGGGACCGCGCTCACCTGTTCGGCGACCTGATCACCATCTACGCCGGCGGTGAACAGACCGAGAACACCTTCAACTTCTTCACTGTCGAAGGCCCCAAGGGCGACCTCATCCCGGCCCACCTGCACCCCGACACCCACGAGGTCTTTTACATAACCCAGGGCGCCGTACGCCTCTTTGTCGAGGACACCGAGGGCAACCAGCAAGAGAAGCTGCTCACCCCCGGCGACTTCGGCTTCGTGCCCAAGAACTGCCCGCACGCCTACCGCATGGAGCGCCACCACAGCCAAGTCGTCGGCGTAGCCGCCGGCCCCGGCGGCACCTTCGAGCGGTTCTTCGAAAACCTGGGCGCGCCCGCGGAACAGCTTGGCCTGCCGCACCAGCCCGTCGTCCCTGAACCTCACAAGTTCGCGGTCGTGCCCGAGCGGTACGACGTGCGCTTCCTGCCGGACCATCAGTGGCTGACCGGGTGAACAGTGGAATCACGAGCGCCCCGATCTGGACCCGGCGCCGATGCCCGTCATCGGCCGGCTCTTCCGGCTCGCCGACACGCTGGACCAGCGGCTACGCCCGCCCTTCCGGGCCGCGGGCCTGGGTGGAGTGACTTCGATGTGCCGGCGGCGCTCCGGCGTTCGGGTGAGCCCTACGCGCTGTCCGCAGGGGAGCTCAGCCGCACCGTTCGGTGACCACCGGCGCGATCACCAAACGGGTCGACCGGCTCGAAGCCCGCGGCCTGATCACTAGATCCGTCGCGGATACCGATTCGCGCGGACGCCTCATCACCTTCACCGCCGAAGGTGTCGACTCGACCGACGAGCTCCTCGCCGTCCACCTGGACAACCAGCGTCGCCTCCTCGGCGGACTCAGCGCAGACGAGCAGCGCAGCGGTGACCTCCGCCGCCAAGACATCCAGGGCGGCCCACGCAGGACCACATGGTGCCGACGCTGTGACGTGTGGTCAGGCGATGGGGCCATTGGTGGGGGTTGTCTGCACCGTCCGGGAGACGTACGTGGCTGTCCGTGTCCCGGCAGCCGACCCGTGGTGGCTCAGCGGCCTGACCAGCGCCACCGCCAGGAGGGCGAACCACGTTCCCACCAGGATCAAGTGCACCCGCTGCGGAACGCCGTGCCAGCCCGGGCCGCCGAAGAGGGGGCCGACCGTGGCCACCGCAGCCACCATGGCGCACGGAAGCACCCAGGGGCCCCAGCGCTGGATCAATGGCATCCTGGGGCACCTGACCTTGGCCGCGGCGTTGAGCAGCGCCATGGAGGAGAAGATCGCGAAGTGGACCAGTGCGCTGGTTGTGGTGTGCCACGGGTTCACCGCCTCGCAGGAGCGTTCCACCGACGGCGCGCACCGCATCGGCACGATGGTGTCGGCCACCGAGAACGCGGCGAAGGCAATCACTGCCCACCAGCCGGTAGTGGCCAGGCGGCCCGGCGGCTTGCCCCGCGCCAACAGTGCCCCTGCCGCCACGAGCAGCGCGCAGGCGACCTCGATCCCACTGAACAGTCCGTGGAAGGGCTGGTCGGCTGCGTATAGCTCACTCACATAGGAATGCCTCGGGTCCAGGCCCGTGGGCAGAAAAAACTCCAGAAGCCAGCCGTTGTAGGCCACTGCTGCCGCGCCCAGCAGCAGCGCGGCCCACAGCCTGCGCCGGCGTCCGCCCAAGCGCGGCGTCCTGTCGAACTCAGGGGTTGGGTACACGGTTCTCCTTGACCCCTGTGGCCGTGAACTGGGCGGAGGCAGTGGTGAGGCTGCGCGCGAGGTCGCTGACAGCGGCCGGCCGGGTACGAATACTCCTAAGGAGCTGAGCGGAAAGCACGACTCCCTTACCCCTTTCTGTATTGCGGCTGACAGCCGCTGTGACTCCTCGCAGGAGCGTCAAGGACACCCTTCCCAACGAAAACCCAACTCATCGAGCTGCGGGGCCATCCGGGTGGCGCAGGGAGCCGCCGGGGGTGAAGAGCGAGAGTGACTCGTCCGTGATGTCGTCGGTGGGTGAGGCGATCAGGCGGAACGGGCGGGGATCCCACGGGTGTCGCGCCGGGGAGGGGCAGCGTCGAGGTAGCCGACGAGGGTGAGCGGGACAGGGACGGCAGTCATGAGATCACCCCCGCCAGGCCGGTGGACGGTGGGCATCGTCGACGGTCAGGACCGACAGCACGTGGCCGGGCGATCGGTCGCATGCGCCTCTCAGGCCGACCGAAGGGCATTCTGACGGCGCTCAAGGAGCTGTCCAAGCCGACACGGCCGACGTGCCTGGTTTTTCACCGCTGGAGCGTCGGTCCCCGAAGAGCCCTTGCATCCGATGACATGCTGGCGGATGTCCTGGCCGACCTGCTAGAATGCTGCTACACGCGAGCCTCCTAGGTGCGGATTTTGATCCGCCGGGGAGGCTTTTTTCATGCCCCGAGCCGGCCTGCCCCGACCTGGTCAACCCGCTTCGAAGGTACTCGCCCAGCCGAGCACCCTGAACGCACCGCGGGTCCCCTTCCCAGCCCGCAAGAGGAGATCCATTTCATGAGCACACGGACGAACACCGCAGCAACAAACAGCACTTGGCGACTCGGCGATCTGACTGTCAACCGCGTAGGGTTCGGCGCGATGCGCCTGACCGGTACCGCCCCCTTTGACCACGGCGTGCCGCGTGATCGCGAGCAGGCGATCGGCGTGCTCCGGCGGGCGGTCGAGCTCGGCGTGAACCACATCGACACCGCCTCGTTCTACTTCTCGGCGACCCGATCGGCCAACGAGCTGATCAACCGGGCCCTGGCGCCGTACCCGGAGGATCTGGTCATCACGACCAAGGTCTGGCCGGGCCGCGGCCCCTCGGGCGAGTGGTGGTGGGCCACACCGGCGCAGTTGCGCGGCCAGGTGGAAGAGAACCTGCGCCAGCTCGGCCGCGATTACCTGGACGTGGTGAATCTGCGCGTGCCACCGGGTCGGCGGACCGGCTCGATCGGTGAGCACCTTGGCGCGTTGGCCGAACTGCGCGAGGAAGGGCTGATCCGGCACCTCGGTATCTCCAACGTCACGTCCGACCAATTGACCGAGGCCCTGGCCATCGCCCCGGTGGTCTGCGTACAGAACCCCTACGGGATCGGTGCGTCGCACGAGGACCGGGCTCTCCTGCGGCGCTGCGGTGAACTCGGTCTCGCCTTTGTCCCGTTCTTCGCGATCGCCGGTTCCGGGCGCGATGCGGGGGCGGCGGCCGCCCGGGACAGCGAGATGGTGGACGCCGTCGCCCGCGCACACGGTGTGTCCGTAGCGCAGGTCCGGCTGGCCTGGACCTTGCAGCAGGGACAGCACGTGCTGGCGATCCCGGGGACCGGTAACCCTGACCACCTCGCGCAGAACATGGCAGCCGGCGCGCTGCGACTGTCGGAGGAGGAGATGACACGCCTCACCTCACTTCAGCCGGCCGGCGCATAGCAGGCCGATTGCCTGGCCGCCCCGGGCATTCAGCCGCCGGGGCAACGGGGGATGGGCAGGAGCGGGATACGGTTCGCGCCGGTTGGGCCGATAACCGCATGCCTTCGTCCCCGGCTTCGCACCGCCGACCTCCCAGCCGCCGTCGCCGTGGCAGACGCGGGCACGAGCGGGGCCGTCCATGCCCCGGGGCATCGCCGGCAGACCGACGCGTGCGCGTTGGCGGCTCGGCGCTCCACGGGAAGTCCATTCCTGCCCCCGATCGCTGCGGCTGACCTGCGCGAAGCGCCCTCGGCCGCTGGATAGGCCAAGCCCAAGTCGGCGACACCGGCCGAAGAGAAGAAGGGTGGCCCGTCTCTGAGGTCATTGGTGTTCGTCCAGCTCCGAGAGCAGCGAGGGGTTGACGATCCGGACGATGGCCTCGATGTCGTCTCTGCTCGCGAGGGGCCAGAGCACGGCGCGCGCGGCCCGATACTTGGCGGCGAGGCGTGCCTGTTTGTCGGGCGACAGCTGGGCGGCCCTGTCGGGGTGGGAGTTGTGAGCGTTGTCGGCGATCTTCACGAGCGTCGCCTGGGCATCGCCCGTGATGCGCTGAATCCTCTCGGCGTAGGGAGTGCCCGGCTGATTGGTCACCGCCTCCACGATCTCTACGACCCGCACGGGGATTCCGGCGGCGCGCAGTCGTCCGGCGGTCCAGTCGGTGTCCTCGATGATGTCGTGCAGGAGCCCGGCCATGACGAGTTCGTCGCCGAACGGCGCGAGCCCGGCGGCTACGGCGCGGACGTGCTCGATGTACGGCACGCCGATCTTGTCGACCTGTCCGGCGTGCGCGCGGTCAGCCAGGAAGTCAACCTCGTGGATGGACTTCATGTCTGCTCCTCCGTGTTCTTCGCCGGGACGGCGGTGGCGGCCCTGATGATGGCCTGGTGCCAACCAACCCCACCACAGTTCTGCCGCCAGGCTGAAGCGCGCCCCGGCCACGATGTTGACGGGAGCCCAGACACAGTGAGGGCCCGGCAGCTTGGCTGCCGGCCCTCACATGTGAGTAGCGGGGACAGGATTTGACGAGGGAGCCGACCACCCCGGAGGCGCGAACCGGCCGCCACTGCTGCAGGGCAGCGCAGTATCGTCGGGTCCTGGGTGAGGCCACTCGGCCCGCGACCCATGGGCGGGGCGGGGCGGCCCGCTTCGCGCCACAGTTTCCCGCCATCCGCAGCTCGGACAACGGAGGTACTGCACATGAACGCTGACACCGACCGGCCGACCTTCCTGCTGGTCCACGGAGCCTGGCATGGAGCCTGGTGCTGGGACCACTTACGCGCCGCGCTCGACGCCGACGGATGGCGGTCCCACGCCGTCGACCTGCCCAGCGCCAACCCACCGGCCGACCGGCGCGACGGCGCCCGCCCGGTGGGCATGCTGGACGACGCGGAAACCATCAGGGACAGCCTCCGGCGCATCGACGGCCCGGTGATGGTGATCGCCCACTCCTACGGCGGTGTCCCCGCCACAGAGGCCATCGCGGATGCCCCGAACGTGGTAGGGGTGGTCTACCTCGCCGGATTCCAACTGGACGTGGGCGAGAGCATGTTCACCTCCCTCGGAACGCCCGTGCCGGACGACGGGACGGGCCACGCCCCGCCGTACGAGGATGCCCGGCGGATACTCTTCGACGACGTGCCTGAGGTCGAAGCCGAGCGAGCCGTGGCCCGGCTGCGCCCGCAGAGTGTCCGGTCCTTCACGGAGCGGGTGACCACGGCAGGATGGCGCACCGTGCCCTCCAGCTACATCGTCTGCGACCGCGACCAGGCGCTCGAACCGTCCCGGCAACGCGAGCTCGCCACGCGCGCGGATTCCGTCCACCGGCTGCCGAGCAGCCACTCGCCGTTCCTTTCCATGCCCCGGCAACTTGCCACTCTCCTGGGCCGGATCGCCACCTCCACCCTCCCTACCCCGTGACGATGACTCGCCCCGCCCCCGGCTATGACTAGGGCGCGTATTCGGTTGTGATCAATTTGTGGGATTGGCCTTCGCGGCGGGGTCTGATCCGGTAAATCGTGTTGCGTGACGCGGATGCAAC
>NZ_JBVIQR010000075.1:0-17115 GCF_055576875.1 Streptomyces sp. NPDC033229 | reverse complement strand
GCGAACATCTCTGCCGCTTCCAGACGGATCCGTTCTCGGAACTCCCTCCGTTCAACCGTCAGTCCACCGCCCTGCGAATATCTCATGCACCCGGCGTACCGCGACGATCAAGAACCGTCAGCCCCTACGACACCACCGCTAGAAAGTCAGTAGACACCTTCCGATGGGCCGGCCGCTACAACACAAGGCGCCGTCACTCCCGCCTCGGACAACGATCTCCGATCGCCGTCGAGGCCGCACCCGGCGGGCCGTCAGTTAACCTATCTGGAGGCTTCTTGAGCCCCGCTCGCTATAGGCATCGCAGCTCTCGATACCCACGCCCCGACTCGGGATCGACGTCGGCTACGGGTCCCGCTTCCAGCCTCCGCCGCCCACCGCGACCCGTAGCTCGGGCTCCTCGACCTGCGGCGAACAATCCTCCTGAAAGAGAAACAAACAACTCAAACGCGCCTTCTTCCTGTCCGCCTTCGCGGTCATGGCCGACCTGCCGCCAGGACCTGCCAAGGCCCCCAACACGCTCCCCACGGGTTGGGAAACAATCCAAGGTCCACCCCAGCACCAGCTCACCAAACAGAGCCGCACCCCTTTGCCGCTTCTTGCAGTTCACCCTCTTTACATTCCACCAGATCTGCAATCTAGCGGAAGGGCCGTCCGATAGGATAATCAGATATGCGGGGGGACTTTCCTCCGCCTCGCGTACGGAGGTACTTACGCGGAACCGTGTCAGACGGCGGTGGGAGCCTCATGGTTGGCAGACGGGTGCCCAACGAGCTGCTTCGAGGTTTACTCAAGGAAGCGGGTTGGACAGGCGACGCTCTCGCGAAGGCTGTTAACGCAGTAGCGGCTGAAGCGGGGCTTTCCCTGCACTACCAACGCCCCTCTGTCGCTCAGTGGCTGGCGGGAGCGGTACCGCGCGCCCCCGTCCCCGCGTTGGTGGCTGAAGCGATGTCCCGCAGGCTCGGTCGTGAGGTGACGGCGAGAGACACGGGTTTCACTCGCCCCGAGGGCAGCAGCAAGACCGGCATCACAGCGGGTAACGAGGACGCTGGCGCCACCTTCAACGCATTGGCACGCCTCTCTCAAGCAACAGGCCGCACGCGAGGGGATCCCCGGCTTGTCTATAGCCTCACTGCAGTGGATGAGCTGTCTACGGATGCGCGCGCTAGGGTTTTGTGGGCCGAAGCGAGGCCCTCTCGCATAGGCAGGTCGGAAGTAGCCTCTGCGGAAACAATGTTGCGCATACTCTCCTCCATTGAGAAAACCTTTGGCGGAGGGCACGCGCGTACCGCACTTGCCACTTATCTGGCTACTGTGATTGGGCCTTGGCTCGCGGCGCCTTCAAGCCCTGTGGTGGGCCGGGACCTCTACTCCGTCGCTGCCAAGTTGAGCTGTCTTTGCGCGTTCGTTCACTTCGATGACGAGGAACACGGGCTTAGCCTGCGATATTATCTGAGCGCACTGCGGCTGGCTGCAAGCGCCGAGGACGACATCACCGCAGCAACTGTCCTGCGTGGCCTAAGTGTCCAGGCCTACACGCTTGGGCATCGGGCGCAGGCACGGCAGCTTGCCGAAGGTGCAGCTCATCGCGGGAGTAACCGGATGCCCAGAAACCTGCGCGCCGCTGTGGTGGGGCAGCAGGCAGTCACTGCTGCGGCTGTCGGAGACCAACGGCTGGCTCGTGACTACCTCCGGTCGGCTGAACGGTGGCTTGACACGTCAGACAGTACATCAAATCCCATAGGGGCATACCATGTCGCCTCGCTGGCGCACCAACAAGGTGAGGTCGCACTGCTTTTAGGCGACTTTCAACAGGCAGAAGGTTTCCTGAGGGCTGCAATCCGTCAGCGCCCCTCGCGTGAAGACCGTTCCCGTGCGCTGATCCTGCATAAGCTTGCCGTGCTGCAGCTCTCCCAGGGGCAGTTAGACGCCGCCTGCGTCAGCTGGCGGGAATTCCTTACAACATCTGCTTGTATCAGTTCACGCCGGGCGGAAGCAGCTGTCAATGACATGCGTGCCCGCCTCATCCCTTATGCCAACTATGCCGCAGCAGCCTCGATTCTGCGAGGATCTTAATCCCGCAAGCAGGCAGGACACGGGCGGTACTTACCGATCGACAAGTACAGTTCGGTGAATTCCCAATGGTAAGCCGGGGGGGTACCTACGCATCACCCTTGGGGTGAAGATTCCCTTTGATCGTGGGCACCTGGAGACTGGGACGCGAGGTGTGCGCCGTGAGACGCTTCGTTGTATCACCGAGCCTTTTCCGACCTCACGTTGATGTGGCGTGATGGAGGGTGAGGACGGCCTTGACGATGTTGGTGATGCGGGTGGTATTGCAGTGGAGTTTCCGCGGGAGCCGCCAGGATTTGAGGGTGGCGTCGGCCTGTTCGCCGGCAGCGCGGATTCTGGCGTGGGAGGGGTTCACGGCGTGTTTGCCGACTCGGAGATTCGTCCAGCGGCCGCGGTAGGGCACCCGGATTGTGCCCCGCAGCCCCTGGTAGCCCTGGTCGGCCCAGGCCAGGACGCCGGCAGTGGTTAACGCGTCGATGATGCCGTGGGTGCGGGCCGCTCTGATGTCGTGGACTGTGCCGGGCAGGGCGGGTGACGCTCACAGCAGCCGGCCGGGCGGGTCGGCGATGACCTGCACGTTTATGCCGTGCTTGGTGTGTTTCCCGGGGTAGTGCGGGAGGTCCGCGGCGATCCGGTCGGTCGGCGGGAGTGTCCCGTCCAGGATGACGAAGGCCTTCCGGGCGGCGGTCCGTACGGCTTCCTCGAGCGTGGGTGCGAGGGCGGCCAGGACGTCGACGGCCTCATGCACGTAACGGCAGACCGTGGCGATGCCGATGGCGAACCCGGTGGCGAGCCGGGCACAGGTGTCACCGCAGCGCAGATGGGCCAGAACGGGCAGGGCTTGCCGGCCTGCCGTCAGCCGCCGCCAGCGGGTGCCGAGCTCCTGCCGGTGTGTCAGCAGATGGCGGGTAGGAACCGCAGAGCCGAGCTGGACAGATCTATCGCTGACGGGTGGACAAGCACACGAAGCTCCTGATGAACGCGGTTGATCCTGGCAGACAACCCGTCTACCAGGAGTTTCACCACTATGCACAGCCAAACCGCCCCCAACCCGGCCCCACATCAGGTTGGAAAGAGCTCAAGGTGTCCCACGGCCGAGCCGCTCTGGAGCGCGGATGTGTTGCACATTCGGATCGCGGCAGCGAGTACACATCGACTTCAAGGTGGAAAGAGTCTCGACCGGGCACCCGATAACCCGTCTTCTGGTGGAGTTCGACCTTGTGCCTCAGATTCACTAAGCCTCATTACGTTTCGGCGGCGACGCTCCTCTGCTTTGGAACGTCCCAGCAATCGCAACCCGGACTTCCTCCACGTTGGCATGTCGCCCCTCCGGTGCAAGCAGACCATGTATCGACTGTGATGTGTTCCGTTGTTACTCGGCGGCGCAGAACGCTCAATGGCCCCAACCCTGACAGCGCTTTCACCACACCCTTGACCGCTCCTGCGGAAGCAGATCTCGTCGCTGTGACCCCTACCGCCGACGCCTCCGCGAGCCAGCGGGAACGTAGGCCTGTGGGGCCCCGCACCACCCTCACGACGCTTTCAGCTTCCGCCGAAATGACCGCTGCGGCCATGCGTGTTTCAGCAGTGGCTGGTTCCCCAACGACAAGAACCAGGTCACAATCTCCTGCGAGAGACCGGAGTGCTAGACGCGAGTCGGACTCCGCATAGCACCAGTTGGCAGGATGCTGACCCCGAAGCCCCGGAAATCGCTTCCGAAGAACCTTGACGATCTCCGCCGCTTCAGTCACCGCCACTCCTGGCTCCAGGACATAAGCGGTCCTGCAAACGTCAGCCAGATCCACACGCTCAGCCTCACGGACCGAACGAACCCGTGCTAAACCTGCTAAGGGCCCGTGCGCAGTGAAGTGGTAGGGTGCCATCCCAATGAGTAGGACATGGCACCCCTGACCAGCAAACACCGCTGCGTCGCTGCACGCCCTGGCAGCTGCAGGGCACATCGCCTGGCGTGCAGTTTCTTTGTCGCAGGCCGTCAGGCCCGAATCTGTCACCGGAAGATTCTCACCCATCGGCATCTCGTGACACCACGGCTCTTGGACAGCGCATATCTCCACCGGACGGTGTCTCTCACTCGCCCTGCGAAACTCCTGCACCTCGGCCAGATGAGAGGGAGGTGTGCAGACCGCACAGCAACGCCCCGACTCTGCCACCACCACGCGACGGGTCCTCAAGAGTCGTGACCACTCCCCAACAGCAGCGTTCGCCGCACTCACAGCCACCGGGTTTCCTTCAGACGCCCCCACGCCAATCCCCCGCACCGTTCCGTCCGCGTCGAGGTAGGACACTACGCACAGGGAACCGCCACCCGGCTGGTCTTCTGCGTTCATGACCCTTGCCACTGGCCCTACCCCCACTCTCCATCCTTTCTCTCGCAGACTTTGCGCTACAGGAGATGCCGCCGGGCAGCTCATACTCCCTCTCGAGGGATGTGCAAGCTCAGAGGCGACGATCAGATCCACCTCTGCAGCCCAAGCGAAACTCAGAAAATCGTATCTCACGGTTCTGTTCACATACATTCCTTCATGGAACTTTTCTGGGCGATTCCCAGCCAGGTACGGCATGGAGCCGTGATGCACACGAGAGCGCAGCCCAACGTTCGTTCCACCGGTAGCCGCGAGTTTTGCCTTGGCGCGCGTTTACTAAAGGCTGTCCCGCAACTCACATTGGGCTCGTGCCCGCGAGACGCCGGTGGACTGTGCCACTCTGTCCGGATTCACGGTCACCATTCGACGGCGACAAACCAGAACAGAAGGGGTCACCGCCAACCGCCTACCGAGTTGCGGGACAGGCTTTAGTGCGCGCGAACCATCTCCTGGTTCGTCTCACGCGGCCCCGTGTTCCGGAAGCTTGGCGAAGTATGCCCGGACACACCCGCAGTAGTTGTCGGCTCATAAGCAAATGCCACTTGATCTTCACGAAGGCAATACATCTTGCAGCCTGCGATCGTAAACCGCCCCTGGCTCCTCCGTTCATTGTGATCGGCAGGGGAATGCAGGGCTATATTACCGGCCGCTCGTCTTTGTTAAGATTCTCCCCCTGTTAAGCGTTCAAGCTCGACGGCGGGTTGGCTAAAACGTGTTGCAGAACGACCAAACGATCTTCCGCGACCGTTCCACAGCGTCACCCAGACCAGCGTAAACAGCAGCACAATTGGGCAATTGACCTTGCCGCTGTTGGCCGGATCCGAGCGTGATCGCCGTTCCGCAACAGCCTTTAATCTTGACTCTGTCGGTGATCTTGGGGTTTCCCGGTGCGGCAGTGTGATGAACGGGCATGCTCGGGGCTGTTCCGATGGACCCTGTGATCGTCGAGGTGCTCGTTGTCGCTCCGTCCCCGTTCCGGTGAGCAGGTTCCGTCTCTGACCGCGCGGATCGCGCGGGCGAGCAACCCGGGCGGTACCACGGCGATGTAGGTGAGAGACCGGCTGGACGGACTATGGCATGACGAGGACTTCGCTGGCTGGTACCCGCGCGACGGCCGTCCCGGTCTTTCACCCGCCCAGCTGGCCACTGTCTGCGTGCTGCAGTTCCTGCTCGGCCTTTCGGACCGGCAGGCCGCCGAGGCGGTTCGCTGTCGTATCGATTTCAAGTGCGCCACGAGGCGCCACTACCCCGAGCGGGGGTGAAAGAACCCCGCCGCTGGCCTGTCGCAGCAGGCTAGTGAAGCTGAGGGCAGCCTGACCGCGGAGACGCGCGGGAGGGCGGCAAGCAGCCCTGACAAAGCCGGGACGCACTGGCACTGCCAGACGGTGCGGGTCCGGCAAGCGAGACGAGAAGCCGTACGAGAGGAACCAGTGTTCGAAACCCCGTAATACTTGAACCGGCTCCAATCTGGCGGATATGAGCCCGGGACGCAGTGCACGCCACCGAACGTCTGGTGGTGACTCCGAAGCCGGTTACTGATCTTTTTGTTAGTTCTGTGGGGTTGGTGGGTGGATGGTCAGGCCGGTGTGGGTGAGAAAGGACCATGGCAGCTGCCGGTTCTGGTTGATGCGGTGGATGCCTTGTTCGGTGGCATCGGCGACATCGGCGGGGTGGTCGCCGGCAAGGTTGGCGAGTTCACGCTTCTTGAGCGACGACCACAGCAGCTCCACCGGGTTCAGCTCAGGCGCGTAAGCCGGTAATCGCTCCAGGGTGTCAGTGGCCTTTTTGATCTCCCCGTATGTGCGGTCCGGGGAGATTCTTGACAGCTCGGTCCTGGGACTTGCTTGACGATGTCTCTCGTGATGCTTGGCGGTCCCAGGTGATGGTTGACGGTTAGCGGGGATCGGCGATGTAGCGGGTGACGGGGCCGCCCTTGAGAGGGTGGGTGGAGATCCCGACCTCGCCGTCGAGGACGCGGAAGCAGGTCTCCTCGATAACCACGGTGACGGTCTTGCCGGCGTGCGCGATGCCGGGGCGGAGCTTGTGCCGGGCGACGACGAAGGTGCCATCGGCTCCGACGCGCCGGACGGCCCGCCGCGGCTGCGAAGGGGGCGGCGGCAGCGGTGTAGTGGCGACCCGGGCTCCGGTGAGTTTCGCGCGGCGCTGGTGCGGGATCGGGGCGGCGAGGGTCTTGACCAGGAGTCCGGCATGGATCACATACATCAGGCTGCCGTCGAAACGCAGGGTGACGTGCTTGCCGATCAGCTCGGTGCCAAGGGCGACGGGCGTTTGCCCGAGCGAGACCACGCCGTCCTTGGTGGCCTTGCGATCGACTTCGACAACGGTCGCGGGCGCCAGGGGTTTGTCCGCGCTGACGCCGCCCTGGGGTTCGGGTCCGCCGGGCCGTCCGCCCCGCATGATCAGCCCTTGCAGGTCAGCGTCGGTGAAGATCATCGAACGAGTCCTGATCAGCTGTCCGTCGAGGATGACGTGGACAGTGCGGTGGCTGACCCAGACGGTGACAGTCCGGCCGACCAGGGTCGGGCTGAACTTCAGGCTCCGTGCCTGCGGCAGCATCACGTGCCGACCGGGGCTGATCACCGCCTCGAACTCCACCGCCTGGAGTGGGAGGTTGTCCTCGGACGACCTCGGCGGCGGGAGCACCGGCAGTCGCATCGGCTCGGCCGGCCTCGGCCCGGCCGCCGGAGCTTGCGTGGTCTCCGGCGTGCCGGCGGAGAGCGTGTGCGGGCGGAAGACCTGGGCCGGAGTGGCCATCTCCAGCGACTGGTGGGGCCGGGTGTGGTTGTAACCATGGACCCACGCGTCGACCGCGGTCTGCGCCGCGACCGGGTCGGCGAAGGGCCCGGAGTGGTCGAGCATCTCGCGGCGCAGGGTCTTGTGGAACCGTTCGATTTTCCCGGTCGTTGTCGGTGACCTCGGCTTGGTCAGCCGCTGGTTGATGCCGTTCTCGCGGCAGACGCGCTCGAACATGACCTCGGTGGGAAGGGGCTTGGAGTAGCGGCCGGTGAACTGCTTGCCATTGTCCGTCAGCATCTCCGAGGGGACCCCGTAGCGGCGCATCGCCTCGATGAACGCCTGACACACGGCCCGCCCGGTCGGCTGCACCAGCACTGCAGCGATCACGATGAACCGAGAGCAGTCGTCGATCCCGGTCAGGAGCTTGCACTCCCTCCCGTCGGCAAGGAACACCCCACTCATCAGGTCCATCTGCCACAGCTGCATCGGCGCGTCCCGCTGCCACCGCTTGTAGACGCGGCGGTGGACCTGGACCTGATGGTTGACCAGCCCATTGCGGACCAGGACGCGGTGCACCGCCGACCGGCCCGGCGCGTCCGCGACGCCGCGGACAGCGAGTTCATGGGCGATCCGGCGGGCACCCCACTTCGGATAGCTCTGCCGCAGCTGACAGATGGCCAGCTCGATGTCGACCGGTACCCGGGACGGTGAGCTGTGCGGCCGACGGGACCGGTCCCTCAAGCCGCCTCGTCCACCCTCGCGGAAGCGCCGCAGCCAGGTGTGCAGGGACTGCTGCCGTGACGTGCCGTACCGACGGGCGACCTCGGCCACCGGCGAACCGTCCAGCACCTCCACCACGGCCCGGAAGCGGTGCTCGACCGTCCAGTCCTCCTCAGCGGCCTCGGCAAGCTCGGCGATCTCACCCATGCCCGTACAACGAACACCGTCCGTCAGGGATGTGCTCGGACCATCAAGAATCTCCCATGACCGTCAAGGAAGTCCCGCACCAACAGCGTCAAGGATGAGCTGGGACTGCACAGTCACCAGGGCCAGCCAGTCCTGTCCGGCGACCCAGGCCCGCATGGCCCGGCTCCGGTGGGCGGACAGTCCGTCGCCATGCCCACCTGACCATGGAGTTTTCCGGTCAGGAGCCTTCGCCGCTGCCGGGTCCCAGACCGTGGTGCGGTGCCTGTGACGCAGCCGGACTCCTGCCAGATCGATGCTCCGCATGATGCGCGATCCTCTTGTGGCTGACGCGCTAGCCGACCGCGCGGAGCCTGGCGGTGACCCCGGGGACACCGTGGGTGCCGTCCGATTCGAGGTGCACAGCCCTTATCCTGCCCGCGAGCCGGGCATCAGCCTTCCGGCGGTCGACCCGGTCCTCGGCTGTCGAGCGCCAGCGGCAGAAACTGGAGCAGGCGACTGCCCAGGATGCCAGATATGCCGATTCTTCCACCGCCGCCAACGCCAGCCACACTCCTCCGCAGCTATTTCCACGGCGCCCACGTCCGCTACACCCTCGTAAAGAAATCCAATGAGTTTCTGATAATAGATCATCGCCGGCCGGGTGCACATCCATTCCGACCGTCTGGCTCCCGTAACTCTTCAGGGCCGGATGATCTCGAGAACTCCCACTTCGCAGTGTTATCCTCGGCCCACTGGCCTAGAAAGCGAAACCGCTGGACGATCCGCTCAAAGCGAATCATCTTGGCCGTCGGCCTAGTTTTGAGAGATGTCTCACTGGAAACCAGTTCTGACTCAGAGACCAACAGTTACTCGGAAAAAATAGAAAACCCGTACTGCCTTCAATGTGTTTGCGCTCTGGGCATCTGATGCAGTCAGAGTTCTCCTCTGCGGATAGCCTTTCGTGGCAGCAATAGAGGGTGCCGGGGGAGGCTGAAGAATTTTCATGGATGACCCGCTTGTGTATGGCCTGGTGTTCCTCCCCTTGGAGGGGAAATTCTCGGCGGCTACGGGCAGTGAGAATTTGGAGGGCGAGCGACACATTGGGATGCACGGCGAAGGTTGGGGGAACGGCAAGCTGACCGCAGGCAGGTCCGACGCCGTTGGCCGACCAGGAAGGGAGGCGCCGGGAGGCTGGGAGCATTCGGTGTCAGCTGGTGCGGGCGAGGGCGAGGGCACGGTCGCGTGTTTTCGCAGCGTGGGACTGGCGGGGGAAGCTGGCGAGGGAGGCGCGCAGACGGGTGAGGCATAGCTCGACCTGGGTGGATTGCAGGTGCGGGTAGTGATCGAGAAAAAGGTCCCAGTGTTGGCAAGCTGCTTCCAGGTGCCCAGTGGCCAGGTGCGTTTCGGCGATGCGGGCCTGGGTGAGGGCGTGGGCGGTTCGGTGCTCGGCTGGGCGGTGGGATATGGAGTCCTTGAGAGCGGTCAGGGCCTGGGTGTGGTCGTCTAGGGCGGTGAGAGTCTGGGCGCGCTGGTAATCGAGGCCAGCTCTGGGATAGGACGCGAAGGGGTCGGGGGTGCCTGATGCGTGTTCGTGGGCACACTCCGCGGCGAGGAGGTCGGCGCGGGCGCGGGCGCCTTCGTGCTGTTGGGCGTAGGCGAGAGCGCGCTGGGCGAGTAGAAAGGAGCTGACCGCTGGATCGGTGCGGGGGCCTGCGGCCTCCAGAGCGGTGTCGGCAAGTCGCAAGGCGTAGGTGGGATGACCGAGCCGCAGGGCCTGGACGCTCATCGCGCGCAAGACGATGGCGTAGGTGCGTCGGTCGCCTGCCTCATGGGCGAGGCCACGCGCGGTGTGGAAGTAGCGCTGAGCCAGGCCCGGGTGGCCGCTGTCAGCGGTCATGCTGGCTAGCAGGAAAGCCAAGCGGGCGATCGCGGTCATCAATTCTTGGCGAACGGTGGGAGCAGCGGAAGCGGCGAGAAGTTCGCCAGCGGTCTGGGCCAAATAGCCCGACAGCGCAGGGCGGATGTGGGCACCGCCGTGCATGTGAGTGAAGTTGGCGAAGGCGCGGGTCATCTCGTGAAGGACATGGACATCGGCTGCCGTAACCCGTCCTGGTACCCGGCCCGACGACATCGGTGGCGAGATGGGAGGGAGCTTAGCTGTGCCCCATTGGGGCAGGTCGACGGCGGTGAGGGTGTAGGCGGAGCGGAGCAGGAAGGCGTGCCGGGCGGGGTCGGTGTCCTGGTTGCAGAGGGTGATGAACTGGCGCACTGCCTCACCTTCCTCGGCGGGGATACGTATGCGGGTGTCAGGCGGGGCGGAGGTGAGTCCGGTGTCCTCGGCGGTGATCAGTCGGCACAGGCGGCGGCTGAGGGCGGTGGCTACCAGGTCCGGGACCGGCGGGCGGGGACGGGACCCAGTGAGCCAGTGAGCCACCGAGGTGCGGTCATACCGCAACTTCAGTCCATGTGAGAGCCCCAGTGTGTTAACCGCCCGGGCTAGTTCAGCGGCGCTGCAACGGGACTCGGCCAGCGCTGCGGACAGCAACTCATTGGGTTGACAGCGGGACACGATTCCTCCTTAGAAGCGTGCGGGTCGATCAGAGTGTCGGGCGCCCCTGATGAGGCCCGATCCCGCCTGCCGGGATACCGAACCGCTGCCAGCTACGGCCCGAGCTGCCCTTGGCTCTAGGCGCGTATCGAGGCGTGATCAATCTGGCGGATTCGCTCCGCGCTATGGAGCGAATCCGTTAGGGTATCTTGCATGACAGGGGTGCAATTGGCGGATGAGGAGTGGGAGTTCATCGGCTGTATCCCGAGCGGCTCCGGCTGCAGTTCGAGGGGCTTGATCTGGCGGTTCAGGGCGGGCGGGCAGGCAGTGGCGGGAAATGCTGGCGGAGTTCGGGGCCTGGCTGACCGTCCATGACCGTTTCCGGCAGTGGCGGGACGCCGGTGTCTTCGCGGCCCTGCTGGAGGGCCTGATCGCCGAGGCCGATTCCACCACTGCCCGCGCCCACCACGACGCTGCCGGGATGCACCTGGCACCCGAGGTTCTCGCCGCCCTGGAGGAGGCTGCCGCCGAGGACGAAAAGGCCCAGTTAAAGGGGGCGGCTCGGAGGGACAAGACGGGCACAACGGAGACAGTGACCCAGCCCGGGAAGTGCGACGCCGCGTCCGGCGCCGGCACAGAGTCCGGCTGAAGGCCGCCCTGCTCGGGCGCTCGCGCGGCGGATAGACGAGCAAGGTCCGCCTCGCCGCCGACCGCAAGTGCCGCCCGCTCGCGCTCATCCTGACTGCGGGACAGGCCGCTGACAGCCCCCAGTTCAGCCCCGTGCTCCGGAGAGTCCGGGTCCGCGGCGCGGTCGGGCGTCCCCGCACCCAGCCGGACGCGGTCGCCGGGGACAAGGCGTACGCTTCCCGCGCCAACCGCGCCTACCTGCGCAAGCGCCAGATCAAGGCGGTAGTCCCGGAGAAGAAGGACCAGGCCGCCAACTGCAAGAAGAAGGGCCGCAGAGGCGGCCGGTCCGTCAGTCACGACGCCGCCCTCTGCAAGGAGAGCAACACCGTTGAGCGCCTGATCAACAAGCTGAAAGCTTGGCAGGGCATCGCCACCCCCTACGACAAGACCCCCGAGAGCTACCTCGCCGGCCTTCATCTCCGCGCCTCCATGATCTGACTCAAGGAACTCACGAGAACCTCTTGATCACGACTCAACACGCGCCCTAGGGAGTCTGCGCGGATTCCGTCGCGAGAGCGACACCGCGCGCTGAACAGCTCAGGATGCCGACTCGGTGCTGGCGTGGTCGCCAGCGGTGAGGCATCCCGTTCGTTCCCGGACGCCACCGGTCCGACGGTCTGCTGTATGGCGGCGGCCAACTGTCACGGAGTGCTCGCAGGCGGGAATCAAGCGGCCTGTCTTGCTACTCGGCGATCACGGTGGTGCTGTATCTACAGCGAAACATGGGCGCCACGGCGCCCTCCACCATTGCATCTCGCGGGTTCGCTCGAAATGCTCGTTGCAGCTGTAGAAGGCTACTGACACCCTCTCCGGAGCCGCCTTCGCCTCGATCCAGAGTACCGGCTCAAGCCCCGCAAGGCTGCCCTATATAACGATGGTGATCACCCCCGCCTCATCGTCAGCGTGCCCGCCTACGTCTGTAGGCCCTCAGCGCAGTCAAGTCAAGAGCCGTCCTCGCCAAAATGACATCGTGTGCGGAACACATTCGGGTGCGTGGTGATCACGCACCGAGCGGTCTGCGCAACCACCCTTTGAGGAGGGCCCCTCACCAAGAAGCCAGGCGCGCCTCTAAGAGGCAAGACATCGGGCCGATGACGGGGGTGAAAGCGTTGAACGCCCGTATCCGCACTGTCCCGTGCGACCGGGGCCATTTGAGAAGCCAGGAAGGTTATTCAGAAGTAGTGGATCTTGTTGGGGTCCAGGTGCGGAGGAGTTCGAGCTGGACGGTGGTATCGAGGTTCTCGGGGAAGCGGTCGAGGGGGCCTCGGTAGTTCTCGGAGAGGATCTTCCAGTTCTTCAGGTGCGCGATACAGCGCTCGACAGCGGACCGGATGGCGGAGTGGGCCCGGTTGCAGTCCTTCTCCACCATGGTGAGCGGGCGATGCAAGGGTTTCTTGTGCGGGGTCAGCAGTCCGCAGCCCTGGTAGCCCTTGTCGCCGAGCCCGGGATGTCTGCCGACGGTGGTCTCCATGCCCGAGGCGGTGCGGGCGTGGGAGTCGTGGCGGGCTCCGGGCAGGGGCCGGCCAACGGCCCTGAGGCGGCCCCGGAGGTCGGACATCACCTGGATGTTGTGACCGGTGCGGCGGTGCTTCGCGGAAAACAGCTGCTCAGCGGCCTTCCAGTCCCAGCACGGGGCAAGGAACCCGTCAACAAGGACCGGCTCGCCCCGCGGCCGCCGGGCGATGCCGAACCCCAGCTGCTTCAGGCTGCCCCTCATCACAGGCCGCAGCGCGGCCGCATAACGGGAGACCATGGGCTGCGAGACACCGAACAGCTCGCCGACCATCTCCTGAACCGCGTTGTGACGCAGCAGGAAACACAGCACGACCACCGCCCCCCACAACGGCAGAGCACGCGGCCGCCCCGCCGGCGCGCCCCAGCCCGGCAAACACCGCTCCACCCTCCCCATGAGCAGGGACAGCTGATACGGGCTCAAGCCGGTAGACGGTGGAAGCGCATCGGTCCCCCCGAGCGTCCGCACAGGATTCGACACCCCGTACGGTACGCCGAGGAGACCGATCCTGCGCCCAGCAATCAACCAGCAAGAGCCACCGACTTCTGAATAACCTTCCAGCTCGCGGCGTACCCAAGCAGTCTTCACGGTCGGCCGGGTGAACAAGCCGGGTGAACAAGTCGTCGCTGACCAGAGCCCGGCAGCGGTTGAGGTGGACTGTGATGCGTGACCTGCACCGTGCCGTGGTCCGGCCGCTGAGCCAGAGCAGGGACTTCTTCCGTGAGCTGCAGGTTCTGGCTATTGACGGGATGCTGCTGGCCTTCCCAGATTCGGCCGGCAATCGGGGAGCCTTCGGCAAGTCAGCGCCTCTGTGTGTCGAGGTCTGTTCTTGGGCTGCCCCTCTGTCAGAGAGTGATGCAGGAAGACTTCCAAGTCATCCATGTCTCCTTACCTGCGGATGTTCAGGACGGTTCACTGTCCCCATGGTGTTCCACGCATCGCAGCATCTCTATCAGCTGGTATTCCACCATGCCGGTAGCGAGATTACCACCCGCTTGAAGAAAGGGGCCTTCTGCGGAATATGAAGCCATTATAGATGGCACCCAGCTATGCAAGGCTGCTAGATATTGAAGCTTCGACATATTTCCAATACTTCCAAAGCCGAGGAATAGTCGGCCGCTCTCTGTCAAATAGTGTGACGCTTGGGCAAGAAATCTTTGATAGGATCGATATCCTGGATCTCCATACGCACGTGAGAGCTGATCGGGATGCAGGTAGTCGGCAGGAAGTTCGACGAACGGGGCGTTCCAGTAGATTAGATCAAATTTTTTTTCGAGGGGTATGGAATCGAATACATCGCTACCGAAGGCGGTGACAAGGTCACCTACATTATGTAGTTCTGCGTTAGATCTGGTGTTTATTACTGCCTGCGGGTTTACATCGACAGCTGCAACGCATAGGCACCCCTGCTTTGCTGCCCATACCGCAGTGAGCCCCGCCCCGCAGCCCATCTCAAGAAAAGCGCCACCGCTGGGATACGGCAGGTTCACAGTGAAGAATTCCGTGGCCGGGGACTCGACAGGCGAGTAAATTCCGTCGACCAGTTTCCAGCTGTGGTTTAGGCACTCTATCAGGGACATACCTGCTCCTTTGATCGTGGTGATCAGGTTGAGCGGTGCACCACAGCTCGTACTTTGGTGGACGGGGTGTGGGTCACTGTATATATGCCTCCAAGGTTATTTCTTCCGAAAATCTGAAGGTCTGCAAGAGATCGATTTTTGTGTACTCCGTCAATGGCTACGCTATTAATTTCTGGGCAAGCGTGCAGTATGGCCGAACCCAGGAGGTAAAATGTATTTCCGCTGGACTCGCTTTCATGGGATGCGAATTCCTCGACGATCGCATCCCTGGCCCGACTGAAGCACGCCTTGTAGTCGACATTCCTGTCCAGGTAATCCCATTCGGCTCTCACGCTGGCCCCGAATACCCGGTCACGCAGCTCTTGGGTCGTGGTGTACTCGTCTTTATGGAATCCGACAAATCTGGCACCTGTGGACATGAACATCTCAACATTCTCAATGCCACCCTTAATCTTTGTCATTCCGGTGCGGGGAGTCGTGACCTCGACAATCCGGCGGTGAGATCCGTCGAATGTGAAGTTGTGTTGATTGTTTCCGGCATTCGCAGCTATGTTGCCGGCGTCACTTACCGTAAATCTCGCTCGGATTTCTACTGAAGCCGGACAAGCGGTCAGCAGTCGGCTAGACACTGCCTCCGCAATTATCTCAGGCTCTTCCGTTATGTGGTCATTAGAAAATGCGAGTACGGTGTTGACGAGAGCGCCATTCGGAAGAAGGGCAGAATTATTTCCCTGAACGTAGACGGACTCAAAATCGCCCGACAGTGATATGTCTACGATGAAGTGGCGAACGCGGTGCTCTTGTTTCGACCGATCGACGGCGATGAACTCAATACCTGTTTCCGAATGAAAGTGTTCTCCGAGTTTCGCCGCCATGTCAGTGCACCTCCGTTGACGGTCCCTTGAACAGTCTGTGGCGTTCTTGAACCGAATACAAGTCAGACGCTTGTTCAGCGCAGCCCAGCTGTTTCCAGCTCTCGAACAATTTTCTAGCTGATTTATCGAGTCGGGAAAGTTTCGCCGCTAGGAAGTAGACGTGACGGCTTGCTGTGTCACGGCGATCCTGAAACATCCTCATTTCACTCTGATCTGCTCCTGGCGAGCTATGGTCCCAACCCCTACATATGGCGGCGGCTAAGAACTCAGAGTCCCGGAAAGCATCCGATATTCCGCGAGCGGCCACTGGGTCCGTGTAGAGACCCGCATCTCCTACCAAAGCCCATCCTGGACCGTGGGGGGATCGAAAATAACTCGGCAAGTCGGTGGCTCCGAATATCTGTGACTGAAGATTTGCTCCTGAAAGAAGGCCTGCAACCCGTTCTACAGAATGCAGTTGACGTGTGTAGTTCTCGCGCACGTTTAGGCGGAATGAAGGAAGTTCGCCTAGCGGCGCTTGCAAGAACACTAGCTGTTCGTCACCGTTTGTTGGGACGATACCGATCAGAAGACCGGGCTGAAAGTAAAGGCGTACACCGTCGACTGGAACATTTCGCCAGTATCCGTAATACGTGTAGTAACTGCCAGGCACGAAGTGATATAATTGCGCTTTAACCAGCTTCGCCACCCGAGAGTATCGGCCGTCAGCGCCGACCACAAGCGAAGCCTTCTCACGATACGTACGCCCGTTCATCCGCCCTTCCACACCTGTAACTCGGTTACCGTCCCAAACAAGCCCACTGATACTGCACCCCTGCCGCATCTCCACCCCCGCCTGGATAGCGGCTTGTTGCAGTGAAACGTCCAGCAGTGTTCTGCGCGGCGCGTATGAGGGAAAAGCCGGAGGGGAGGTCTTGACATCTGTGTATTCCTCCCCAAAGTAGGCTTCACACAATGTCAGTGGAGGACACCCTGCCGATTTTATGGCTGGCAGGATTCCCCAGCGTGAGAGCTGCTGCACAGCAGGAAGCTTCAGGAGATGGCCTGACAGTGTGTCACTGGGGAATCTCGCCCGGTCTACCAGAAGTACGTTCATTCCTGCGTGAGCCAGCAAGAATGCCGTAGTAGCACCCGAACATCTCGCACCGACAACAATTACATCGAATTTCACGGTGGCTCCAAAATTACGACAACGATTCGTCAGGTGCTACAGTCGGGATACTTCCATTGCCGGGACTCACTCAATGTGCCGATAGTCTAGGATCGGCCCAAAGAGCTACACCAGGGCGCTGCTTGCGTATGCGCGGTTAGGAAAGAAGAACGTGAATTCGCACGTGTATTTGCCTGCGCGTACTGGAGATCGTAGCAACACAGTGCATCGGGACCAGCAAGCCGTCGCTCTGCACAGATTCCCGGTCCACACCAGCGAGCCATCGGCAGCCATGATTTCTACTATGAAGTTTTCCCTCCAGGAATTGTCAAGTTCAGCGTGACGCGCCACCAGAATGGCCACAGACTGCAGGCAATCACTGTTGATAAACACCGCGCGTCGGCACGGGACCGCTGCAAGTAAAATCCCGCATGGGGCCTAAGTGTGAAAGGTGTTGTTCCTCTGTGAGCTGTTAAGTATCTCAATGTGTTCACCGTGAGCGTATTGGTGGGCCCCCAGCGACCAGGGCCCCCCGGCCGGACCGACCAGCAGGGCTGATGTGTTCTCAGCTGGTGAGATGGGCTGATCGCTTGCATACGTGGTGATCCAGATGGTTTGCCCGGTTGGGGAACGAGGTACGCGGCC
>NZ_JBVIQR010000074.1:0-17435 GCF_055576875.1 Streptomyces sp. NPDC033229 | reverse complement strand
GGGGCATTACGGTGGGACACGAGGGCCTCCTGCGGTCGGGTGCAGACGTCGCAATCCACACCGAACCCAGAAGGCCCTCACCTGTTCAAGCACCCGCACGCGTGTCACCAACGTCCCGGGACAACACACCTAGGGTGTGTCCGGCGGCCCTTCGGGCCCGGTCAGCCGCTCGCGAGGAGGACCGTGCCGACCAGGGCCAGGCCGGCGCCCGCCGCCTGTACCGCGCGCAGCCGTTCGCCCAGGCCGCGCGCGGCCAGCGCGGTCACCACGGGGTAGAGCGAGGCGAGGACGGCGGCGACGGTGACCGGTCCGCTCTGGGCGGCCATGCTGTACGTGCCGTTGGCGGCCACGTCCGCGAGGCCAACGAAGGCGAGCGCCGGCAGGGCCGCGCGGATGACGCCCCGGCCCTCGGCGGGCAGCACCGGATTGCCGCGCCGCGCCGACGCGAGCAGCGCCGTGCCACCGACCAGCACGTTGCAGACGCGCTGGACGAAGAGGGCGAGGAACAGCCCGGTCAGGGTGTGCGACGCCTCGGCGATCAGTGCCATCACCGAACCGAAGCCGAATGCCGCGACGAGGGTGAGCACCAACGTCTGCCGCTGCACGGGGGCGCCTCCGAACCCCGGGCCGCTCGCGAGGACGACCCCGGCCACGGCGACCACGATGCCCGCGATCTGGAGCAGCCCGGGCCGTTCGCCGATCACGAGACCGACCCCGACCGGTACGGCGACGCCGCCCAGTGCGCCGAGCGGGGAGACAACCCCCATCGGGCCGAGGGCCAGCGCGCGGTAGAAGCAGAGCATCGCCGCCGGACCCACCACACCGGCCGCCACCGCGTACCACAGCCGCGGTCCGGCCTCGGACCAGCCGCCGGTGGCGACGACGACCGCGCCCAGCACGACCACGGCCAGCAGCTGCGAGACGACGACCACGGTGAGAGCGGGGATGCGGCGGGTCAGCACGCCGCCGCCGAAGTCGGCCAGCCCCCAGAGAAGGGCGGTTGCCAGGGCGAAGACCGCTGTCATGGGGGAAACCTCGCAGTACAGTGTGATGAACGGTGGAGTCCAGCACACCGTAGTTCAATTCATTGAACTCTGTCACACAAAATATTGTCACTCGCGATAGGGGGCGGTCCGTGACGGACCTCGACCAGCTCACGCAGTCGCTCGCCCGCAACCTCAAGCGCTGGCGCGCCGAGCGGCACTTCACGCTCGACGCCCTGGCCGCCCGCTCCGGGGTGAGCCGCGGCATGATCATCCAGATCGAGCAGGCCCGGACGAACCCGAGTGTCGGCACGACCGTGAAGCTGGCCGACGCCCTCGGCGTCAGCATCACCACACTCCTCGACCAGGACCAGGGGGCGCTGGTGCGGATCGTCCCCGAGGCCCAGGCGGTGCGCATGTGGTCCAGCGAGGCCGGCAGCCACACCACGCTCCTCGTCGGAGCCGAGGCGAGCGGACCGCTGGAGCTGTGGGACTGGCGGATCGTCCCCGGGGACGGCAGCGACTCCGACCCTCACCCGCCCGGCACCGTCGAACTCCTGCGGGTGACCGCCGGCGTGCTGACGCTCGTGGTCGACGGGCAGGAACACACGGTGCCCGCCGGTACGTCGGCGACCTTCGACGGGGGTGCCCCGCACGCCTACCGCAACGACGGGGCCGAGACCGTCGAGATGACGATGGCGGTGTCCATCCCGCCCGCGCGGTGACCCCCGCCCCGGCCCACGCCCCACAGGCCGGGACGGCCGCACGACGGGTCGGCGAGCACTGCTAGCTTGGCGAGCGTGAGCACCCCGATGGACGCCTTCGACGATGTCCGCCCCGCCGCGGAGACCCTGGACCTGCTGGTCGGCCCGGTGGCCGAGGCCGTCCGCGGTTGGTGCGGCTCCGTACCGGCCGAGCAGCTGCTCTATGTGGACACCGATCCGGAACGGGCCGATACCGCCGTCCTGGTGGAGCACTACGGCGCCTGGCTGCTGGAACAGTCAGCGAACTGCGTCGTCGTCGCGGCCAAGCGCGGCGGAACGACCACGCTCGCCGCCTGCCTCGTGCTCGGCCACACGCGTGTGGACGTCAACGGCGTCGTCCGCCGGCATCTCGGCGCACGCAAGGCCTCCTTCGCGCCCATGGACACCGCGCTCGGGGCGACCGGCATGGAGTTCGGCGGGGTCACCCCGATCGGGCTGCCCGCCGACTGGCCGGTGCTGGTGGACGCCGCTGTCGCCGACAGCCCGTACGTCCTCATCGGAAGCGGCAGCCGCCGGGGCAAGCTGATCGTCCCCGGCAAGGCACTCGCCGAACTCCCCGGCGCCACCGTTCTCGCGGGGCTCGGAGTCTGACGGTTCAGGCCGGTGGGGTCGTACAGGCCGTACAGGCCGTTCAGGCCCGGCGGTGCGAGAGGTCGAGCGACAGGGCGAGCGAGTGCTCGGCGAAGCCCAGGCTCCGGTACAGCCGCTCGGCGTCCGGTGTCGCGTGCAGATCGACCCGCGTGACGCCCCGGTCGGCGAACCAGTCGAGCAGCGCCTCGGTGGTCGCCCGGGCCAGACCGCGCCCCCGGTAGCGGACATCGGTGCACACGTTGAAGACAAACCCGAACCGCC
This sequence comes from Streptomyces sp. NPDC033229, assembly GCF_055576875.1. Taxonomy (NCBI): domain Bacteria; kingdom Bacillati; phylum Actinomycetota; class Actinomycetes; order Kitasatosporales; family Streptomycetaceae; genus Streptomyces; species Streptomyces sp. NPDC033229. The sequence goes on along the minus strand of NZ_JBVIQR010000074.1, from coordinate 14,836 downwards.
CCGTGGGATGACCGGGCGCGGGCAGCCGCTCCTCCAGCCGCCCCACGGCGCACGCGGCGAGATGCGGGGCGCCCAGCGCCGGATCGCCGTCCACGACGAACGCGCCGAGCACCGAACCGGGCCCCGCGAGCTGCCGACGGGCTGTCTCCTCGGCGTCGCGCTCCCAGTCTCCCGGGGAGTCCCGGCCGCTCATGTCCTTGAACATCAGCCGACGCAGACGGACGAGTTCGGCCGCGTCCTCGGGACGGGCTCCGCGTGTCGTGATCATGAACCGACGCTAACGCACGCTTGCTCCGGCGAGGGCCTGTCCGACCGGTCCTGGTCGGCGGCCGCCCCGCCGTCCCGTCCTCGATCGGCGGGGCAGTGGAGGTGCGCACGGCACGGCCCGCAGGGGCAAGCGCACACCCGCCCCTGGCCGCAGCCGGCTCAGCGCAGTCGCGGGATCTCGATCGCCGGACACCGGTCCATGACCATGTCCAGCCCCGCCGAGCGCGTCCGCTCGTACGCCTCCTCGTCGACGACCCCCAGCTGGAACCAGACCGCCTTCGCGCCGATCGCGACGGCCTCGTCCGCGACGGCGCCCGCGAGCTCGGAACGGACGAAGACGTCCACCACGTCGACGGGGAAGGGCACCTCGGACAGGGAGCGGTACCCCTGCTCGCCGTGCACCGTCTCGGCCTTGGGGTGCACGGGCACGACACGCTTGCCGTGCCGCTGGAGCACCTCGGCGACGCCGAACGCCGCGCGCTGCTCGTTCGTCGACAGCCCGACCACCGCCCAGGTGTCGCCGGTCCGCTCGATGATCTTCCGGATGATCCCCGCCTCTGCGTACATGCCCGCTCAACGAGCGGCCCGCACTGATCATTCCCGCGGTTCCGCCCCGGTCACGGCGCCGCATAGGGTGGAGAAATGCAAGAGCAGTACCGGACGGTCGCGCGCGAAGGCGTGCACGAGATCGAGATCAACAAGTCGCGCTTCCTCTGCGCGCTCGCGCCCGCCGCGACCGAGGAGGAGGCGCAGGCCTTCATCGCGCGCGTCCGCAAGGAGCACCCCACCGCCCGCCACCACTGCTTCGCCTACGTCCTGGGCGCCGACGGCTCCGTCCAGAAGGCCAGCGACGACGGCGAGCCCGGCGGCACCGCCGGGGTGCCCATGCTGCAGATGCTGCTCCGCCGCGAGATCCGGTACGCCGTGGCCGTCGTCACCCGCTACTTCGGCGGCGTCAAGCTCGGCGCGGGCGGGCTGATCCGCGCCTACGGCGGGGCCGTCGGCGAGGCCCTCGACACCCTGGGCACCGTCACCCGGCAGCGCTTCCGCCTCGCGACGGTCACCGTCGACCACCAGCGGGCCGGAAAGCTGGAGAACGAGCTGCGGGCGACCGGCCGCGCGGTGCGCGAGGTGAGCTACGACTCCGGGGTGCGGATCGAGATCGGACTGCCGGAGGCGGACGTGGAGTCGTTCCGCGCCTGGCTGGCGGACACCACGGCGGGAACGGCCGGCTTCGAGCTGGGCGGCGAGGCGTACGAGGACGCCTGAACCGGCTGCGGCTCGGGCGGGTGTGCGCTTGCCCCTGCGGGCCGTGGCGTGCGCACCTCCGCCGCGCGGCGGAGGGACATGACGGTCGGCCATGTTCGGACGAACCTCCAAGGGGCCGTCATTCCGCTGGGCGCGGCGCCCGTCCCGGGCTAAGGTTCCGCGCCTAGGGGGCTGGATGGCAGTGGAATTCGGCTTGTTCGGGCAGGTGGAGGCACGTATCGGCGGTGAGCCGGTCGACCTGGGCCACCTCCGGCAGCGGTGCGTCCTCGCGGCCCTGCTCGTCGACGCCAACCGCGTGGTGCCGGTCGACCGGCTCGTCGACCGGGTGTGGGGACACCGGGCCCCACCCCGGGCCCGGGGGACGATCTACAGCTACCTCTCCCGGTTGCGCCGGGCACTGGCACCCGCGGCGGACGAGTTACGGCTCGTGCGCCGGCACGGCGGATACGTCGTCGAGGTCGAGCCGTCCGCCGTCGACCTGCACCGTTTCCGCCGACTGCTCGAGCAGGCCCGCGCGGCCGACGGCGCCGCCGAGGTCGCGGCCCTGCTCGAGCGGGCGCTCGACCTGTGGCGCGGCGACGCCTTCGCCACCCTCGACAGCCCCTGGTTCAACTCCTGGCGACAGACCGTGCAGGGCGAGAGATTCGCGGCCGAACTGGACCTGGGCGATGTGCGCTTACGGCTCGGGCAGCACGCGAGGCTGGTGGCCGAGTTCTCCGCCCGCGCGGAGACGCATCCGCTGGACGAGCGGCTGGCGGCGCAGCTCATGCTCGCCTTGTACCGCAGCGGTCGGGCCGCTGAGGCGCTGGCCCACTACACGCGCGTCCGGGAACGACTGGCGGAGGAGCTGGGGACGGACCCCGGTGCGGCGCTGCGCACGTTGCACCAGCGGATTCTCACCGAGGATCCCGCCCTGAGCGCGCCCGCACCGGGACCGGCCGCACGCGTTTCGACGCCCCCGACCGGACCGACGCCGGATCAGGCCCCGACGCGGGCCCCTGCCCCGAGCACGGCTTCGGCCCCTTCCCCGGCCCCGGCGACCGTCCCACGCCAACTCCCCCCGCCGACGCCCGTGTTCGTCGGCCGGGCCCACAAGCTCGCCGAACTCGACAAGGTGCTCGGCGCGAACGGTGGGGCCGGCGGCACCATGGCGCTCTCGACCATCGGCGGAACCGGCGGCATCGGCAAGACCTGGATCGCCGTCCACTGGGCGCACCAGAACGCCGAGGCGTTCCCCGACGGGCAGCTCTACGCCGACCTCCGCGGCTTCGCGGCATCCGCGGAGCCGGTTCCTCCGGCCGAGGCGGTGCTCGGCTTCCTCCACGCGCTCGGAGTGGGGGCGGAGGGCGTGCCGGTGGACCTGCCCAGCCGGGCGGCGCTGTTCCGCAGCCTGGTGGCCGGAAAACGGATGCTGATCGTGCTCGACAACGCCCGCGACACGGAACAGGTCGTGCCGTTGTTGCCCGGCACCCCCTCCTGCATGGTGCTGGTCACGAGCAGGAACCAGCTGGTCGGGCTCATCACCGCCTACGGTGCCCGCCCGCTGCCCCTGGACGTGCTGACCGAGGCGGAGGCACGGGAGCTGCTGTCCCGGTACCTCGGCGCGGAACGGACCGCGCGGGAGCCCGAGGCCGTCGCCGCGCTCACCCGGCACTGCGCGGGCCTGCCCCTGGCCATCAGTGTCGTGGCCGCCCGGGCCACGACCCACCCCGACTTCCCTCTCTCGGTGCTGGCCGACGAGCTCCGCAGCCGGACGGCCCGGCTCGACGCCCTCGACACCCACGACCTCACCGCCGACCTGCGTGCGGTCTTCTCCTCCTCCTACCGCGCCCTGGAGCCCCCGGCGGCCCGGGCGTTCGGGCTGCTCGGCCAAGCACCCCTCCCCGACGTCAGCGTGGCCGCGGCCGCTGCCCTGGCCGCGCTGCCCGCTCCGGCGACACGGTCCCTGCTGCGCGGCCTGGAGGCCGCGCACCTCGTTCACGAGCACTGCCCCGGCCGCTACCGCATGCACGACCTCGTCCGCCTCTACGCCTCCGAGCGAGGGCAGCGCGACCAGCCACAGGACGACCTGGACGCGGCTCTGCGCCGCCTGACCGACTTCTACGCCCGCACCGCCCACGCGGGCGACCGGCTGCTGTCCCCGCAGCGCACACCGTTCGCGGGTGAGCGGCCCGGTGCCGCTCACCCGCCGCAGCCGCTCACCGATGCCGCGGCGGCCATGGAGTGGTTCGACGCCGAACACGCCTGCCTGCTGGAGCTGCATCGCTTCACCATCGAGCGAGGGCGGGACAAGGGGCTCGGGGAGGGACGGGACGGATCGGCGTGGCACCTGGCCTGGTCCCTCGACACCTATCAATGGCGGCGAGGCCACCTCGATGACCGGACCGCCATGCTGCGGGCCACACTCGAGGCCCCCGGCGCGCTCCGGGATCCCGCCGCCCGGGCCCTCGCGCACCGGCTCCTCGGGCGCGCGCAGGTGCCTCTCGAGCAGCGGGCCGAGGCCCTGGACCACCTGCGGCGGGCCCTGGCCCTGTTCGGGGAGGCCGGTGACGCCGCGGGGCAGGCGCAGACCAACCTCAACCTGGCACTGGCGTGGGAGCAGCGGGGGGACGACCGCCGGGCCCTCTCCCACGCGATCCAGAACCTCCGCCTCCGCCGAAGACTCGACGGCCCCCTGCGGGAAGCCGAAGCGCTGAACGCGGTGGGCTGGTACTTGGCCAGGCTCGGCCATCACGGGCAGGCCCGCCACTACTGCGAGCGAGCCCTCGCGCTCTCCCGACGGCTCGGTTTCCGCGAGGGCGAGGCGTTCACCCTGGACAGCCTCGGCTATCTGGCCCATCACGGTGGCCGGCCCGCCCAGGCCCTGGACCACTACCGCCGGGCCCTCGCCCTGCGCCGCGAACTCGGCGACGCCTATGAGGAGGCGGACGCGCTCGCCTGCCTGGGCGACGTCCACGGGACCATGGGGCAGCACGCCCTGGCCGTCGACGCGTGGCGGCAGGCCCTGTCCCTCTACCGCTCACAGCACCGTCTCCTCCAGGCGGCGCGCCTGGAGGAGAAGCTGTCCCGTCCAGGCGAACCGCCCACCACGCAGCGGCCACCGGGTTCGGGGTGAGCCGGGGGAGCGTGCCCGGGGTTCGCACTGCCCCCCGGGGGCACGCTCCCCCTGCCGGGTCCCCCGCTCCTGCCCGGCTGTCCCCCCGAGGCGTGCGGCCGGGTTACGGCCGTACCTTCTGCCAGATCAACCAGCCGAAGGCCCGGTGACCGAGGGCATTGGGGTGGAAGGACTCCACCGTGGGCAGACTGATTCCGTTGATCCACTCGGGCTTGTCGCAGATCGCGTGCCCCTTGAACGCCTGCTCGGCCTCGACGAACTCGAAGCCGTGTTTCCCGGCGGCGATCCGGGTGACGTCGTTGAGCGTATGGGCCGCCGCGTTGAGGCGCTGACGGGAGGCCCGGGCCATGAGCCCGTCCCCGTAGCAGGGTGTCCCGGTCTGCCGGACGACCTTGGGGTAGCCGATCACCAGGACCCGTGCGTTCTTCGCCTTCTCCCGGATCAGGCGGTAGACCTTTCCGAGGTCACCGTCCAGCTTGGTGAGGAAATCCCGTTGGACCTGGGCGATGTCGTCGTGGCAGATGCTGCCGCCACTGGCCAGAATGCACCTCATGACCACTCCGGTGAACCCGTAATTGTTGGCGCCGACCTGGACCGTCACCAGCTTGGTCCGGTTGTTGAGCGTGCCGAGCTGCTCCGCGATCACCTGACGGGTGTTGGCTCCGCAGAACGCCTTGAAGTCCAGCTTCGCGCCGAGAGCGGCGGCGACGCGGCGAGGGTAGGCCCCGGGGGCGTTGGGGACTCTGATTCCCTGTTCCTTGTTGATCCAGCAGTCGCCCTGCCTCTTGCCCAAGGATCCCGCGCCTATCCCCGCGGCGACCGAGTCGCCGAGCGCCACATAGCGCGGGGGAGCCGCCGCCGGTCCCGGCTGCGCCGAGGCGACCACGGCGGTCGTGCTCAGCGCCGTGCCGAGCGCCGCGCTCACCAGGGCATGTCGTAGACGCATGGTTTCTCCTCCCGTTGCGGTGCCTGTGCACCGGTGAGACCACCGTCGGCGGCGGGCCTGGGGGAAACCTTGAGGGAACCTTGTCACCGGCCCCGCACTCCTTGGCCGCCTTCCCGCCCGGCCCGGGCGCCACATCGAGTACCGTGCTGGGTCGGTGTCGAATCGGAACGCGGAGGAACGGAAAGCATGCAGGCCGGAGTCCCGCGTTGAGAATGCTGCACACATCGGACTGGCACCTCGGCCGGTCCTTCCACCGCGTGAGCCTCCTGGCGGCCCAGCGCGCGTTCATCGACCACCTCGTCGACACCGTGCGCGAGCAGCGGGTCGACGCGGTCCTCGTCGCGGGTGACGTCTACGACCGGGCCGTACCGCCGCTCACCGCCGTCGAGCTGTTCGACGACGCCCTGCACCGCCTCGCCGACCTCGGCGTACCCACCGTGATGATCTCCGGGAACCACGACTCGCCCCGCCGCCTCGGCGTCGGCGCGGGCCTCATCGAGCGGGCCGGCATACATCTGCGCACCGCACCGGCCGTCTGCGGCACCCCCGTCCTCCTCGCCGACGCGCACGGCGACGTCGCCTTCTACGGCCTGCCCTACCTCGAGCCCGCCCTGGTGCGCGAGGAGCTGGGCGCCCGCCGCGGCAGCCACGCCGCCGTGCTGGAGGCCGCGATGGACCGGGTCCGGGCCGACCTCGCCACCCGTCCCGCCGGCACCCGGTCCGTCGTCCTCGCCCACGCCTTCGTCGCCGGCGGCGCCGAGAGCGACAGCGAGCGCGACATCACGGTGGGCGGCGTCGCCGCCGTCCCCGCGGCCGTCTTCGACGGCGTCGACTACACCGCGCTCGGCCACCTCCACGGCTCCCAGACGATCACCGAGCGTGTCCGCTACTCCGGCTCCCCCCTCGCGTACTCCTTCTCCGAGACCGACCACCGCAAGACCATGTGGCTGATCGACCTCGACGCCGCAGGGGCGGTCACCGCCGAGCGGCTCGACTGCCCCGTGCCGCGCCCGCTCGCCCGGATCCGGGGCCGTCTCGACGACCTCCTCGACGACCCGCGGCTGGAGCGCCACGAGCAGGCATGGGTCGAGGCCACGCTCACCGACGCGCACCGCCCCCAGGAGCCCATGGCCCGGCTCGCCCGGCGCTTCCCGCACGTGGTGAGCCTCGCCTTCGACCCCGACCGGGCCCCCGAGGACCCGCTCGCCTCCTACGCCCAGCGGCTGCGGGGCCGGACCGACCGGCAGATCGCCGAGGACTTCGTGGCCCACGTGCGCGGCGGCCGGGGCGCCGACGAGGCCGAGGCCGCCGTGCTCACCACCGCCCTCGACGCCGTACGGCTGGCCGGGACCGAGACCGTCCGCGAGGAGACCCGATGAGGCTGCACCGGCTCACCGTCACCGCCTTCGGCCCCTTCGGCGCCACCCAGCACATTGACTTCGACGAACTGTCCGCCGCCGGACTGTTCCTGCTGCACGGCCCCACGGGCGCGGGCAAGACATCCATCCTCGACGCGGTCTGCTACGCCCTCTACGGCACCCTCCCCGGCGCCCGCCAGGGCAGCGGACTGACCCTGCGCAGTGACCACGCGGAGCCGGGCACCCCCACCGAGGTGACGCTCGACCTCACCGTCGGCGGCCGGCGTCTGGAGATCACCCGGCGGCCCGAGCAGCCGCGCCCCAAGAAGCGCGGCACCGGCGTCACCCGCGAGAAGGCCTACAGCGCGCTGCGCGAGCACAAGGACGGCCACTGGCAGGGCCTCAGCCGCTCCCACCAGGAGATCGGCGAGGAGATCAAGCAACTGCTCGGCATGAGCCAGGAGCAGTTCTGCCAGGTCGTCCTCCTGCCGCAGGGCGACTTCGCCCGCTTCCTGCGCGCCGAGGACGCCGCCCGCGGCAAGCTGCTGGGCAAGCTCTTCGACACCGGCCGCTTCGCCGCCGTCGAAGCGCACCTCGCCGAGCTGCGCAGGGCCGCCGAGAAGCAGGTCACCGCCGGTGACGAGCGGCTGCTCGCCCTCGGCCACCGGATGCGGCAGGCCGCGGCCGACCCGTCGCTGCCCGAGGTCGGCACGCCCGCGCCCGCGACCGTGGCCCCGGTCGGCTCGCGGCCGTCCCGCGCCGCCTTGGTACCGGCGCAGCGCGACGCCGAGCCGCCCCTTGCCCCCGGCGCCCCCGGGCTGGCCGAGGCCGTCCTGGAATGGGCGGCCCTCGCCCGCAGCAACGCCCGCGAGCGCCGCGACATCGCCGCGGCCGCCGCCAGGGCCGCCGACGAGGCCCACCGCGCCGCACGGGAGGAAGCCGACGCGGTACGCGAACGGGACCACCTCCAGCGCCGCCACGCCGACGCCCGGCAGCGGGCCCTCGCCCTCGAAGAGCGGCGCGAGGAAACGCGGCGGGTCCGCGAGCGGCTGGACCGGGCCCGCGCCGCCGAGTCCGTCGCCCCCGTCCTGGAACTCCGCGACCGGGCCGAGCGCGCGCACCGCGACGCCGTCGCCGCCGAGGCGCGGGCGCGGCGGGACCTGCCGGCCGAGCACACCGACAGTGGTGCCGAGGCGCTGGCGGCGCTGGAACGACGGCTCCGCGAGGAACTCGGCTCGCTCGCGGGCGCCCGCCGCGCCGAGGAGCGGGCCGCCGACCTCACCGCCGAACGTGCGAACCTCGAACGCGACGCCCGCCTGGACGAGGACATCCTCACCGACACGGCCGACTGGCTGGCCGGCTGGGAGGCCCGGCGCGCCGCCCACGAGCACCGCGTCGAGACCGCCCGGGAGGCGGCCACCCGGGCCGCCCGCCTGGAGGGCGAGCTGGCCCCCGCCCGGCAGCGGCTCGCCGCCGCCGTCGAGCGCGACCGCCTGGCCGGCCAGGTCGAGGACGCCGAGGAACGGCTGCGCGGCGCCCGCGAGCGGGCCAACGAGGCCCGCGAGCACTGGCTGGACCTCAAGGAACGCCGACTGCTCGGCTTCGCCGCCGAACTGGCCGCCGAACTCGGCCCGGGCGAGGCGTGCAAGGTGTGCGGCTCCACCGAGCACCCCGACCCGGCGCGGACCGCGGCCGACCACGTGGACCGCGCCGACGAGGAACGCGCGCTGGAGACCTCCCGGCGGGCCGACGCCGCCCGCGAGGAGACCGACCGGCGGCTGCACACCCTGCGCGAGGCCCTCGCCGCGGCCACCGCCGGGGCGGGCACGGCCACCGTCGCCGAACTGGCCGCCGCCGCCGAGGACGTCCTGCGTGCCTTCACCGAGGCGCGGGACGCGGGCTCGGGCGCCCACGCCGCCCGCGAGGCGCTGGAACGCGCCGAGCGCGAGTACGAGCGGCGCCGGGAGGAACGCCAGGCCGCGCAGCTGCGCGGCTCCGCCCGCACGGCCCACCGGGAGCGCCTCGACGCCCAACTTGCCGCACTGGAGGAGGAGTTGACGCGGGCGCGCGGCGGCGCGGCGACCGTCGCGCAGCGCGCGACGCTGCTGGAACAGCAGCTCACGTCCCTCGCCGAAGCAGCCGAGACCGTACGGGCGGCACAGGACGCGGCGACGCGCCTGAAGGAGGCCGACGCCCGTCTCGCCGACGCCGCCTACCGCGCGGGCTTCGACACGCCCCAGGGCGCGGCCGACGCGCTCCTGACCGCCGCCGGGCAGCGGGAGCTGCAACACCGCCTCGACCAGTGGCAGCGGGAGGAGACCGAGGTCGCCGCCCAACTGGCCGATCCCGCCGCGGCGGACGCCGCCGCGCTTCCCCCCGCCGACCCCCGGGCCGCGCAGGAAGCCGCCGACGCCGCCACCCGCGCCCTGCAGCGCGCCTTCGCCGAGGACGCCGCCGCCCGCACCCGCTGCGCGGAACTGGACCGGCTCTCCGCACAGGCCGCCGCCGACGCGCACCGACTCGCGCCCCTGCGCGAGGAGCACCACCGGGTGGCGTCCCTCGCGTCACTGGCCGCCGGCACCTCCGCGGACAACGAGCGGAAGATGCGCCTGGAGTCCTACGTCCTGGCCGCCCGGCTCGAACAGGTCGCGGCCGCCGCCACCGCCCGCCTCCAGCGCATGTCCGCCGGCCGCTACACCCTCGTCCACTCCGACCAGCGCACCGGCGGCCGCGGCCGCTCCGGCCTCGGCCTGCACGTCATCGACTCCTGGACCGGCAGCGAACGCGACACCGCGACCCTCTCGGGCGGCGAGACGTTCTTCGCCTCGCTCTCCCTCGCCCTCGGCCTCGCCGACGTCGTGACGGACGAAGCGGGCGGCATGCGGCTCGACACGCTCTTCATCGACGAGGGCTTCGGCAGCCTCGACGAACAGACCCTGGACGAGGTCCTCGACGTCCTCGACTCACTGCGCGAGCGGGACCGCACGGTCGGCATCGTCAGTCACGTCGCCGACCTGCGCCAACGCGTCCCGGCGCAGCTCCAGGTCGTCAAGGACCGCTCGGGCTCGGCCGTACGGCACCGCACGGCGCTCAGCGGCTGAGCGCCCGGCGGGCCAGCGGCGAGGAGTAGACGATGCTGGTGGTCACCGAGCCGAGCGCGCCGATCCGGCCCGCGACCTCCTCCAGGTGCCGCATCGACCGCGCGGCCACCTTGATCACGAAGCAGTCGTCGCCGGTCACATGGTGCGCCTCCAGAATCTCCGGCGTCGCGGCCAGCAGATCGTGAAAGGGCTTGTAGTTTCCGTTCGGATAACGCAGACGCACGAAGGCGAGGACGGGCAGCCCCAGCTTCTCGGGATCCACGACGGCGGTGTACCCGCCGATGATCCCCGCCTCCTCCAGCCGCCGTACCCGCTCGGTCACGGCACTGGAGGACATGTTCACGGTACGCGCCAACTCGGCGAAGCCCGCACGCCCGTTGCTCTGCAGGGCGTCGAGGATGCGCCAGTCCGTGGCGTCTGGGGAATAGCCGGTCATGGGCGATGTCTAGCAGTGAAATCCCCGGATGAACAGGGTTTTTGTCGTGGATCACACAGGGCGCGACGCGATGGGCCGGGGGTTTTGGGCTCTGTTCTCACGGAGCCGAGGGGGCCGGGGCGCGGCCGCTCCCGTGCGGGGCCCGGAAAGGCCCGCACCGGGACGGCAGCTGTCGGATCACGACCCCGGCCGTGACGTCTCCTAACCCCGCGTCGATCAGCCCGACGCGGCGGACAGGAGAACGTCCACGAGCCTGTCCGCCGCGTCCGGCCGCCCGTGCGACCGGGCACGCTCCGCCATGGCCGCTCGCCGCACGGGATCGGTGAGGAGCGGGCCCACCGCGTTGCGAAGGCTCTCCGCGGTGACGTCACCGAGCAGGGCGACGGCAGCCCCGGCGTCCTCCAGATGCCGTGCGTTGTGCGCCTGTTCGTTCCCGGCCGAGGAGGCGAGCGGGATGAACACCGCAGGCTTGCCCAGCGCGGTCAGTTCGGCGAGCGTCCCGGCACCGCTCCGGGAGATGACGACGTCGGCGAGCGCCAGCACGTCGGGGAGCTCCGGGCCGACGAACCCGGCGAGGTAGTACCGGCCCGCAAGCTCCGGCGGCAGGGCCGCCGCGTGCTGCCGCAGGCCTTCGACGTTGGCCGGTCCGCACTGGTGGACCACGTTCGCCCGCGTCAGCAGCCACGGCAGCGCGTCCCGCACGACGTCGTTGATCTGCTGGGATCCTTGCGCGCCGCCGGTGACGTACACGGTCGGCAGGCGCCGGTCGAAGCCGTACAGACCCAGCGCCTCGACCGCCTTGTCCGGGTGCCCGGTCAGCACCTCGGGGCGGATCGGATTGCCCGTGACGACCGCGGCACCCCGCACCGACTCCGGCAGGAGCGGCAGCGACGCCTCCGACGACACCGCGATCCTCGTCGCCGAGCTCGCCAACTTCCGGTTGGCCAGGCCCAAGCGCACCGTCTGCTCGTGGAGCACCAACGGACGGCGGCACATGCGGGCGGCCAGCCCGGCGGGGACGGCCACGTACCCGCCCGTGGCGAGCACCACGTCCGGCTGGAAGTCGGAGACGATCTTCCGCGCCTGGGCCACTCCGAGCGGTACCCGGGCCATGTCCCGGACGTTCGCCGGACTCACCATCTTGAGCGGGTTGCTGGAGCGGCGGATCTTGCCCGTGGCCACGGTGGTGAACGCGATGCCCTCGGCCGGTGCCACCCGGGCCTCCAGGCCGTCCGCCGTGCCGATCCACAGGACGTCGAGCGCCCTGCCGTCAGCCGCCAGCCGGTGCTGCAACGCGCGGATCGCGGTCAAGGCGGGATAGGTATGGCCCCCGGTACCTCCTCCCGTGACGATCAGGCGGAAGGTGCGAGAGAAAGGAGCAGTGCTGTTCACCTGGCGCACCCTACTGGTTGCCCGCCCCCGATACGCGCTGGGCCCGGACGGGCATGAGCAACCCTTCGGTCACGTGAGCTTTCGACAACCCGCATGATCAAGGCACCCATGCCCGCCCACCCGCTGAAAAGGCTGCCCCGCGCTACGACTTCGCCGAGGCACCGGGCAGCACGCCGGAGATCCGCAACAGCTTGCCCTCCCGGTTGCTGACGTAGATCCGGCTCTTGTCACGGTCCAGCCCTACGCCAGAGGCCTGGCCGAGTCCTTCGGCTACCGCGCGCTGAAAGCCCTTGGTCTCGCCGTCGGCCACCGTGACCTCATTCAGTTTGCCGCCGGTGTAGGAGGTGTAGGCGCGGTCCGCGCCATCCAGCGCCACGCGGATGGTGTTTCCGAGATTGGTGGCAACGGCCTGTGGGGTGCCTTCCTTCGCCTCCAGGTCGACCTCGTACAGCCCGCCGACGTCATACTGACCGACGTACGCCTTGCCCCTGACCAGCGCGACTCCCGAGGCCCTCGGCACATTCCAGGAGCGTTGCTTCTGCGCCGGGTCGTTGCTCAGGTCGAACTCGATCAGCTTCCCGCTGTTGAAGTCGGTGACATAGGCCTTCTTGTTCGGCAGGTCCAGCGCGACGCCGTACGCGGGCAAGTCCTTGGCGACCGCGACCGGGGAGATGGAACGGTCGTTCAGGTCCACCGTGAACAGGCCCTTGCCGCCGTATTCGGCGACATAGGCCTTGTTGCCCGGGAGGTCCAGCGCCACATCGTTGACGAGGCCCAGTCCCGCCAACTCCCAGTCCTTTTTGCCGCTGGCGAGGTCCACCTTGTACAGCCTGCCGCCGGTGTAGTCGGTGACGTACGCCTTTTGGTTCCCCAGGTCCAGCGCGAGGCCCTCGGCCCACCCCAACCCGGTGGCGACCTCGAAGGGTGCTTCCTTCGGGATCTCTTTCTCCTGGCCGTCACTCTTGTACAGAGGGTGCTGTTCCACATCAAAATTGAGTTTTTCCAGCTCGAAGACCTCGTGGACCCCGGCGAGGGTGGAAACGACCTCCGCTTCCCCTTTTTGCCTGAACGGCTTGCCTTCGTCGTTCAAGTCGAAGGCCTCCTTATCCGTACCGGTCTCACCGAGCTTCCATGCGATCACCTGGGCGTACTTCGGCTCCTTGGCCTGTGGGCCCTCCGGGCGGATCTCCTTGACCTCCACCGGCTCGGGGTAATACAAAGCGACCCACCCACCGAAGGAGACCGGAAATTCGTAGTCGAACCTCCGCACCTGGCGTCGCTGCGTGGCCAGGACATCCACCCGGCTGCCGACCTCTCCGTTCAGCGTGGACGATGTCTTGAACCCGGTGGTCAATGAACCACTGACAGAAGCAGTGATCCCCAGCATCAGCTGTGCCGACACTTCCCCGGTGCCCGTGGCGGTACTCGTGGCTGTCGTCGTACTGGTCATTTGCGACTGGGACTCCGCGTCGACGCCCTGATTGTCCTTGCTGTTCTTCAGGGTGATCTTCTCGGATTGGTTCATCGCCATGCTCTGCTGCAGCTGCTGCTGAAGTGACGCGGTGGCCTTGGCCCCGAACGTGAGCTGCACCTGCCCCTGGAGCGACCAGTTGATGGTGTTCGAAATCGAGAACTCGACCGTGTGCGACCAGGTGGTGGGCTTGGGGTCGGTTCGGTTGATGTACGTCTGCTTGGAGATCACGTCCGGAGGAGGCTGCACAATGTCGCCCCGCTCTTCGACAAGCGGTACACCCACCGTCATACAGGCGCGCCACCCGCGGTCGTGCGCCGAGGGGCCCTGCGGAAAGTCAAATCGCCCCTTGTTCAAAGAGAACCCGGTAGGGTAGACGTAGCGGTCCTCCCCGTTCGGCTTTTTCTTCTCTGCCTTCCTCTTCAGTTTTTCTTTGTTCTGCTCCAGGATGGCCGGCGCCCGGTCGGCGATCTCGAGCTCCTTCAGGTTTTTTCCTGTCAGTGGGTGGCGGATGAATCGTTCACCAAGATGAGCTGTGCTCACGTTGTTCTTGATGGCGTCTGCCATGCCCTTCAGCCTCCTTGTGTCGCAGAACTGAACGATGCGTCGGTGATGACGTGTGAGCGGCGGCCGTTGCTACCGGTCAGGGGTCGGATCGTGGTCGGCCCTCACCCCTTGGTCGGCGGCCACTCCTTGACCGACCCATCTGCATTCCTCTCGACGTTTTTGACCTGTTCGCGGTTGTCCTTCTTCAGATTCGCCCGATCTTCGTCGCTGATCTTTGGCTTGTCCTCGTCCTTGATCTTCACCGCCATCTTTTCGGACGCCTTGTTCATGGTCGAAGAGGCCATGCCGGTGGTCGTTTCGGGACTTTCGCTTTCTTTCTGCTGATCGGTGGCTGCCTTCTGGGTGTTCTTGAACAGCGGGGCGAGGAAGCTGTTCGCGATATTGAGCGCCTCGGGCGACGTCTCGCGTACGATCTTCGGGTCGCGCGGAGCTTTCTCAATGCCCTCGTAGAGCTCCGGATCGACTCCTTCGTCCTCGGGTCGAACACCGGGAATTTGGGAATAGATTTTCTGGGCCGACTCTTCGGCGGACTTTGCTTCGTTTCCGCCGCCGCCGAAGATGTTCTTGAAAGACATGAGCTTCCCTTCGAATCCTCTGGTGGACGCAAAATCACCCCTTGCGTCCTCCACCGTGTGCACCGGGAACTTCGTGTGCGTGCCTACCCAATTGGTGATCGATCCATTCGGCCCGGCCCTGTGGTTGTGGCCCGTCATCTGGCCGCCGGCGGGTGGTGACATGGTTTTTGGCCCGCTGTGGCGGCTGGAATCTTTCCCTGGTTGCTTTCCGATTGCGCGACGCTTTGGGGGTGGCTTTGCCTTTTACTGAGACTGAACTCGTGTTGTCGCAGTGAGTTATCTGGGGTTCGGGGTGAGCCCTGTCTCGGTGAGGCAGCCTTCAAGGAGGGCGGGCCGGTA
>NZ_JBVIQR010000073.1:0-18210 GCF_055576875.1 Streptomyces sp. NPDC033229 | reverse complement strand
ATGTGAACGACGCTGCACCCCCGAGGTGACGGGTTGGCGGGGAGCTGGCGGGGCCACCCCCGACTTCACATCCGTCCGAGTGGTTAAAAGACAAGTTGAGCGTTTGTACTCATTCCGCTACTCAGTTCCACCCGTCCGCCGAACCCTGCCGACGGAACGGCTGCCACCGGCCGCCCGGCTACCGATTCGTTCGCGGGCTCACCAGGTCTCCCGCCGCAGGGGCGGTTCCGAAGGTGCCTTCGGCTCCGGGCCGAAGAGGACGGCCTTGGCGATGGACGGTGCGAAGAGGGACGTGACCGGCTCGGTCAGGGACAGCACGCCCCGGAACGCGGCGCCGATCTCCGGGTTGCCGCAGGCGCGGTCCTGGACACGGTTCAGGTACCAGTCGGCGGGCCGGTCGACAGCGCGGGGGCGCAGGGCGTTGCCCGTGGCGCCCGGCATGTTCTTGTCCGCCCCGGCGGAAACGTCCCACGCCTGTTGCGCCGCGGCGAACAGGGCTTTCTGCACGAAGCCGGTCGTCGGGGTCCGACGGGGCTCGTCGAGGGCGTCCCGCAAGGCGACGGCGCTGAACGCCGAGACGGACAGGCCCTGGCCGTAGACGGGATTGAAGGCGCACAGCGCCTCCCCTGTGGCGAGGAAGCCCGCCGGGCGGCGGCCCGGCCGGTCGTAGCGGCGGCGGAGGTTGGCGGTCTTGCGGAAGCCGTGGATGGCGGAGTCCGGTTCGGCCTCCAGCAGCCAGTCGTGGAGGACGGGGTGGGGAAGCTCGGCGGCGAAGGCGAGGAAGCCCGCCTCGTCGGTGGGCGGTTCGCTGCCGCGGAGCCCGGAGAGGATGACGGACCAGCGGCCGCCCTCCATGGGCAACAGAATGCCGCCACGCGGCTGGGTGGGGTTGGGTACGACGTAGATGCCCCGGAAGTCCGCGTTCGCGTCCTCGTCGCGCGCGCGGTAGAACCGCGTGGAGTAGGCGAGCCCGGTTTCGAGCAGTTCCTCGTGGGGCGGTTCGGCTCCGATCGCGGCCAGCCACGCGGGGGCGTGGGACGAGCGGCCCGTGGCGTCCAGGACGAGGTCGGCCTCCAGGGTGCGAGCGTCCTGTCGCGGGGCCGCGGCCCCGCGTTCGCGCAGCCGGACGCCCCGTACGCGGGTGGCGTCGCCGACCAGCCCCGTCACCTCCGTGCCCTGGAGCGTCTTGATGCGGGGGTTGCTCAGGACCCGACGGCGTACGACCCAGTCGGTCAACGGCCGCGAGCCGGTGAGGATGTGCGTGGTGGCCGGGGTACGGCGGAACCATCGGCCCCCCTGCCACTGCACGACGTCACTGGGCATGCCGACGCGGGGTGATCCCGCTTCGCGCATCGCGTCCAGGATTCCGGGCAGCAACACCTCCAGGGCCCGCTGGCCGCTCTCCAGCAGCACATGGGTGTGCCGGTCCTGCGGCAGGCCCGAACGGTGCTCGGGGCCGTCGGGGAACCGGTCGCGCTCGACGATGGTCACGGTGTCGGCGTGGGAGGCGAGGACATGGGCCGCGAGAAGCCCGGCCATGCTCCCCCCGATGACGACGGCATGGCGCGCCGATGGTGAGGTGCGCTCCCGGACGTCACTCGTCAAGGGCGTGCTCTGCGCTTCCACTGGGGCTCCTCGTGTCCGCTCTCGTCCGACCGGCCGCTCCGACCCGATCGGAACGGCTGTCAGATGATTCCGCACTTCGAAGTCCCGGGCGAACGAGGGGGCCACGCACCGGCCGTGGGTACGGCGTCGGACACCCGAGGAGCGCTGAGGCTTCCGGGACACGGCTGACTTCCGGGACACGGCTGAAAGCGATCGTCGCTGAGCGACGCCCGGCGGACCGGGCCCCTGCACGGCACGCCACTGCTCCGTGGCTACCCTCGTGTCCCGATCAAAGTCGACTTGTAGGGGGCAGGCTGTGCGGAGCGCCGCGGTGACGGCCGACGACGACAGGATCCGGTGGGTCGAGCTACCGGGCCGGGAGCCGACCCGGGCACAACATCATGCTGGACAATCCACAGGCGTTCGCGCACGCCACGGCGACGGTGCTCGCGGACCACGGCAGGCCGTGACCTTGCGCGGGAACAGCAGAAGTCGAAAGGTGACGCGATGAACGCCGCGGCCGCCGCCGGGCTCCTTCACCTCATCGCCGCCGAGCCGACCCTGCTCGCCGCCGCCCCCGCCGACGCGAGCGAAGCCGACCTCGACCACCGCGCACGCGAGGGGGACCATCCCTGCCTCGGCTGCGGAAGCGCGGCCCGTTGCGCCGTCATTGTCGACTCCCCGACGGACGGGCCGCGTTGGCTCGACCTCTGCTCCCCGTGCTGGCACGTCGTCCGCCGAGCCAACGGTCTCGCGGGTGACGAGTGACCAGTGCGGAGCCGAAGACCGCCCGCCCGCCCGCATGGCCCGATGAGTCGGCCATGTGCGGGCGTCGATCGGTCACGCCGCGACGCCCGCGGAAATAGTTCGGCGCATCAACGAACAGTTCAGGCCATCTGCTCTGCCCTCATACCGGGGCGGTGAAGGGTTCTCCCCATCGCGTAGCTCTGAGTGGGGGGACGAGTATGGGCGGTATTCCCGCGGTGGACGGGGTCAAGGAGCTGGTCAGTGTGTTGGACGCGCTGACGGGCCGGCGCGTGGGCAAGCAGACGGTCCCCGCGGTCGTCTTCGAAGACGATGGCGGTATGGGTGCCGACTTCGTCACCGGCTTCCGGACCCGGCTGCGCGGCGGGGCCGGGGCGGGCATCGTTCCCCATGCCCTGGCCGACGATGACCTGCTGGCCCGGGCCCGGGACGCCCGGGAGCCGGACGTGGTCCTGCTCGACGGCATCACCGCTCAGTTGGAGCAGACCACGCCGGAGAAGGCGGGACGGCTGACGCTGACGACATACTGGACGTGCCGCAGGGTGCTGGACGTCGACGTCGGGGCGGGAGCTCCGCCCGCCCAGCGCGACGCGCTGGCTGCATCGCTGTGCGCCTCCTGGCAGCGCGGCACTCCCGGGCTGCGGGGGTTGCGGTCGTTCATCGAGACCGGTGGTGCGGGCCAGGTGAGCGCGCGCCTGGGCGCCGTGGCAACGGTCCTGGTCGCGTGGCCTCTGGAGTGGGGCTATCGCATGTGGCTCAATCACACCCGGCGATTGCGGTGGTATGCGGGGAAGGTCTGCAATGCCGGACAGGCAGCCACCACGTTCCTGGCTGCCGCGACCCATCTGAGTCTCGAAGGGGATCTGCGGAACAACTCCGCCTTGCGGCAGTCGCTGTTGCTGGAAGCACTGGCCGTGGATGTGACGCGCGCCGGCCGCCGGGGAGTGTTCTCGCCCCGCAGACGACGCCGGGTATGGCCCTTCGTCGTGCTGCTTCCCCGCGTCGACGGCTCGGGCGTCGCCCTGCGCCGGCTGTTGGACGGCCTGGTCAAGGTCCGTCGCCGAGGCCTGCCGTTGGTGGTGATGGCCGCCCGCACTCCCGTCCCGCCGCCCGATGACCGTACGGAGCGCCGGGCCGGACCTCGCACCCCAGGTCAGGCCGCGGCCGCTCTGCGGCCCCTGCTGGAGAGGAAACCGCAGCCCGCCGCGGCGGACGACGACGGTCAGGTGACCGTCGCGCTGGCAGGTCCGCAGCGGTCGTCGGTGAGTGACTGGCTGGCCACGAACGTGGCGATGCGGCCCCGGCCGGTGCCCTGGCCTTCGACCTACCTGGGCACGGTCCTGGCGCTCGTCATGGTGGCCGCGGCCCTTCCGGCGGTGGGCTGGGCACGCCAACTGCTGGATCCCTGTCACGACATGTGGCAGGCGGGGGGTGCCAAAGTCGGTGTCGACACCGCTGCGCAGGGCTGTTACTTCACCCAGGGCAGCAGCCAGAAACTGCTGCGGTCCCTCCAGGACCGCATCCGGGCCCAGAACACCGCCGCCGAGCAGGGTGGCCCGTACCGCACCGTGGTCTTCCTCGCCCCGCTGACCGCCGACCCCCATGGCGCGGGCGAACAGCTCACCCCCGCCGGCGTGCTCCAGCTCGAGGGCGCCGCTCGTGCCCAAAAGGTCTTCAACCAGCAAGTGGGCGTCAACGCCGACCGCCCCCGCTTGCGGCTCCTCGTCGCCAACGTCGGTTACGCCTACTCCCACGCGCCGGCGGTGGTGGACCGGCTCAACGCACTGGCCGACGAGGATCCGGGCATCTCGGCGGTCATCGGTATCGCGCAGAGCCGGCAGGCATCCGTCGACGCGATCAACCGTCTCTCCGTCGACCTCCCGGTGATCGGCGCCGCGGTCACCGGCGACTTCATGGCCACCGAGACCACCACCTACTTCCAGACCCAGCCCACCAACCGCCACCTCGCCCGCGCCCTGGCCCGCCGCGTCACCGAACTCCACCGCAAGAAGGCGGTGATCGTCTATGACGACAAGGACCGCTACAGCGTCAACCTCCAGCAAAACCTCCGGACCGAGCTGGCCGCTCGCGACATCACCGTGGAGGAACCGTCGTTCGCGGTCATGCGTGAGGCGGCCCAGAACCAGCGCGGCGGCATGAGCACCCTGCCCGACCTCGCCAAGGAGATCTGCGCACTGAGCCGGAGCGAGGGCATCACGCTGTACGCCGCCCGCGGGAGCCAGCTGCCCAAAGTCCTCAACGAGGTCCAGGCCCAGTGCGGTGCCGACCGCAAGCCGGCCTTCCCCTTCCTGGCCTCCGACACGGGCACCCTCGTCGAGTACCCCGAGATCCCCGAATTCGCCCACCTCGGCCGCTACACGGCCGTCGACCTCTCCTACATCGCCTTCTCCCACGACCACCACAGCGACCACGCCGTGGGCAGCGATGCCTTCCGCGCGGCGGCAGCGGCGATCTACCGGGTATGGACGGGGACGAACACGCCCCGCGCCTCCAACGTCCTGCAACAACTGCGCTCGGGAGTCGACGTCCAGGACACCGTCGCCGTCGACCGTCCCTTCCATCTGCCCGCCGACGACCAGGCCCTCGCCCGGCGTCCCCTGTTCCTGTGCACCGTCCCCCACGCCCCCGGCCCCCTTCCCGTCTGCCGGGCGGCGGACGGGAGGCCGTAGCGGCGTGGCGCTCCGGGCGGTGCGCGAGGCGGTGTGTTCCTACTGTCGTGCGGGGACGTTGTCGAGGCAGGCGCTGATGTCGGGATGGATGTCGGTGTGCAGGGGGAGGATGAGGCGAGCCAGGAAGGCCTCGCGCATCCGAGTCCGCTGGACCTTTCCGCTGGTGGTCCGGTGGACGGTGTGGCGCGGCACGAGGACGAGGCTGGACGGTGTGCCCGTCGTGGTCCTCACGGCCTGTTTGATGAGCCCGGCGAGGTCCTGGTGGCTCAGACCGTCGAGCTTGTTCTCGTGCACCTCCTGGATGAGGACGATGTGCTCCCGGCCGGTGTCCACGCCGAAGGCGGCTCCGGCGCCGGCGGCGGGATGCGCGTTGCGGCCCGCATCCTCGATGTCCTGGGGGTAGAGGTTGCGGCCGTTGACGATGACGAGCTCTTTGAGACGGCCGGTGACGTAGAGCTCGTCTTCGAGCAGGAAGCCGAGATCGCCGGTGCGCAGGAACGGGCCGGTGCCGTCGGTGAGGTGGGCGTGGAAGGTGTCACGGGTGGCCTGCTCGTGTCCCCGGTAGCCCTGGGCGACGCTGTGGCCGGCCACCCAGATCTCACCGACGTGTCCGTCGGGGAGGGGCGTGGTGGTCCGGGGATCGACGATGCGCAGGTCCGCGTCGACGGGCCGACCGCTGGAGACCAGTTCGGTGCCGGTGCCGGCCGGTACGCTCACCGCGCGGTGGTGGGCCAGGCGGGTGGCGTCGACATGGCGGGTGCGCGGCCCTGTGCCCCGTTGGCTGCCGGTGACCAGCAGGGTGGATTCGGCCATGCCGTAGGCGGGTGCCCATGCCTGGGGGCGGAACCCGATCGGGCCGAGCCGTTCCACGGTCTTGCGCAGAGTGGAGGCACGGACGGTTTCCGCACCGTTGAGTGCCCATTCCAGACACGAGATGTCGAGCGCTCGCAGGTCTTCGTCACGTACGGAACGCACCAGCCATTCGTAGGCGAAGTTGGGGCCGAACGTGAAGGCCGCCCGGTACCGGCTGATCATCTGCAGCCATACGGCGGGGCGGGAGACGAATGTGAGCGGTGAGGTGAAGACCATGTTCCCGCCCGCGTACAGGGGCTGGAGCAGTTGTCCGACCAGGCCCATGTCGTGGTAGTGGGGCAGCCATCCGGTGCCGGTGCCGGATTTCGGTGAGCCGATGACGGTGTGGATCTGCCGTGAGTTGTGGAGCAGGTTGGCGTGGGAGACGGCGACGCCGCGCGGTTCGCCGGTGGAGCCCGAGGTGTACTGCAGATAGGCGGTGGTCTGTGCGGTCACCTCCGGCAGTGCCGTGTGACGTGCGGCGGGGGGTGGGGCGGTGTCGGTCGCCAGGCACCTCACGGTGCCGTGCAGGGCGGTGTCGCGCAGCCATTGGCGGAGCGCGGCCTGGTTGACCCGGTCGGTGAGAATCAGCCGGACCCCCGTGTCCCGGATGATGGCCTCCGCGCGCTCCAGCGCGCGCGGGTCGGTGGCCGGCAGCGGCGCGGGAACAGCGACTGACCGCGCGAAGAGGCAGCCGAAGAAGGCTGTCAGAAATTCCAGTCCGGCCGGGTAGAGCAGCAGGACGGGCTGGTCGGTCATGTCCGCCCGGGCCAGCCGGGCTCCGATGTCACGGGCACGTCGTTCCAGTTCCGCGTAGGTCAGGCGCCCTGTTTCCACCGCGCTGCCCCGCCGGCTCTCCACGAAGGCGAACCAGCGGGTGTCCGCATACCGACGGGCTTGTTCCCGAAGGCAGTGCACGAAGCTTTTCATCGGTCGTCCCCGATCGTGAGCGATGTCGCCGGGCAGGCCGCGCGGGAGCGGTGTCCTTCGTGCGTGGTCGCGGGCTCCAGGGCGTCCTGGACGCAGGTGACCGCGTCCGCGACCGTGCGCAGTTCCCATGCCCTTTCCTCGCTGATGGTGACGCCGAACCGGTCTTCGGCCGCCACCACGATCTGCACCATGCGCAGCGAGTCGAGTTCCAGGTCGGCGACGAATGCCTTGTCCTCATCGACCCGCTCGCACGGGAGGTCGGTGACGTCCCGCAGGATTTCGCTCAGCGCCCGCACGATCTCTTCCCTGGTCATCGAAGAAGGGGTCACCTCAGTCCTCGTGTTCATCATGGTTCGTCACCTCGGGGGGCGTTCTTCCCGCGGTCAGGGGTCCGGCGGGGGCTCACGGCTGGACGTCGGCGGGGTTCCACGTCACGGGCAGGCTTTCCAGGCCGCGTTCGAACGGGCCGGGTCTCCAACGCACATGCCCGTCGAGTCGCAGGTCGGGGAAGCGGCGCAGCAGGACACTGATGGCTGTTTCGGCGGTGAGGCGGCCGATCCGGGCCCCGAGGCAGTAGTGGATTCCGTGGCCGTAGGCCAGGTGAGGGTTGGGGGTCCGTCGCAGGTCGAGTTCGTCGGGCCGGTGGAAGTGGGACGCGTCCCGGTTGGCCGAGCCGAGGGAGACGATCAGCGACGCGTCGGCGGGGACGGTGACGCCGCTGAATTCGACGGGTTCCAGAGTGCCTCGCCAGCTGGTGAAGGTGAGGGGACTGTCGAACCGCAGGAGCTCGTCCGTGGCCGTCGTGATCAGGGCGGGGTCGGTGCGCAGGTGGTCGGCCTGTTCGGGGTGGGTCAGCAGGGTGTGCATGCTGTTGCCGACGGCGTTGATGCTGGGATCCTGCCCGGCGACCAGCATCAGCAGGAACATGCCCCGCAGTTCGTCCTCGGTGATGAGATGTTCCTCGTCGCAGGCCCGCACCAGCAGCGACAGCAGGTCGTCACCCGGCCGTCGGCGCTTGTCGGACAGGATGCCGCGCGTCATCTCGTCCGCCTGGTGGGCCAGGGCCCGGAAGTAGGGCACGGTGGTGTTCCAGTCGACCAGCCGCCAGGTCAGGGCGCGCAGTCGGGGGAGGTCGGGGACCGGGGCGCCGAGGACGGCGAAGAGGACGTGTGCCCCGAGCGGGTAGGCGACCTCGGCCATCAGGTCGGCGTGCCCGCGGGGAGCCATCCGGTCGATGCGTTCGTTGACGATGTCGGTGATCCGTGTGAGCCACCGGTCCTGCCGGTGCGGGGTGAACAGGGGGGCCATCAGGCGCCGCAGCTCACCGTGGCGTGGGTCGTCGGTGTCCAGGAGGTGGGTGAACAACCGCTCGCGGAGCTCGCCGGGCCACTCGCCGCCCCACAGGATGCCGGCGGGGGTGCGCTTGCTGTCGCAGCTCACCCGCTTGTCCTTGTGGGCCCGGCGTACGTCCTCGTACCGGGTCAGCAGCCATCCGGGGCCGTCGGGGGTGACGACATGGCTCACGGGCCGGTTCTCGCGCAGCCACCGCAGGGTCGGGTGGGGGTCCTGGTGGAACCGGTCGGTGAAGGGTGCGGGAAGTCCCGTCGGCAGATCGGCGGGCGGCCACCCGGCGGGGTGCGTCTGCTTCGCCCGCACCACCGGCTTGCCGCCCGCCGTGACGCTGCCCGGTCCGACCTCCCGGTCGAAGACCTCACAGAGGGCCTGACGTGGCCGGACACCGTCAGCCACCGAGACCGTCTGCAGATGGCTGGTGCGCAGCATGGGGTAGTTCGCTTCCCCGAAAGCGCCACCGCTGAGCCCCGTGCCGCCGTGCGGGGGCAGGTAGGCAATCGCGGCGAGATGGGAGTCGTTGACGCGCAGTTGTCCGTACGACGTGGTCCGTTCCAGGAACTGCTCGGCCACATGGCCGTCACGCGTCCACAGCGAACAGCGCAGCCCGTAGGCGTTGGCACGGACGAACTTCAGGACGCTTTCCAGGAGAGGCCGGTCTTCGTCCGGGTCGGGCACCACCACGGTCATCAGGGGGAAGAACGTCTCGTGCCGGACGGCGCGCAGCCGGTTCGCCTGCCGGATGCCGTCCACCCGCACCAGAGCGGGCTCCAGGAAGACCCCGGTGTCGCGTTCCTCGCCGTGGACGTCCAAGTGCCTTCCACCGGCGAGCACGCGCGCACCGTGCTCACGCGCGTCGGCCAGTGCCGCGTCGTACCCGGCACTGTGGGGTGTGGGGACGAGGACGACGTCCGGGTCCTCCGGATGACCGGGGCGCAGGTCGCGGACAGCCTCTTGAAGCCGGTCCAGGAGTGCGTCCGCCACCTCGGGGTGAGCCAGGGCGATGTTGGGCGCGCAGCAGATCTGCCCGGACGCGTGGAAGGACTCGGTCAGCGCCTCGACGGCCGGAGCGAGGTCGGCGTCCTTCCAGACCACGACCATGTCGTTGCCCGCGAGCTCCAGCACCGGTTTCTTGCCCCGCGCCAGACAGTCCTGCTGCAGGCGCAGGCCCCGCGTGCTGTCGCCGAAGTAGAAGATGTCGTCGACCAGCGGGCTCGCCAGCCACGTCCTCAGCGTCGTGTCCGGGTCCGCGCACAGGGCGGAGAGCGCCCCCGGTGGCGCTCCCACTGCCTCGAGCGCGGGAGCCGCCACGTTTCGCAGCAGGTACATGGCAGCCAGTGGAGCCTGCCGGGACAGGCGCACCACCAGAGAGTTGCCGGCCATCGATGCCTGCAGCGCGGCGGCGACGCCGACCAGGGGGGTGTTCCGGGGCGGCTGGACACACACCACACCGTCGGGCCGACGCCGAAGCAACAGTCGGCGGCCACTCACGGCCACCTCGGTCCGCATCTGTTCCGCGCACCATCGCGTGGTCTCCGGCCCGAAGAACGCCAGCACGCTGGAGATCTCGGACGTGGCGAGCCGCAGTGGGTGGCCCTCCCCGACCAGGAGCTCGACCACGCGCGCGGCATGGTCCTTGACGCCCGCCCTGAAGACTGCGGCGAACTTCATCCGCTGCTCGAAGGGCACCCGCGCCCAGACAGGGACGGCCTGCGCCGCCGCCCGCAGGGCCTCCTCCATCAGTTCCGGCCGCGCCAGGGCGCAACGGCCGAGGACCACGTCCGGGTACTCCGACGTGGACATCGTTCCCCGGTCCAGGGACCTCTTGTACGCGGTGGCACCGAGCGGGTCGTCGACGAGTGCTGTGGCCCGGATGGAGTAGGTCCAGGCGTCCTCGTTCCGGACCGCCTCTCCCGCGACGAACGAGGGGAAGTCGTAAAGGAGCGCGTCCGCAGTCGCGGCGGGCGGTGCGACGGACGGGGACAGGTGGTCTACCGAGATGGTCATGCTCGTCACCTCACGTTCAGCCGAGGGAGACGTTCAGCCGAGGGAGCCTCGGCCACAGCCGCCATCGGCATACTCATGCCTGGCGGCTCGTGAGCACCGGTGCGACGCGCCGGGCGTACGGTGCGGCAGGGCCGCCCCA
This sequence comes from Streptomyces sp. NPDC033229, assembly GCF_055576875.1. Lineage (NCBI taxonomy): Bacteria > Bacillati > Actinomycetota > Actinomycetes > Kitasatosporales > Streptomycetaceae > Streptomyces > Streptomyces sp. NPDC033229. The sequence goes on along the minus strand of NZ_JBVIQR010000073.1, from coordinate 7,872 downwards.
TGACGCCGTCTAACCGGCTGTGAGCTCTCCGGTGCACACGCCGAAGGCGTCGCCCCCCTTGGCTGTGCCGGCACCGAAGGTGTCGTTGAGCACCTTCGCGAACTCCGGGGTGACGTTCACATCAAGATTCATCAGCCGCACGGTCGCCTTCAGCGGCACGAGGGAAAGCTTCGGCTCGAGCGTGGGCGGTGCGGCGTAGGCGAACGTGGGAATGCGGGCACCCGCCGGGTCGGCCGCGGACTTCACCACAGCGCTGGCCCCGCCCACCGGGAGCTTGGCTTCGGGGTCGAGGATCTCGACCACCTTGCCCTGCGCGTTCTTCAGGACGAATCCGCCCTTGGTGAGGAAGCGCATATCAATCGCCTTGGCCAGGGAAGCCGGGTCGGTGACCACGGCGGCCGGGTCGGCGTTGAGCTTGAGCAGCCCAGACCGCCCCGTGAACGCCACCGCCGGCCACGTGGCGTCCTTCGCCGGGGTCCGCGCCTGGAACGTCACCCCTTTCGCCTTCGAGACATAGACGCACTCTCCGGTCAGGGACGTCACCTTGAGCACGGTGGGGGCATAGGCGTACGCGCTCACGGTGATCACGGGAAGCGCCACCGCCACCATGCCCAGCGCTACGGCTCGCGTCCGGCGCATGAACTCTCCGTTTCCGACGGCTGTGGCCACGTCTTCCGACGGCTGTAGCCACGTCGCACCATCCTCACCCGGAGCCTTTGACGGTGCACCGCGCCGGTGGACGAACGAGTGACGGTAAGTTCCGGCCGACAGCCGCACGATCGGGGGCCGGGCTTTCGGTGGCGGGGCGGGCCACGAAGCGGCGTCCGCCGGGAAGACGCAGGCCAGAGCCGACACCGGCCGAGCTCCCCGCGAGGCCGAAGGTCCGGAACCACCCTGATGTGCCCGAAGCGGCCCAACGTATCCTCGGCCGTAGTAGCCGAGAACGAATGGGACGGGGGGTGGGCCTGCATGGAGTTCCGCGTGCTGGGAGCGGTCTCCGCGCTGACGGACGGCGGGGAACAGATCCCGCTCGGTCCCGCCATGCGCCGCAGCCTGCTGGCCATGCTGCTGCTGCGTCCCAATACGGCCGTCGGCGTCGACCGGCTGACCGAGGCGCTGTGGGGCGAGGAGCCGCCCCGGCACTCCCGCACCGTGCTGCAGGGCCACGTCTCCCGGCTGCGCGCCCTGCTCGCCGAACACGGGGCACCGGCGTACGGCGTCGAGCTCCTCACCCAGGGACGGGCCTATCTCCTGCGGCTGCCCGAGTCGCTGGTGGACGCCCACCGGTTCGAGGAGTTGCTCCAGCTCGCCCGGGAGCAGCGCGATCCGGGCGACACCGTGTCGATGCTCCGGGAGGCGCTCGCGCTGTGGCAGGGCCCGGCGCTCGCCGGAACCGTGTACAGCACGCTGTTGGAAACCGCCGCGCACATGCTGCAGGAGCTGCGGCTCACCGCCGTGGAGGAGCTGGCGGACGCCCACGGGCGGCTCGGCGAGCACGGCACGGCGGCGGCCGTGCTGCACACCGAGGCCATCGCGAACCCGTTGCGGGAATCGCTGATCGCGGTGCTGATGCTGGCCCTGGGGAGGGCGGGCCGGCGGTCGGAGGCGCTGGACTGGTTCCACCGCACCCGACGACTGCTCGCCGACCAGCTCGGCATCGATCCCGGAGCGGCACTCACCGACGCGTACGCCGCTCTCCTGAGGGCCGACGCCCCGCAGGCCTCCGCCGCACCGGCGCCGGTCGGAACGTCACCGGCCCTGCTCCCCTCCGCCGAGCCGCAGAAGACGCGGAGGGCACAGGAGTCACCAGGGTCGCGGCACACGCCCGCACCGTCCACACCGGCCGCACCGCACCACACCGCCGCCGTGCCGCAGCTGTTGCCGCGACGCCCCGGGGGCTTCACGGGGCGCGAGGACGAACTGGCCGCACTCGACCACGCCACGGCATCCGGCCCCGGCCCCATCGCCGTGATCACGGGCAGCGCCGGGGTCGGGAAGACCGCCCTCGCCGTGCACTGGGCACACCTCCACCGCGCGGACTTCCCCGACGGCCGGCTGTTCGTCGACCTCCACGGCTACAGCGCCGTCCCGGCCCGCGACACCACCGCCGTACTCCGCGATTTCCTGCTCGCGCTCGGCGTCCCGGCCGAGCAGATGCCCGGTTCGCCCGACGCGATGGGTGCCCGCTACCGCGAGCTGACCTCCGGGCGCAGACTGCTGATCGTCGTGGACAACGCCCGCGGTTCCGAGCAGATCCGCCCGCTGCTGCCCGGCGGGGAGGACTGCGTCACGCTCGTCACCAGCCGCGACCGGCTCGGCGGGCTCGTGGCCTCGGATGCCGCCCGCCTCGTCCCGCTCACCGAGCTCCCGCCGGCCCATTCCACCGCGCTGCTCTCCGCCGTCCTGGGCCCGGACCTGGTCGCGGCCGAACCCGAGGCCGCGACACGGCTCGCCGAGCTGTGCGACGGCCTGCCGCTCGCCCTGCGCGTCGCCGCCGCCCGGCTCGCCACCCGCCCGCACGGCGGGCTTGCCGCCTTCGCCGGTGAACTCGCCGACGAGCACAGCAGGTTGGACCTGCTGAACGTCGAGGACACCGGTGTCGCCGCCGCCCTCGGCCTCACCGTCCACCACCTCCCCGAACCGGCGCGGGAGATGTTCCACCGGCTCGGTCCGCACACCGGCGCCACCCTCGACACCGGCACGGCCGCCGCACTGGCCGACTGCCCGCCCGGCCGGGCGACCGTCGCGCTGGACCAGCTGGCCGCCGCCCACTTGGTCGTCGAGACGGGACCGCGCTCCTACGTACTGCACGACCTCGTACGGCTCTACGCCCGCTCCCTCGCCCCCGGGCACGACCCCGACGCACTGCTCCGGCTGCTCGACCACCGGCTGCACACGCTCCTCGCGGCGTGTGCCGCCGCGGAGCCCGGCAGCGAGCCGTGCTGCGCCCTTCCTCCCGGGGGGAGGCCCGCCGTCGCCGTCCGGACGTTCACGAGCCGCCAGGACGCCCTCGTCTGGTATTCCGCCGAACGGGACACGTTGCGCGGCGCGGTCGAGGCCGCCGCCGCGGCGGGAATGCACGACCGCGCCTGGCGTCTGGTCATCCTCCAGTGGCCCCTGATCCTGTGGCAGGTCCACGACGGCTGGGTGCCGCTGCTCGAACAGGGCCTGGCCTCCGCGGAGCTCGACGACGATCCCGCGGCCCAGTCCCGGGCGCGGGCACTGCTGGGCTGGGTGCTGTCCGAGGAGGGCAGGTCCGAGGAAGCCCTGGCCCAGTTGGAACACGCCCCCGCCCTCGCCGCCCGGGTGGGCGACACGGCCGGGGAAGCCACGGCCCTGATCAACCTGGGCGTCGAACTCATGCGGCACGGCCGGCAGGAGCGGCCCCGGGACCTGTTGACCCAGGCCCTCGCCCTGGCCGAAGGGGCCGGTCTCACCGAGACCGTCACCCTCGCCCATCTGCACCTCACGCACCTTTTCCTCGCCGTCGGCGCCCCTCAGGAGGCCGCCGACCACGCCGTGCGCGGTCTGGCCCTCGCCGCTCCCCCGCTCGCCGCCCCGCGGCGCATTGTGCTGCGCACCCTGTACGGCAGGGCGCTCGCCGCCACGGGCCGCACGGTCGAAGCCGTACGCCAGCTCGACGAGGCTATTCGGGAGGCGCAGGCCAGCGCGTACGAGGAGGGTGAGACCGAAGCGCGCGTCGTACTCTCGGCGCTGGCGAACCGGTAGCGCGTGCGCGTGGCGGGAGGGACGTCCCGACCGTCGCCACTACCGGTACGAGCGAAGCCGCAGGTGCGACGGCTCAGAAGTCGTCCGCGCCGTTGCGCAGCTCGTGCGTCCAGTAGCCGGTGGCCCACTTCGCCGGGTCGACGGCGATGCCGCCGCCGGGAGCCTTCACGGCGGTCATGCCGCCGCCGCCCTGGAGCGTGACGGAGAAGGCCGTCACGGGCTCGGTGTTCTCGGTGCGCCCGCCGTCCGACAGCTTGACCAGCGCGTATGCGGGGGCGCCCGCGGTGAGCACGACGGGCGTGGCGGGCTTGCTCTTGGCGACCGGCGGCACGTTCTCCCGGTGGCTCTCGAGGAACTCGATCTCCGGGAAGCCGGTCAGCTTGCAGCTGTGGCCCGAGGTGTTCTTCGCCGTCAGGACGATGTGGGTGTAGGGCGGGCCGCCCTGGTAGGCGGCGCTGATGGCGACGTTCTCGGTGGTACAGACGGGCGTGTTCGCGGCCGCCTGCCCGGTGGAGGCCTTCGCGGCGCCGGCAGCCTGTGCGCTGCTGGCGTTCTTCCCGCTGGCAGCGCCCTTGGCGGTGTCGGTGTTCTTCTCGGCCTGCGCCGGCGAAGGGGCCGACGCGGCGCTGTCGGCCGCCGGGCCGGAGGACTTCACGCCGGAGCTGCCTTCACCGCAGGCGGTGAGCGACAGGGCGAGCACGGCGGTGGTGACGGCGGCAAGGCCGGTGGTGCGGGTGCGGAACTTACGCATGGTCATTCCCTCGTGGTGGTAGTGCGGCCGACGTCCGGTCCTGCGGCAAGCCGAGCCCGGCCTGCCGACATTCATGAGTCTCGGGCCCACCACTGACGTTCTGCTGCTCCGGCACTAACCTCCCGCTAACGTCCTGCCTGTTGGGCGCGGGCGGTGGCCGAGCTCCGGGGTCACGCGACAGCCGGCCCGCCATCCGTTTTCCCGGAAACGGCAACAAGAATTGCCGCTGCCGCCGAGGCGATCGCAGGCTTCCCCGCATGAGTCCACACAACGATGCGTTGAAGCCCCTCGGTGCGGGACAGGGTGAGGCGGCAACGGGAAACGCGCGGCGGGCACCTTCGGTTCGGTGGGCGCTCGCCGCGCTTTCGCTGTCCATGGTGCTGTCCTCGCTCGGGACCAGCATCGCCAACGTCGGCCTGCCGACGTTGGCGCAGGCGTTCCACGCCTCCTTCCAGGAAGCCCAGTGGATCGTCCTCGCCTATCTCCTCGCCGTCACCACCCTGATCGTCAGCGTCGGACGGCTCGGGGACCTGATCGGCCGCCGACGGCTGCTGTTGGCCGGGATCTTCCTGTTCACGACGGCCTCGGTCCTGTGCGGCATCGCGCCCACGCTCTGGCTGCTGATCGCCGCCCGGGGCGCGCAGGGCCTCGGAGCGGCCGTCATGATGGCCCTCACCATGGCGTTCGTCGGCGAGACGGTGCCGAAGGGGAAGACCGGCAGCGCCATGGGGCTGCTCGGAACGATGTCCGCGATCGGCACCGCTCTCGGCCCCTCGTTGGGCGGCGTTCTGATCTCCGGCCTCGGTTGGCGGGCGATGTTCCTCGTCAACGTACCGCTGGGCATGCTGAGTCTGCTTCTCGCGCACCGCTGCCTGCCCGTCGACCGGCGGGGACCCAAGGCCGACCGGGCCGGCTTCGACCATGCGGGCACACTGCTGCTCGCCCTGACGCTCGCGGCCTACGCACTCGCCATGACCTTGGGGCGCGGCGGATTCGGTCCGCTCAACATGGCTCTGCTGGCGGTAGCCGCCCTCGGGGTCTGCCTCTTCCTGCGCGTCGAGGCGAGAGCGGCCTCCCCCTTGATCCGACCGGCCATGTTCCGCGATCCGGTACTGAGTACGAGCCTCGCCATGAGCATGCTGGTCTCGACGGTGATGATGGCGACGCTGGTGGTCGGGCCGTTCTACCTCTCCCGCACGCTCGGGCTCCATGAGGCGGTCGCCGGACTCACCCTGTCGGTCGGTCCGCTGGTCACCGCCCTGGCCGGGGTCCCGGCGGGACGCGTCGCGGACCGATTCGGCGCACCCCGCATGACCGTCATGGGACTCATCGTCATCGCGGTCGGTTGCTTCATGCTGTCCATGACGTCGGCGACGCTCGGCACCTTCGGCTACATCGTCCCCATCGCGGTCATCACCGTCGGCTACGCGGCGTTCCAGACGGCCAACAACACCGCCGTCATGGCGGATGTCCCCCCGGACCAGCGGGGCGTCACCTCCGGCATGCTCAATCTGTCGCGCAACCTCGGGCTGGTCACCGGCACATCCGTCATGGGCGCCGTGTTCGCCCTCGCGTCAGCGACGACGGACGTCACCACGGCGCGCCCCGAGGCCGTCACGACCGGCATGCGGACCACGTTCGCCGTGGCGGCGCTGCTGATCGTCGTCGCGCTCACGCTGACGGCCGGCGGCCGCGCGCTCTCGCGCCGTACGGCGGGCATGGCTGCGGAGGCGGAGGGGCGCTGAGCCGTCGGGGCCAGCGGTGGAGCCCGAGAAGGCCCCAGTTGAGTCCCACGCTCACCCGATCCCTTCCAGGAACGGGACGATCGCATCGATGAAGTGCTCGTTCCGATCGCCCGCCACCATATGCCCCACGCCGGCCACGTCGACGCGCCGCGCGCGGGGAACCCTGTCGCAGAACTGCTCGGCGATGTCTTCGCGCACCACGTCGCTGATCCCGCCGCGCACGAGCAGGATCGGCACGTCGGCGTGGCGTGCGGCGGCGAGGAGACGCTCTGCCATGCCGGGCGGGTCCATCCGGTTCTCGAAACTGTCCAGCATCCGGGGGTCCCAGTGCCAGACCCAGCGATCGCCCTGACGTCGCAGGTTCTTGCGTAACCCCTCGGGGTCTTCCGGACGTGGGCGATGCGGCAGGTGGGCGGACAACGCCTCGGCCGCTTCCTCCAGGCCGGCGAATCCGTCCGGCCTGCGGCGCATGAACTCCACGATCCGGCGGGCCCCGCGCGGATCCGGTCGATGGGCGACGTCGATGAGCACCAGAGCACGAATGACCGCCCTGGGTGCCTCTCCAGCGGCGAGCAGTGAGCTCAGGCCCCCGAGGGAAGCACCGATGAGCACCGGCCGGCCGCCGAGTTCGGCGACGAGCGCCCGGACGTCCTCGGCGAACAGGTCGAGGTCGTAGTCACCGTCGGCTGACCATTGGCTGGTGCCATGACCGCGCAGGTCCGGGGCGATGACCCGCCACCCCAGCGAGGCCAGTCGGGGGCCGGTCCGATGCCAGGCGTGTCGCGTCTGACCGCCGCCGTGCAGCAGGACAAGAGGCGGCGAGGACGCCTCGCCCCACACATCCGCCGCGAGCAGCACCCCGCCGCGGCCCACGAAGTTGCGGTGCCTCGGCCCCGCGCCGGCCGTCATACCGCACCTCGGGTTCGCAGCGGTTCCAGCATCTGGTCGCGGTGGGGCTCCGCGGCCGCCGCGGCGAGCGCGACGTCCAGCGCGAACAGCGCACGCGCGAGGAACCGGTCGTCGTCGATCAGGGCGGCGACCCACTGATGCAGCGCGCCCACGCACGAGGTGGCGACAACGGCGGCCAACGCGTCCGTGTCGATGTCCGCGCGCAGGAGGCCCTGTGTCCGTGCGTCCGTCATCGCCCGGCGGAGCCGGGTGAGCGGGCTGCGGTCGAGTACGAGGCCGCTGTCCTCCCACTCACGCACCATGCGACGCGACACGACCGGGTCGCTCACGAACAGCCGGACGGTGGAGCTGACGACTTCCCGCGGGTCACCGGATCCCAGCACCGCCAGGCGGCGTTCGAGTTCGTCCATGAACCCGGCGGCGAGCGCCTCCCAGATCTTGTCGCGCGGTCCGATCAGGTTGTACACGGTGGCCGGGGCGACCCCCGCTCGCTCGGCGATCCGCTCGGCGCTGATCGCCGATTCCGGGGCGTCCCGCAGGAGTTCGCGCGTCGCCTCGAGGATCCGCCTCCGTCGCCGGGCCTTGTGCTGCTCACGCAGTCCCCCTTCGTCCGTCTGCATACGCGCACATCCCTTCCCTAGAACTTACGAGCTGGTGCGTGATAGCGGGGTGAGTGTCGTGCCTGGCTGGTGGCATGATCCGGCTGTGGCGATCACGATCAATCGGGCGGTACTGGCA
>NZ_JBVIQR010000072.1:1908-18429 GCF_055576875.1 Streptomyces sp. NPDC033229 | reverse complement strand
CATATCCAGAGCCATCCACAACGCCGCACGGAACCGGAAACTCGCGGACGGCGCGATATTCCACTCCGATCGCGGCAGCAACTACATGTCCGACGAGTTCGGCAACACGCTGAACAGGCTCGCACTGCGAAGGTCCGCCGGACGCACCGGAATCTGCTTCGATAACGCTATGGCCGAATCATTCTTCGCGGCCCTCAAGAACGAACGAGTGTCGCGGGTCACTTACCAGACCCGCGAAGCCGCACGACAGGACATCACCCGCTATATCGAATTCTGGTACAATCGCAAACGGCTACACTCGGCCATCGACTATCGCCCTCCGCAAGAAGTCCACGCCGAGCACATGCAGTTGCGGACCGCCGCCTGAACGCGACAGTCAAGACCCTGTCCGAAGAACGCGAGGCCCCTCAGTCACCGGTATTGGATCTAAGCCAGGCTGCCTTTCACGTCGACTGGGACACCCAAAAGGTCACCTGTCCCCGGGGAAAGACCAGCGCCAGCTGGTCTGACCGGCGCAAACCCAGCGGCACCCCCGGTCGCCCAGATCTACTTCGCGTTCACCGACTGCGAGCCGTGCACTCTGCGGCACCATTGCACCAAGGCGACGAAAGGTAGGTGGGGCCGCCAGCTGTCCTTGCTGCCCGAGAACAACAACAGATCCTCGCACAGCAAAGGGACGAGCAGCAGACCGACGAGTGGAAGGCCCGTTACGACATACGCGCCGGAATCGAGGGCACCATCTCCCAGGCCGTCCGCCGCACCCGACTGCGTCGCACTCCTTACCGAGGCCAGGCCAAAACTCATCCAGCCAACGTCCTGTCCGCCTCCGCTATCAACATCATCCGTCTTGATGCCTGGCTTCACGGCACCCCCGTAGGCAAGACCCGCACCTCCCACCTCACCCGCCTGCACCTCACCGCATGAACCCGCCCAAGACAACCCGTTCTACGAATTCCCCAACGGAGTCCTGAAGGGCCTGCCGGACGCGGTGAGACAGTCTGGTCGCGAACCGTGGTGCAGACCTGCATAGTTCACCTCATTCGGAACAGCTTCCGCTACGTCGCCCGGCAGGACTGGGACAAGGCCGCCAAGGACCTCAAGCCCGTCTGCACCGCCCCGAGCGAGGCCGCGGCCACCGAGCGGTTCCTGGAGTTCTCCGAGAAATGGGGCACCAGGTATCCGGCCGTGATCAAGCTGTGGTCCGACGCCTGGGCCGAGATGGTGCCCTTCCTCTCCTTCGACGCGGAGATCCGCAAGGCGATCTGCAGCACGAACGCGACCGAGAGCGTGGACACCCGCATCCGCAAGGCTGTCCGGCCCGCGGCCACTTCCCGTCAGAGAACGTCGCGCTGAAGTGCGTCTACACGGCGCATGTCGCTGGACCCGACCGGCAAAGACCGGCGCCGCTGGACGATGCGCTGGAAGGCACCGCTGAACGCCATCCAGATGCCGTTTCCTGGTCCGGTGGTTACGGCTGGATCTCCAGCTGCACGCCGCCGCTGCTGCTCCGGAGCCCGGAGGCCAGGCATTCCGTGGGCAGCTGACTGGGCAGCGCAGCTGCGGTCCGCTGCGCGGCCCGCCCCTCGCCGCGGCCCTCGGTAACCCGACCTGACAGTCTGATGAGGGTGATGCCCGCGAGATGTAGAACCTTGGCGCTGTCGTAGACGATCAGCGAGTGGTGGTGATCGGCGTACTGGACGGTTTCCACGGCGCGGGGGCCAGCGTCCCCGATACAGGATGATCCGGGCGTTGCGGAGTCGACGGATCCTGTGGCCAGCACGGTCCTGCCGGGTGTGACGGTGCAGGTGTACTGGTCATCCGAGTGGACGCGAGTCGGGCGCGGGAAGAGTGTCAGGGGCGGGTCGTAAACGGTTGTCCTACTGCCCGTGCAGGTGACACCTCCTTCCCCGTAGGATCGGGCCTGACTGGCAGGAGCCCACACCCATGATGAACCCACCAGAACAAGGGAACTCAATGCTGCTGCCGCGCCACGCCCGTGCTTCATGCATCCTCCGGGAGACTTGAACCGCCGCTGCCCCTAACTCTACCCCGGGGCCTCATGTCGAAATCGGCTTCCTGCAGCGCACAGACGGCGCACGCACTATTCCGGGTCTCTCGACTCTGTCCAGTGAGCTTGGGGCTGCTGCGGGCGTGACGGAAGATGCGCCAGGCCTTCAAGCGGGCGAAGGCTCTCTCTCGACGGGGATACAGAGGCGGGCATGTGCCCGGTTGACGGCTTTCTGTTTGACGTGAGGTCGCGTCCGCGGTGGTGCTTGAAGGGCGTCGTGAGTGTTCCGCCGGCTCCTTCGTGCGCTTTGTCCGCGAGGGCTGGGGCCTTCAGTCGCTCACAGATCGTGATGATTCTGTGGGTGCGGGCGGCGGTGTTGTCGGCGGTGCGGCTGGGCAGGGCGGGTGAGTACCACAGGAGTTCGCCGGCGGGGCCGGTGACGGTCTGGATGTTCACGCCGTGGCGTCGAGCCTTGCCTGGGTAGTCGCTTTCTCCGTCTCGGGCTCGGTTGCGCTCGGCGATGGTGCCGTCCGCCAGGACCTAATCGCACCCGGGCCCGGCGCAGGGCCCGGGTGAGGGACGGGGCACGAGAGGCTAGGAGCGTGGTCACGCTCTGTACGTAAGGCGGTGCCCTTGCTGGTCCGGAATCCGGCCGCGACCTTGGCCAGGGTGGTGTGCTCCCGCAGGTACACCAGCGCCACGGTGGCGCGCTGTGACGGCCCAAGCTTGCACCTGCGGTCACCCTGGCGAGTGACGGTCAGCATCGTGACTCCTTAAGAATGGCGGTGGTCCGGGAGGGCCGGGTGTGGCTGATAGTGACCTGCCATTGGTGGCTCGGAGTGAGTGGCCGCCCGGTCCTCCGGGATGCTCCGGCTACTGATTGAGAACTGCGGTCATCGCTGGTTAAGGGCTTGGTGGCGGAGTGTTCCCCGGACCGGGAAAGTGCCGGTAGCGGAGGGGCGGAGCGATGGAAGCGACAGCGTGTCACGCACAGGTGTGGGTCGGTATCGATGCGGGCAAGGGGCATCACTGGGCGGTGGCCGTCGACACCGGCGGGCAGACGGTGTTCTCGAGAAAGGTCACCAACGGCGAGGACGACATCCTGGACCTGATCAAGACGGCCTGCGAGAAGGCTGATGAGGTGCGGTGGGCGGTGGATATCAGTGGTCGGTCCTCGATGCTGCTACTCGCTCTGTTGATCGCCCATGGTCAGAGCGTGGTGTATGTGCCCGGCCGGACGGTCAACCGGATGTCCGGTGCCTACCGCGGCGAGGGCAAGACCGATGCGAAGGACGCCCTGGTCATTGCCGATGTCGCGCGTATGCGCGGGGACTTCACCCCCTTGAGTCTGCCGAACGAGACGGTGGCCACCCTCCAGTTGCTCACCGCGCACCGGGCCGACCTGATCGCCGACCGCGTGCGGCTGATCAACCGCCTGCGCGATGCCCTGGTCGGCATCTGCCCCGCTCTGGAGCGAGCCTTCGACTACTCCGCGGCCAAAGGCCCGGTCGTCATGCTCACCGAGTACCAGACTCCGGCAGCCCTGCGCCAGATCGGCGTCAGGCAGCTCGCGGACTGGCTGGCACGGCGCACCGTCCGCGGAGCCTCCAACGTTGCCGCCGGCGCGGTCGAGGCGGCCCAGTCGCAGATGACCGCCCTGCCCGGAGAGAAACGGGCAGCCAGGCTCGTGTGCGACCTCGCCCATCAGCTTCTGGCCCTGGACGAGTGGATCAAAGACACCGACCGGGAGATCCGCGAAGCCTTCCGCCTCGATGAGCGGGCCGAAATCATCGAGTCCCTGCCCGGGATGGGCCCCGTCCTCGGGGCAGAGTTCCTCGCGATCGTGGGTGACCTGACCGGTTATGCCGACGCCGGCCGTCTGGCCGCCCACGCGGGCCTGGCCCCGGTACCGCGGGACTCCGGCCGCCGGACCGGCAACCACCACCGGCCCAAGCGCTATCACCGGCGCCTGCGTCACATCTTCTATATGGCCGCCCAAACCGCCATGATGCGGCCCCTCACGGCCCCTCCCGCGACTACTACCTCAAAAAACGTGCTGAAGGACTGATCCACACCCAGGCACTGATGGCCCTCGCCCGCCGCCGGGTCGACGTGTTGTGGGCCATGCTCCGCGACAAGAGACTGTTCACCCCCACCCCGCCAGTCTCCCAACCGGCTTGACACGGTCATTGAGACTCACTCCACGAGCGCACGCGGAAGGTCCAGTGCAGGCAGGACAGATGACCAACAGGACTACCCAGCTGAGTGGTTGAGACGTCAGACGTCTCCTCCAACAGACAGGGAGCCCTGCTCGTCACGCCCCACCACCCGTCACCCGATCAGTGGCCACCCTGAAGAAGCTCAGTAAACGGCTCTGTCTCACAGATTCGGTGGTGACGGAGGGTGGCGAAGTGTCGTTGATGTCGGTGTGACGGATATCAACTAGCTTGTGCAGGTGGTGCTTTCGGGGATAACCCGCTGGTCATTGAGGATTTGGTCGACGAGGGCGAGCGGGTCGGGTGAGGGCACGGACTCCGAAGGGACCGTGATCTGTCCGGTGCGCTGGGTTCATCGCGGCGTGTGCACCGATACCACTGGCGGACGGTGGCCGACGTACCGGTCGGCGGCCGGCGGGTGGTGGTCCACGTGCGGGTGCGGCGTTTGGTGTGTGCCACACGCGACTGCCGCCACACCAGTCAGAGGCCGGCAGAGTCACGCGCGTTCTAGCGGTGGTCCGTTGACGGCGGGTCAGGGCGGTGGTAGGTCGGTAGCAGAGGAACGTCGTCTCGTCGTCCGAAGGCTGTGATGACCCGTCGTCTGCCGTGTCCGCCTGCTCCGGGGCCGCTCGAGTCCTACGCCACGCGCTTTGATGACCTGTTCTCCACGTTGGCACAGCGGCGGGGGTTTCGCGAGTGCCTGGCCGGGCTGCTGCTGCCGCGGGACAGGAACAAGACGCTGACGTGTCTGGCCGGGGCAGAGCCCGTCGCCGGTGGTCGGCACCGGGCGGTGCAGCGGTTGCAGTTCTTCCTGTCGGAATCGATCTGGGATCACGAGAAGATCAACGACCGGCGGGTGGAGCTGCTGCTGGCCGACCCGGCGACCGCCCCGCATCCGGGTGGGGTACTGGTGATCGATGATTCCGGTGACCGCAAGGACGGGACGGCGACCGCGCACGTGGGCAAGCAGTACCTGGGCTCGGTCGGCAAGATCGACCGCGGAGTGGTCACCCGTGACGACCTGCTGGGGGGGGACGAGCGCGTCTACTACCCGCTCCACGCCGTCCCCTACACCCCGGCCCACCACTTCCCGAAGGGGAAGAACGACCCGGGCTTCCGCACCAAACTGCAGATCGCGGCCGGCTTGGCCGTTCGGGCCAAGGAGGCCGGGCTGGTGTTCAGGTCGGTCGCCGCCGACTGCGCCTACGGCGACCAGGACAGCTTCCGCGCCGACCTGCACACCACCGGCCTGCCGTTCGTGATGGCTCTCAAACCCCGCCACGGCACCTGGGCCTATGGAGCGGACGCCCACACGCCCGTCGACGCCGCCCGCCTCCTAACCTGGACAGGCCCGGATCATCCCGGGGACTGGTCACCGGTCGAGCGCACCTTCCGCGACGGGCACACCGCCACCTGGTGGGCCGCCGAAGCCCAGCTCGGATGGTGGGGCCCGGACGGAAACGTCCGCCTGGTCGTGGCCACCGCCGACCCGGCCATCTTGCCCGAGAAAGCGACCTGGTACCTGGCCACCGACCTGCCCCGCCCCGGCTCCCCGCGCGTTGCCGACAGCCCCTACACGCCCGCCAGCCTTGCCGAGATCGTACGGATCTACGGGCTGAGGCACTGGATCGAGCAGAGCTACAAGCAGGTCAAGGACGAACGCGGCTGGGCCGACTTCCAGGTCCGCTCCGACACCGCCATCCGCCGCCACCAGACCCTGGTCAACACCGCATTCTCGTTCCGCTGGGATACCTGGTTCGCCCCATCCCTACTACCCGCGGAACAGGAACCGGCCCCGCCCGCGGACCGCCCAGAGAGGGGGGACCCGCCGCCCCAGCAGCCCCAACCGGCCTGCTGGCCCCAGGCCGTCCGTGGCTGGCTGACGCCCTGGAGCACACTGCAACGCTACTGGCGGGCATGGTCGACGAAGCCCCCGCCCGCAGAACCCCAGGCCCTGCTCAACGCCGTCTCCACCGGCAGACCCCTCGATCTTTACTGCCCCGCACAACAAACCAGCGCTAGCCGTGACTCGTCGGCTTCCAAAGCGAGATCGCCCTCGCGAGATCACTCTGAAGAAGCTCAGTGTGGCGCGTGGAAAGCACTACGCACCAATGTACGCTCCCGTGCGCCCGAGCAGGCCTCTCGCCTAAGAGGGCTCGCAGCGAGACACTGTTTTCCTGCAGTTTGTGTCGTGAGCGGTCGCTGATCTGACGAGAGGGGCGGTGAAGATTATTCAAAAGTAGCAGATCAACCCTGGGTACAAGCGTGGAGGAGTTTGGGCTAGGCGATGGGCTCGAGGATTTCGGGGCGAGGGGGGCGGCAGTTCTGTATAGGTTCTTCCAGCTCCGGTGCAGCGCTCGGAGGCGGAGCTGGTGGAGGAGTGGGCTGGTGCAGTCCTTCTCCGCCTCGGTAAGCGGGCGGTGCAGGGGGTTCTTGTACGGGAGGAGCAGGCTGCTGCCCTAGTCGCTCTTGTCGCCGAGGCTGGGGTGTTTGACGATGCCATCGCCAAGGGGGAGGGCAACAACCCACATGCTCCCCCGCAGGGCCGACGCCGCGACGGCCCTGCTTGACCGGCGGCACAGTGCCTCCTCCGCAGGCTATCGTGGAGGTCGTCAAGCGGTCGAGCACCCAACTCGGAACAGGGTCAGACGCGGCCTCGTCGATATTGATCCGAAACTCTTGGTCTGCTCGATTGCTGGAGAATCGCCGCAGGTCGTGGCCCGCAAGCAGGAACCCGAAGCGTTTCAGGTCAATAGAACGTTCCCGGCACCCGAGAGGACTTGACGTGTCCCATTTCTCAGGACATAGGGGCGATGCGGGGGTGTTTCTTCCGCAGGCTTATGCTTCGGGTGTTCCGTACGCGCTGTTCCGCAGGCTGCGCGCGGATGTGCCGGTGTGTTGGGTCGGAGAGCCTGCGCTGGGGCGGTGGCCGGCAGGCAGGGGGTTCTGGGGCGTGTTCCGGCACGCCGAGGTTACGGATGTGCTGCGCGCCCCGGAGTTGTTCTCCTCCTATTTGGGCGGGACCCAGATCCTCGACCCAGACAGGCCAGAAGACCTGACGTTCATGCGGGCGTCGATGGTTAACCAGGATCCGCCCGGTCTTGCCCGACTGCGGCGCGTCGTGGCCACAGCGTTCACCCCCACGTCGGTGTTGAAGCTACAGGGTGCCGTTGAGGGATGGGCCCGGGAGCTGGTTGACGCCGTTGTGCGCGCTGGGGAAGCCGACTTCGTCGAGCTCAGCGCCGATCTGCCGCTTCGGGTGCTAGCGCGGATGCTGGGCATGCCCGACGAGGACCGGTGGCTGTTGTCTTATTGGGCAAATCGGGTAATCGGCTACCAGGACAGCGAGTATGCTCTTGGGTGCGCCGCCATCCCCGAAGGCTTGAGTCCGATGGGCCGTGCGGCGCTGTCTCACTCCCCCCTGTTCAGCCGCCCGGACGGGCGGCTGAACAATCCCCGCTCGCGCGCGGCGCTGGCGGACATGTTCGCCTACGCTCACGCTCTCGCCGAGCGCCCGGGCGGCGTGATGACACGCGTCATAGAGGCGGACTTGAACCCGGACGAGTTCGAGCAAATGTTCTACTTGCTGGTTGTCGCGGGGAACGAGACAGTGCGCAACGCCCTCCCGGGAGGGCTGCTGTGTCTGCTGGAGCACCCTGACCAGATGGAGCGGCTGCGCCGCCAGCCGGAGTTGGTCGAGCGGGCGGTGGAGGAGATACTGCGTTACTGGCCGCCGTTGATCCATTTCCGGCGCACCGCCACCTGCAACGTTGAGCTGGGCGGTCAGCGCATTCGGGCCGGGGAGAAGGTAGTGGTCTACCACCCCTCGGCCAACCGGGACGAGGCGGTCTTCGACGACCCCGACCGGTTCGACATCACCCGTCAGCCCAACAACCACGTCAGCTTCGGCGCGGGACCGCACTTCTGCCTGGGCGCCCACCTCGCCCGGGCAGAGATGGCTGCCATGCTCCGGCAGGTGCTGGACCGCATGCCGGGCCTGGAACTGGCTGACCAGCCGGTGCGACTGGTCTCCAACTTCGCCAACGGCTTGAAGAGCCTACCCATCCGCTGGCAAACCGCACATGCCACGCCACAGTGATCACGGAAGCGGGGACGTTTGGGTGATGAGTTGGGCTGGGCTGGGCTGTGGGCGATTGTTATCGGCGACGATCGGTCCCGGCGCGCGATGCTCCGCTGGCCAGTGAGAGCTTGGTCGCAGTAGCTGCCCGCCGATCGGAAGAAAAGAGGGATCACTATCGTGCGATGTGAAGCAGGGCGGGATGTGAAGTCCACATATCTAGAGGACACGCGCGCATGGCTTACCGACGTTCTGTGCACCCCTGACGAGCGCGTTGGTAGGAGCGGTGCGGTCTGCCCTTTTATTGGTGCCTCCTTGCGTGCGGGAGGGCTGCGATTGGAAGCATGGCCTATTGAACATCTGGCGGACAGCGAGGAACTCACAGTACTTGCGCGGCGGATGGTCACGGTCTTCCAGACTTCCCGCTGGACCTGCGGGAACCGCACACTGCGCGCCCTGGTCGTGATATTGGCGGGGCTCGCTCCGGAAAGATTCGCTCTCACCGATGAGGTGCAGGCGCTGCTCAAACCCGAACTGGCCGCCAATGGGCTGATGCTGGGCCAGTTCCATCCGTTGTGCGATGAACCGGCGGCCCGAAATAATGAGTTCAAGGTCTGTCGCTCACCCGTGCCCATGTTGGCGCTGCGGCACATGGCTGTTCATGATGTGCTCTTTCTTCATAGGGACCGCCCGTGCTTCACTGCCTACGACCAGCGCTACGGAGCCAGATACGACCAGGGGGCGGTGCCTGACGCGCTGTTTCGCGACATCTTCGCCGATGCCCGGGCCCGCTTCGGCACCGGAGGGGACCATGTCCACGGCTCGACGTTATGACATCGGTGGCGGCTGGGTACCAGGGGTACACCCCGGAGCAGCACTCCCCGAGTTTGCGTGTACCGAATCTCGAGGCCGAATTACTCGCCCAGGCCGGCGCGAGCGAGCCCGAGCGGCTCTGCACTGGCGAACCCTCGTCTACGGGGGACGAGCCGGACGAACGGGTGGACATCGTCCCGGCGCCAACGGCGCCCTCCAGCCGTGGGGACACCCCTTGGTAGTGTTCGTACACGGCGGCTACTGGCAGGAGCTGGGTAGGACCCACGCGTCCTACCCAGCCGAGGGATCGTGTGCCCGGGGTGTCGCCTACGCTGCACTGGGCTTCGGACTCGCTCCAGCACTCCGCCTGGACGACACCCTGGCCATGGTTCGCAGGGGTGTGCTGTGGCTCGTGGCTCATGCCGCCACTGGGTTGCGATCCCGAGCGCGTCATCCTGGCGGGCAGCTCCGCTGGCGCACATCTGGCAGCCATGTGTCTGCTGGACGAAGAGCACCACCGCTGTATCGCCGCCGTCCTGCTCAGCGGCGCCTGCTAGTTGGAGTCTCTCCGCCTGACCCACGTCAACGATCGCCTGCGCATAAGTCCGCAGGAGGCAAAACGGAACAGCGCGCCCGCCGCGCTTCCTGCCTCGCCAGCTGTCACCGTTGGTCGTTGCCCGTGGACAGCCGAGACGGAGTTCGTCAGGTGGCACCGGGACTTCTGTAGGCATGTCGTGGCCGTACCGGTCACCTCGTGGACGTGGTGGCGAGCGCGCGGAACCACTTCGAGACCTGTTTTGACCTCACGAGCCCCTCGACCGAACTGAGTCGTGCGCCGTCATAGAGCTCACGCAGCCCGCCATTCCACCCACGCATCCGAGGACTCCATGTGACGGACGATCCTTGCCGGGACTTCCCAGGGCCGAGCACCCCCTACATCGATTATCAGAGCATCACCGCCCTGCTCTCCCTCCAGCACCCACTCTCGAACGCCCCCGCAGAGCTCACCTTCTATGTGCTCGGTCAGATCAAGGAACTGCTGTTCAAGCTCCTGTATGGCGAATTATGCGCAGTGCGTTCCCTCCTCGACGCTGACGATGCGGCACAGGCGCTCTGGACACTGCGTCGCGCACACCGGGTGACCGAACTGCTCACCCACACCTGGGATGTGCTGGGCACACTTGCCCCCACGGAGTTCAACGCCTTCCGCGAACATCTGGGCCAGGCCTCAGGCTCCCAGTCCTACATGTACCGCATGCTCGAGTATGTCCTCGGCAACAAGGACAGCCGCCTGGTCCGTCCACACCGCCACGTGCCGCACGTGCACGAGCAGGTGGAAACGGCGCTCCACGCGCCGAGCGTGTACGACGCCGCGCTCCATCTCCTTGCACGACAGGGCGCGAAGCTCCCAGCAGCCGTACTCACCCGGGACCCCGCCCAGCCGTACACACCCCACGACGCGGTGGAACAGGCTTGGGCCGAGATCTACCGCACCACCAGCCCAGGCCACGACATGTTCGAACTTGCCGAGGCTCTAATCGCCCTAGCTGAAGGCTTCAGCCGATGGCGCGCCCTTCACCTGCTTACCGTGGAGCGAGTCATCGGTACCAAAGGCGGTACCGGTGGGACGACAGGGGTGCAGTGGCTCCGCCGCGCCGCGGAACACCGCCACTTCCCCGAACTGTGGAGCTCGAGACGCCTGCTGTGACGTGTCACCTTCACATGCTGCTGAACTGAGGGGCCGCGAAGTTTCCGGACAGCAACCCAATAGTGTTGATCTGTAAGGATACGAGGATAAGCGGCAGGTGCTGGTCCGTGAACCCCACTCGTTCGAGTGAGTCCGTGACGGCGCCACCTGAAGGCGATACGGTCCCGGTGGCGGCTTCGGTGAGCGGCCAGGTCTGGGTTCGGGGCAGTGCTTCGGGAGTCAGGCGGGTCTTCCATGCCCGTGTGCACGGAGTGACGGTGGCGGCATGCCGGGCTGATGTACTCGCTTCCCTGATGAACGCGCGTGTGGACGAGCAGGTGCTCGCCCTGCACCTGCTGCATGGCAATCCACCGTACCCGCTCGATGACCGGTGCCTATGGCAAGAGGTCCGGGCCGTGAGGTCCGGCGACGGCTTGATAGCCGAAGCGGATGGGCGTTCGCGCACGAGGCAGTGGTGGACACCTCCCGAACCCATGCTGTCCGCTACCGCAGGAACGCCTGGGGTGCGCCGTGCCCTGGTCGCCGCAGTGGAATCGTGCACCTCATCGGGCGGAACAGTCAGCGCCGACTTGTCAGGGGGAATGGATTCCACCAGCCTGTGCTTCCTGGTGCCGCAAGATCGAGCGCGGCTGGTCACGCTGCACTCGGAAGGGCTCAACCTTGCCAATGACGACGCCGACTGGGCGACGATCGCTACTGCGGAGCTACCCGGCTGCGATCATGTGAGACCAGACCGATCCGCTACCCCCTCGCCGTTCAGCAGCCTGGCCTCCTTGACCGTTCAGGCCGACGAGCCGGGAGCGTGTGTACCACGCAACGCCGCCAGAATCGCTGCGACAGTCAAACTGATGGTCTGCCGGGGATCACGGCTTCACCTGACCGGCAGCGGGGGAGACGAACTCTTCACAGCCTTCTTCCCGCATATCCACGATTACCTGCGCAGCAACCCGCCCGCCTTCGCAGACAGCGACTGTATCAAGGCTGGCCCCTGCAGCCGCTGCTGCGCGCGCTCGCCGACCACAGCACCTTCAGTCAATACCTGGACGAATGGGCGGACAGCCTTACCGCAGTGCCCCCACCACTGTACGCACCTTCCATCCCCTCCATGACCTGGGGCGACCCCCTGCGTATGCCACCCTGGGCCACCCCCGGCGCGGTCCACGCCGTTCAATCCATCCTGCGCGAATACGCTGCCGACGACACTGAGCCGCTCGCACCACAACGGGGCCAACACGCTGCCCTTTCATACGTCCAGATCGCAAGCCGCGCCGCCCGCCAGAGGAACCAGACGATCAACGCGATGGGCCTTGAACACGCCACGCCCTACCTCGACGACAACGTCATCGAAGCAGCACTGTCCGTACGAGTCGCCGAACGCAACGCACGCGACCAGTACAAGCCTGTTCTCGCTGGTGCGATGCGAGGCATCATGCCCGACACCCTCCTGGGCCGCTCCACCAAAGGCGACTTCAGCACCGACATGTACCGCGGGCTGCACCAGCACCGGCAAGAACTCGTCGGACTGCTCGGCGACTCCCCCCTTGTCCATGCCGGAGTGATCGACGGTGCGAGCTTCCGCAACTACCTGACCCACCTCCACCCGAGGCCAGACCTTCTGCGCTTCGTGGAGACCACCCTCGGATGCGAACTCTGGCTCCGCAGCCTCGACTCCGCCGAGCCGCTCAGCACCCGCACCACCGGAGGAACGCCATGACCCTCGCACTGCGTCCAGATGTGTACGCGACCGACACTGACGACGGGATGGTGCTCCTTGACGAGTCCACTGGACGGTACTGGCAACTCAACAGCACGGGCGCGCTCATTCTCCGCAGCCTGCTCAACGGCGCAACTCCCGGGGAGACAGCACACCAGCTGAGCTGCCGCCACTCGCAGATCAGCGATACACAGGCCACCCACGACGTCGCATCCGTGGTCACCTCGCAGGTCACGGCGGGCTTGGCCTCACCTCCTGGGCACCCCGTACCAGACTGACCATACCCACGTCACACCGCCAGGCCCCATTCGCGCAGGCCGTACTCCCGGTCCCAGCTCACGCGAACGGTGCAGAAGGCATAAGTATTGCCGTGAGCCGGGCGCTGATCACCTCTTCCCCTCAGATTCCTCCCCTCAACCGCCGCCCAGCGGCCCTCTTCACAATCGCCACCGCCCGGTTGCTCATTTCCCTTAAACCCCGTCGTATCCGGCGCTCCCTGTCCTTCCTCCGGCGTGGAGCCCTACCAGCCACTGCGGAACAGGCCCTTGCCGCCCACCAGGCTGTCATCGCACTCAGCAAACGCTGCGCGGGCGAAGGCTGCCTGCAACGTTCCATCGCCACAGCCGTCCCGTGCCGCATGAGCGGCACCTGGCCGGACTGGTGCACCGGCGTAAGCACTGCCCCCTTCCGGGCGCACGCCTGGGTCGAAGTGGACGGTCACCCGATCGGCGAACCGCTGGGTGCGCAGGCATACCGACGGCTCATGACCGTACCGAGCCTGCCAAGAGACCATCCGGAATGACTACGAAAGCAGCCGTTGGCAGAAAAGCAGCGACTCCGACATCGAGGAAGCCCCGTTTGTCCCATTCTCCCGTCAACTCCAGTACACGATCACCGCTGCAGGCCACAGGTTCCAAACGGCGTCGCCAGGCTCTTGACGTAACGTGGGATGATCTTGCTGTGGGTTGCTGTGGGAGGGGCATTCGCGGACACGCCGCCGGACAAGGGCTACCGCTTCCCGCCGGACGGCATACCGACACGGAGAACGCTTGGGCCCTAGCCCCAATGCCGGGACTCTGTTGACGATCTTGCTGAGGGTGCTGACGGCGGGGTCGGCTGGCGCTTCGCTCTCCACCCGGGCCCGCCCCGGTTCAGCCCCAGTACCTGGGCGACGGACGCCTTCAGGTTGTCGTGGCGGACCTTGTCCGCCAGCCCACCCGAGGAGATTGCAGTACTTATGAGCCAGGCGTGGAGCGTGTGCATCGAGCTCAACTCGTCCGACCTGACCGCAGAGACCGTTGTAGGGCTGCACGAAGCTCTCTCGACGCACGCGCCCTCTGTGGGACAGGCTCCGAATGGCAATGCATCAGTGCGGCTGTTCGTCGAGACGACCGAGTTGCCGGAGGCCGTCGCCGCAGCGATTGAGCTCGTCACCACGGCCGCGCGCAACCTCGGTATCAGCGATCGTGTCGTGGGCCTGGAAGTTATGACTGAGGAGGAGCTGGACCGCATCAACGCTCTCCCTGTGGTGCCTGAGCTGGCAGGCATTAGCGAGGTCGCCTCGGTCTGTGGCGTATCTAAGCAGCGGGCGTCGAAGTTGACCGAACTCCCCGGCTTCCCTGATCCCGTCCAGACCCTCGCGTCGGCTGGCAAGATCTACCTCGCCGATCAGGTCAAGGACTGGAATGGCCGGCGCACCCGGACTCGTGGGCGCCGGCGCATACCCCTCGATCTCACAGATGCCGAGAACGCCGTCCTTGTCGCCCTCGCCGCAGCTGGCCGGGGAGAGCCTCTCCCCGACGCCACCGATCTTCAGCAGCGCACGATGGCGGCAGTGGAGGAGACCTTCAGCCCCACGTACTTCCGGCTCCACCGGGGATCCGGCCAGGCCGACGACATCGACGAGGCCCTGTGCGCTTTGCAGGACAAGGCGCTCATCATCACTCGCCGACCGCCGAAGAAGATCACCAACGACTTCAACCACAAGAACGACACGCTCGTCACCATCACAGACATGGGCCGACGCCGAATCCCCTCCACCCTCTGACGACTCCCGTCGGGCAGGCCGGTGACTGCTCCCCTTCACCGGCCCGCCCGACGCGCTACGTGCCGACGCCTCCTGGCCGCGCTGATCGCGCCGCCAGGAGGCGTCGGCGCCTGACGTCCATCCCGCGGTGACACGTTGCGCTGCTTCGTCGCAACGCAGTCCAACAGCACGCTAGCGCTGACGAGGGGCGCGCCCAACGACAGCGGCAAGACCGCTCCAGGACGGCCCGGAGCAGGGCTCACGCCGTCGCGAGCAGCACTCCTCTGTGGGAAAGCGAAGGGATGGCTCGTCCAGGGGTGCGCACGTCGCGCCCTGGCCCGCCCCCTCTTCCCGCGATCGGCCACAGCCGATCGCCCCCCGCCTCCCCAATAGGGGAGCTAGCTCCGCAACCGCGCGCAGCGGCTGAGGTCGGAGCAGGACCTATCCGAAACCGGTCCCGGTGTCCGAGCGAAGCACCGGTAAATCCGCTCAACCTTCCCGGGACCTCGACCACACCACGAAGCAACCGGCCATGATCCACCATTCCGAACTCCGCTCGTCCATCACATCCCCAGCCGTCAGCCCGTCCGTAGCTCCGAACCCGTTCCTCACAGCTCCCAATTCCACGAAGGTCTCTCTCTTCACTTCCCATCTCTTCCGCTCTTCGTTTCTCCTCTCAAGTTCTTCCGTTCCTCCGCTGACGCGGTGGTCACAGAGAAGTAGTCGGCAGGATTTCGCCAGCCCCATCAGCGTCCTGACCAGCTGTTTTGACCTATCCGGGCAGGCTTGTGGAAACAACCTGACAGGCAACCTGAGAAGCAACCCTGGCGAATACCCGCGCATCCTGTAGACGGCACAGCTCCAGTCCGCCGTATCCGGCAAGCGACTGGCATGCCGACCAGGCCGTTGGCAAAAGGCAGCGCTCCGATCCGGTGACAACCAGCCTGCCTCACCGGTGCCAAATCGCAGGTTGATGGCCGGCCTCGGTGACACCTATCGTGCGTCGGCACGCCTGCTCTTCCGCCCTTTTCTGGGCATCCGGTAGGGGAGGTAAGTTCTCCTCTCCGGGGAAGGCGGGCTGGGTATTCGCAGCCGAGCTGGGGGGTGAATTCACCCTCTGCGGCTTACCCCTGCCGCCACAGCAGTCCAGTGATCAATGCTTGCCAACGTGCCGCCGACCCGGGGTGGGGAGGTGAATTCTCCTCTGTGCCTGCGAGCGTTGGGCACAAGGCGAGTCGGCGCTTCTTCGCGCAGGGCCACCGGGTTGCCGGGAAGTCGGCGGGGTTGAGGAACGGCCCGAGGGCATCGCGCGCTCGAAGCGGTCGGCAGCCGGATGCCGGGCCTCGATTACCCCAGGGGTTGGGTGTCACGGCTGGAGGACGGTGGCGGTGGCTCACCCTAACCGGCGGTGATGGTGAGCCCAGGCCGCGGCGTCGGCCCACACCCGGCGCCCATGCCGCCGGGATCGCGGAGGCTGGCGAAGGTGTCGGACAGCCGGGCGTGGACGGTGGCTATGCCAGCGAGGTCGGCGTGCCAGCGGCCACGCCGGTCGACCTCGCCGGCAATCTGGTCGTCGAGGCGGTGTCCGCCGTGGAGCGCCTGGCGGTGCCCGTTGGCTTCCTTCTCGACGGCGCCGAGGGCGTGGACGACCGGGCTCGTGGTCCGGCACACGGACACCGGTACAGGTATCTGCGCGTGATCGTCTTCCTGGTCAGCATGTCGCCCCCCGTTCACGCGGTTCCCGAGGGGGAAAGCCGTCGTGGAAGGGGAGTGGTAGCTGGTGATTGGACGGTTTGGTTTCCGCAGGTCAGCAAAGGTTTTTCGATCGGCGGGGCATTGGGGGGGGGGGGGGGGGGGGGGGGGGGGGAGGGAAAAAAAAAAAAAAAAAAAAAGGAAAAACACACACGCACACACCACAAAACAAACACCAAAAAACAAAACACAAAAACACCCGCCCA
>NZ_JBVIQR010000072.1:0-1898 GCF_055576875.1 Streptomyces sp. NPDC033229 | reverse complement strand
TTGTTTTCTTTTACCTCCCCTCCCCCCCCCCCCTCCCCCCCCCCCCCCCCCTCCCCCCCCCCCCCCCCCCCCCCCCCCCCCCCCCCCCCCCCCCCCCCCCCCCCAATAAGCGGGGCCAATGACGGCGTCGATCAGGACAGGTTCTCCAGGGGCCTGCCGGACGGCCTCGAGGTAGTAGCCGCGCGGCTGTCCGTCGAGCTCGGTGATGCGGAGGACAACTCCACCTTCGCGTTGCGCAGCTCGCGGCTGAGCGCCTTGCCCAGTTCCCGGAGCCGGCCGCGGTCGTCCCGGTCGTCCCAGCGTCCCCACCGCGTCGGGTCGTCCTTGCGGAGGTGGGCGTTGATCTGGTCCATGGTCAGGTACGGCGGCTCGCTCTCCCGGATGAACGCCTCCGCGATGGCGAGCAGGATGGCCGGGGCATTGTCCCCCTCCACTCCTTCGCCACCTCCGGCGTCAGGAACGGTTCCGGTGGCGCAGGCAGCCTGGAGCTCCAGCCAGTCGTCGAGCAGGCCGGCTTCGGTGAGGGTGCGGGTCACGTCGGGCAGGCCGGCAGCAGCCCGTTCGTCGCCGACCATGGCCGCGTAGTCGGGCAGCATCTCGCGGACCTGGTAGCGCACCGGGCGGTCGGGCATGCCGGGCAGGCCCTGGGCGTAGATCTGTCCGGCGTCGTTGCGTTCGGTGTGGGTGGCCGCGCGGATCAGGTCGGCGCGGTAGCCCTCGGCGAGCGCGCCGCCGCCGAGGAGTTCGGTGATGTCCACGC
Organism: Streptomyces sp. NPDC033229; assembly: GCF_055576875.1. Taxonomy (NCBI): domain Bacteria; kingdom Bacillati; phylum Actinomycetota; class Actinomycetes; order Kitasatosporales; family Streptomycetaceae; genus Streptomyces; species Streptomyces sp. NPDC033229. The sequence goes on along the minus strand of NZ_JBVIQR010000072.1, from coordinate 1,138 downwards.
GGCGGCAGGCGCCGAGCATCTTCGCCGACAGTTTCGGGCCGATGGCCTCCCCGAGGTAGTCCTTCGTGCCGAACTGGGAGCCGCCGAAGACCCAGATCGCTTCCTTGCGGCCGAGGAGCAGCAGGCGGATCAGGAGGGCCTTGGCCTTGGCGGACAGCTGGGGCCACTCGTCGATGAACAGGCAGAAGGCTGGGTGTTCGGGGCTGACGCGCCATTTGTTGCCCCACCGGTAGGCGGCGCGCTGCCGGGCGCGGGCGGAGCAGAGGGTGAGGAAGAATTCCAGGACGGCGCAGATGAGGTCGTCGTCCATGCAGGCGTCCAGGGTGATGGCGGGGCCCAGGGCGCCGACGCCGGTTCCGACGGGATCGAGGTTGACCACGAGGGCGTCGCGGGTGGAGGTGATGGCCTCGGCCATAGCGAGCATGATGCCGGACTTGGCGCCGCCGGAGTCGGCGACCATCAGCAGCATCAGCCCGGCGAGGGCGAAGGTGAGGGGGGTGGCGTCCATGGCGACGCCGAAGTCGAAGGCGTCGGTGATCGAGCCGGATAAGGGGGCCCGGTAGGGCACGGTGCCCACCAGGTCCGGTGTGAAGGGGTCGCGCATGATGATGCGCACGGTGCAGGAGTCGCCGAAGTCCGGATCGCCCTCGATGAGCAGTCCGTTGCGGCGCACCTTCAGCAGCGGGATCAAGCCCTTGTAGGTCTCGTCCTTGTTGAGGTCGTCCGGGCTGCCGGTGGTGAACGACACCCGTACCGACCACCCCCACGGCTCCTTGAGGGCGAGTTCGACTGTTCGACGTCACCGCCCTCGTGGATGATGGCGCGGCGCAGGGCCTCGGCAACTTCTTCGGGTGTGGTGGCCTGGGCGATCGGGTACGGCTTGAGGTCGTCCTCGAGGGTGGGGCCCTCGCTGGTGACGGCGGTGGTTCCCGGGGGTGCGAGCAGGGGGTGCATCAGGTCTGCGGGCAGGGCGCGCTGGGTGAGTTCGACGGGGTGCTGGCCCAGCCACCAGGCGCGTCGTCGTGGTGGGGGCCGGGTTCGTCATCGACGTGACCCGCGTCGTCCTCGACTCCGCCCACGTCAGGGCGAAAAAGGGGGCGAACTCACAGGCCCGTCGCCCGTGGACCGGGGCAAGCCG
>NZ_JBVIQR010000071.1:0-19918 GCF_055576875.1 Streptomyces sp. NPDC033229 | reverse complement strand
GCGAAGTCAGTTGACCAGGGACCGGCGGGGATATGACCACGGAAGATCAACGATCATGCCCCCGTCAAAGCAACGCGTTGTTTCCGGACAGCTTCCTCGCGCCCGCTACCGCAACGCCCGGATCCTCATCGTCGACGAACCCACCTCCGCCCTCGACGCGAAGGCCGAACTGGAAGTCTTCGACCAGATCCGCAAGCTTGCCGACGGCGGCCAGACCGTCATTCTGATCACCCACCGCCTCGCCTCCGTCCGCCACGCCGACCTCATCCACGTCCTCGACAAGGGCGAGTTGGTCGAGTCCGGCACCTTCGAAGAACTCCTCGCCCCGTCGGCGGCCGGGGCGTTTCGTGAGCTGTACGAGATGCAGCGTGCCCAGTTCCAGGACGCCGCCCTGCCCTCCCCCCGCCAGCCGGCCGACGCGGAGGAAGGGAGCGCCACCCGGTGAGTAACGCCCCGGCGGGAAAGAGCCTGTGGCGGCACCGGGACTTCGCCCGATACTTCGGCGCGAACGCGGTCGACCTCGTGGGCAGCGGCGTCACCTCGGTGGCCCTGCCGCTGATCGCCGTGGTCTCGCTGCACGCCTCGGTGTGGCAGGTATCCCTCCTGGCGTTCGCCGAGCGGCTGCCGCCGCTGCTGTTCGCTCTTCCCGCCGGAGCCCTGGCCGACCGCCACCGCAAACGCCCCGTGATGATCGGCGCCACCCTCGTCTCCGGCCTGGTCCTCGCCGTCATCCCGCTGACCGACGCCGCCGGTCGCCTGTCGCTGGAGGTGCTGTACGCGGTCGCCCTGGTTAATTCCACGGCCCTCGTGTTCGGCTCCACCGCCCGCATCAGCTACCTCCCCTCCCTGCTGCCCCGCCACCGCCTGCTGGAGGCGAACGCGAAGGCAGGCGCGATCTCGTCCCTGGCTGACAGCACCGGCGCCCAGCTCGGCGGCGCGGTCGTCGCCGCCCTCGGCCCGGCCCGCGCCGTCTACCTCGACGTCGCCTCCTACCTCGCCTGCGCCCTCCTCATCGGCAGCATCCGCACACCCGAACCCAAGCCGCACCGGCCCGCGCAGACGACCACCTTGCGGCGCGAGATGAAGGAGGGCGTGCTGTACGTGGTGCGCCACCCCACGATCCGGCCGCTGCTGCTGACCGGCACGGCCTTCACCGCCGTTTTCGCCGTGCTCACCACGATCTGGTCTGTGTACCTGCTGCGCGACCTGCACTACTCGGCGACCGCGCTGGGCACCCTGCTGAGCGTGGCCGCGCTCGGCGGCGTCGCCGGCGCGCTCGTCGTCCGCCCGCTCGTGGCCCGATACGGCCCGGCCCGGGTCATGCTCACCGCCCTGGCCATCCTCCCCCTCACCGAACTACCGATCGTGCTGGTCGAGCCCGGCCGACTTGGGCAGGTGGCCGTCGCCGCGGGACTGTTCGTCCAGCTGGCGGCTGCCACCGCGCAGGGGTCCACCCAGCGCAGCATCCGCCAGGCCGTGTGCGAGCCGGGCATGCAGGGCCGGATGCTCGCCACCGGGCAGTGGATCACCTACGGCACCCGCCCGCTCGCCGCCCTCGCCGCCGGGGCGGCCGGCACCTGGATCGGCGTGTGGAACACCCTCGCCCTCGGCACCGCCGCCCTCACCATCCCGTTCGTCGTGCTGTTCGCCTCCTCGATCCGGACTATGCACCACGTTCCCGACACAGCCCCCGCCCCTCACCCCCGCCCGGAAGGAGAACCGGCATGACCACCGACGAGATCGACAACCCAGCCGCCTACTGGGGGAGACTGTGGGCATCCGGTCGCCGCTACAGCCCGCTCACCGACGCCGAAACCGCGCTCCTGGCCCAGTACACGGGCCCTGGCCGTGGGCGCCTCGCGCTGGACATCGGGTGCGGCGACGGCGCGCTGACCCGTCACCTCGCCCATCTCGGCTACGAGGTCACGGGCTTGGACTGCACTCCGGTCGCCCCCGCTCTTGCCGAGCCGACCGCCGGGCCGGTGCAGTACTGCTGCGCGGACATCGAGGCCGTGCAGCCTCCGCCCCTGCCGCAGCGCGCCTTCGCGCTGATCACCGCGCGGCTGCTCTTCGCGTTCATCAAGGACAAACCGTCCTTCCTCGACCGCGTGCGCAGCCTCCTGGACTTCGGCGGCGTCTTCTGGCTGGTCACCCCCATGGCCGACCGCCTTCCCCCCGAGCACGCATCGATTGGGATCACTGGCCTGGACGAGGAGTTGTTGACCAGCCGGTGGGGCACGGTCCGCGCCGCGGACCTGGGGACGCTGCGCTGCTACGCCCTCCGGGCTCCGAGCGCCGACGACACGGAGACAAGGGGACACGGATGAGCGACACGGCCGATCGCCAGGTGTGGAAGGACTTCGGGCGCTATCACCTCGATCGCGGAACCAATCCGCCCGAACCTCAGCGCGCCAACTGGACGTTCTGGGACGGAGGGCCCGGTGACGAAGTACTCGGTGACCTGGCCGGCCGCCGGGTCCTCGACATCGGCAGCGGCACCGGCCGCTATGCCGTGCACCTCGCCCGCGCCCACGGCGCGGTCGTCGACGCGGTCGACGGCTCCCCCACCCAGCACCAGCGGGCACTCGACCGCTACAGCAAGGACGAGCCGGGCGTTCGTTTCATCCTGGCCGACATTCTCGAGCACCTCCGCCTAGAGACAGAGCCGTACGACGTCGCGTACGCCATGCACTCCTTCGGCTTCGTCGACCCCCATCAGCTCCTGCCGGCGCTCGCGCCCCGGATCCGGCCCGGCGGACGCCTGGTCTTCTCCGTGCTGCACACCAACCGGGACGGCCTCGGCCCGTCCTCGACCGTCCAATCGCGCCCCGAAGGCGTGCGTCTGGGTGATGACGGCATGCTGACGACCTCGATGTGGGTGCTCACCCCGGCCCTGTGGGAGGACCTGCTGGTGGAGGCCGGGTTTCTCGTCGAGGACGTCGCTGTTCTGCCGTCGCCCGCGGCTGACGACCCGGTGACCTGCCAGCTGATCACCGCCCGCCGGTGCGCTCGGGTGACCAGCCGGCCGCGCACGACGGCCCCACCGGTCGCCCAGACCGCTCTGGGGGTGTGCGTGATCGTCACCGATGCCGAGGGGCGGGTTCTTCTGGGTCTGCACCGGTCCGGGGTGTGGGAGTGCCCCGGCGGGAAGGTCGAGCCCGGGGAGTCCCTTGAGGAGACCGCGGTCCGTGAGCTGCGCGAGGAGACGTCGCTGTCCGCTCAGACGGACAAGGTGGAGGTGATCGCGCTGCTGCTCGACGAGGTCGGCGGCACCAACCGGGCGACCGCCGTCGCGGTGGTCGCCGTGCACGCGGGGACCCCTACGGCGGTGGAGCCAGAGCTGGTGAGCCGGTGGGAGTGGGCGAGGACGGACGCGCTGCCAGGGCCGCTCTTCGTGCCGTCCGCGCAAGCCCTACGGGCGTGGCAGCCGGGGCTGGGCATTGATCACCCGCCCGCCCGTGTGTACCGGCTGGACCCTGGCGATCGGTAGCGGAAAGCGCAGCTTCCGCTGCGGGAGGTTGGGTACGCCAAAGGCCCCCAGCATCGGCAATGAGTAGGGGCCTGGCGTGCGCCTCTTGGAGAAGGTGCCTGGTCAGCGTAACAGCGGCAGGGGTGGTTGGCGCTTGGGCGGCGTTCGGGCGGCCCGGCAGTATTCTGCTATCCCAACGTTGTGGATAGTGGAAGGGTCTGTTGTGGGGAAGCCGCTGATCGTCGGCCGCAAGGAGTTCGCGCGGCTCTTTGATGTCGCGCCGACGTCCGTGAGTGATCGGTGGGTTCCGCGCGGCCTGCTGAAGTACGAAGATGCCGCGATCGTCTCCGGGAAGCCGTACTGGCCGGGAGGGCTGGCGGCGGCGTTCCAGACGCCCACCGGCCGGGCGAAGCTCAATGAGACCGTTCTGGCGCAGCTGATGGAAGCCCAGGGTGCTACGACCAAGCCCCTCACCAAGGGGGATCTGCCGGCGCTCGTCGGCTATCAGGAGTACGCGGCCCTGTTCGACGTGACGCAGGAGCACATCGCGGCGGCGATGAAGAAGAAGTCGCCGATCCTCGCACCGGTCGACTACACGATGGAGGGGCCTGGGGCTTCGAAGTTGTGGCTGCTGGACTCGGTCCTCGGGCACGTGGAGACGACGTTGAAGCTGACCCGGCAGGACCGGTGGGCGCTGCAGGAGGATGTCGCCAAGGCGCTGGGTGAGAAGGCGTATGAGGGTCCGGGGTCGAAGATTGTCGCCCGCGGGGCCAAGGCACGGGCCAGCAAGGATTGAGGCACGGATTCGTGGAGTTGACCCCCCACGGATGGATAGTAGAATATAACTATGAAGAGGGCGACTGACGGCCGCCCCTCTTCGTGGCGCAGAATAGGTGTTCACTTGAAACAGGAGGGGAGAGATCGTGACGACCATGCAACTCGAACTACCCATGGCGCCACTCCGTCAGCCGGAACCAGTCGGTCCGGGTGAGGCGCGGAGCATCCAGGAGCGTTTCGAGGCATTCCATGAACTCAACCCCTGGATCCTGGAACACCTGGAGACCCTGACCGCCGACTGCGTTGCGCGCGGACTTCCCCGCGTCGGCATCGGCATGCTGTTCGAGGTTTTGAGGTGGCAGTACGGCCTGGCCACCCTCGGCGAGCCGTGGCGCCTCAACAACAACTTCCGGTCGCGGTACGTGCGCCGCATTCTGGAGCGCCATCCCGAGTGGGGCACCCTGTTCGAAACGCGGGCGCTTCGCGAACCCTGCAAATAGGTGTTCACCTAACAGCCTCTTGGAGAAGTGAATGTCCCAGTCCGTACCAAAACTGCGCACCCGCAAGCCCACATGCGTCGTCCCCTACCCCCTGGTCCTACTGGAGGGCGAGGAGAAGGGCGGCAAGACCTTCGAGGCCGCCAAGTTCACCGGCTCCCCTCACATCGGGACGGTGTACTGGCTAGAGCTCGGCGAAGACTCCGCCGACGAGTACGGAGCCGTCGAAGGCGCCGACTACGAGATCATTCAGCACAACGGCACATACCTGGACATCATGGGTCAGGTGGAAGCCGTGCGCGCCGAGTCCAAGCGGGCGGCGGCGGCCGGCGAGAAGCCCGTGGTCCTGGTCATCGACTCGGTATCCCAGTTGTGGCGCATGCTCGTGAACTGGACGCAGGACCGCGCACGGCGCAGCAACGCTGGTCAGAAGTCTCTGCGGTTCGACCCGGACGCGGAGATCAAGCCGGGCATGAACCTGTGGAACGACGCAGCCGAGCGGTGGCACCGGCTGATGTATCTCCTGCGCACCACGCCCGGGATCGTGATCCTGATCGCGCGGGGCAAGGAGGTTCAGGCCCTGGACGGCGCGGGCAACCCGATACCGAACACCAAGACATGGCGGGTGGAAGGCCACAAGTCGCTCGCGTTCGACTCCACAGTGTGGGTCCGGATGCTGCGGGGCGACGACATCGCCTACGTGGTGGGAGCCCGCTCGCTGAAGTTCAAGGTCCCGCGCGAGGGGAAGCCCCTGAGGGTGCCCGACTTCTCCTTGGAGAAGCTGATCTTCCAGATGATGGGCTGCACGCAGCACGCCGCGCCCCAGGCGACGCCCCAGCTCGTCGGCGACCTGGCCCAACCGTGGGTCGAGAAGGCGGAAAAGACCGCCAAGGAGGACGGCCTCGAGGGCCTCAAGAAGCTGTGGAAGACCGTGGGGGAAGACGAGTCCCTGTCCCGGGATGAGATCAACGTGATCCGGGCTGCGATGGAGCGCGAGGCGGCGGCACTGACCAATCCGCCGAAGCTGGACGACCCGACGAGCGATGCAGCCCGCCTGCGGGCGGCCGCCGCCGAGGAAGAGCAGGAGCGCGAGCGCAATCCGTTCGATGACCTCCTGCCCGCTGCGGCCTGACCTCGCTCCTCCTCCTCCTCCTCCTCCTTCTGTGCTGCCGGGCCAGCCCCAGCGGGCGGCCCGGCATGCCCTCTTGGAGATCCACGTGACCGCAATACCCCCCGCCCAGCTGGCACCCCCCTCCATCTGGACCGCCGCCACAGCGGTCGATGCTCGGCGCCCTCGATCGCAGCAAACACAGCTGGGCGCCTCGGACACGGTGTGCCAGCGCCGTGCCGGATACGTCGTGCACCAGGTGCCGCGCACCGATACCCCTGACACCCGGCCCGCGATCCTCGGGACCTACATCCACACCGGCCTTTTGGAGTCCGCACGCACCGAATACGGGTGGCTGGTGGAACGCCTCGTCGAGGATGACCGGATCCGCGGACACATCGACGTCGTGCAGCTCGACGCCGCGACCGCTGCCCGCTTGCCCAAGCGGCACCGGCCGGTGGAACCCGCCCAGGCGGTGACCGTTGAGGACGTGAAGACCAAGTCCTCCGCTGTCTGGGACCGGGTCCTTCGGTACGGGCCGACCCCGGCCGAGATGCGCCAGGTGCTCCTCTACGCCGATCTGCTGCGGACCACCGGCTTCGCCGACGTCCCCGGGCAGCGGTACCTGCACCGGCTCGGCCCGGTGGACGTGCAGCGGATCCGCTTCCGGTTCGTATGCCGGGACAACGGCGAGGAAGACATTCAGGAGTTCGACTTCGACCCGTGGCTCGCGGAGCAGGCCCGTTGGTGGGTGGACCGGGTTCTGGAGGCCGCTTGTCCGGATGAGCTGACTCGCGACCACGACGGCCCGGGGCTTTCAGTCAAGAACCTGTGTGACTTCTGCCCTTGGGCCTCGGCGTGTTGGCCGGGCCGAGCGCCCGGCCGCCCGGTGCAGACCATGTTGGTCCATGATGACGAGGACCGGGCCAAGGTCCTGGCCGGCTACGTGCGCGACCGCGAACGCATCAGCCAGGCGAACAAGCGCCAGGTGCTGCGCCGGGCGATGATCGATGATTCCCCCGAAGGCATCTACGGGGCGAACAAACTGGGCTGGTCGGGCGGCAAGCCGAAAGACGAGGTCGACGTGGAAGCCCTGGTCGACACGTTCGAGAACGCCGACCTGGCCGTCCCGATGAGACCCGACGTGGACCGCATGGTGAAGGTGGCGCGCCGAGCCGGTGTGGCCGTGCCCTTGCGCACGTCGGCACGTCGTAAGACGCCTCGTTCCATCAACGTCACCCGCGCACCTAAGCGCGCCTGACACCCCCTCTGGAGACCCCGCACCAGGCCGGTGCGGGGGTTTCCGCCTGCTTCCCCTCAACCAGCTCCTGCATCGCCCTGGAGGCCCTGCGTGTCCATTCTCCGCCGCCGACTCACCGAGGGCTTCACGGTGATCTCCAACGCCACCTTGGAGGACTCTCGGCTGAGCTTCCGCGCGCGGGGCATCCTCGCATTCCTCCTGTCGAAGCCGGACGGCTGGATCGCCCGCACGGAGGCGATAGCCACCCAGGGGAAGGAAGGGCGTGACGCGGTCCGCAACGCGGTGAAGGAGCTGAAGGAGGTCGGCTACTACCGGGTGGTCACGGAGCGGCTCCCCAACGGCCAGATCGCCCGCTACACGGAGGTCTTCGACATAGCGCAGGAGTGGGTGGCCGAGGAGTACCGGCGCACCGAGACCCGGCGGCTGGCTCGAAAGCTGGGACGGACGCTGGAGCAAGAGGTGGCGATAACCGGGGGCACCGAAGACGGGTATTCAGGCATCGGGGAACCAGCCGCAGGCGAGTCAGGCATTTTTGGTAGTAACCACAGTGAATACCCACAGGAGAAGATTCCCCCTACCCCCTCGGGTTCAGTTGAGGCCGAGTCGGGTGAGGCACCGTCTCAGGACCAGGGGGAAGTAGCTGTTGTCGGCCCGGAGGCGCCGGGGTGCGCCACTCACCGGGAGGCTCCGGGGCGGTCTTGTCGCGGTTGCGGAACGAACCCCAGAGCGGCCCGGGAGGCCCAAGAACGGGCACATAAGGAAACGGGCATACGGGCGGCGCGGGAGGCCAACGAGCGGGTACTGGCTGCGGTGCGCGAGCGGCCCGGCGGGGGTGAGCTATCCGAGGTGGCCAAGGCTCGACTCGCTCAGATGCGCCGGGCCCGTCGTGAACGCGCAGAGGCGTCAACGACGAGGCCAAAATAGGTGTACAGCTATCTGCATCAAGGGTTGAGAGTGCGGAGTTGCCACCCCCAATATTGATAGTAGAATATACCTAAAGGGCAGGGAGATTGCAGACTGCCTTGGGGTTCGAGTTGGAAGTTTTCCGGACGCGCCCCTTTAATAGGTGTTCATCTGAAAGGAAATGCTTGTGTCTGGGACGACCGTCGAGGCCATCACCGCCATCCGCGCCGAGTACGGTGCGCGCGAGCTTGAGGCGCTTCGCACGTATGGCGATGTGGTGGCCGCACTCGAAGCCTCCGGTCTGCCCACGTACGTGGAGACGCGCGGCGGCCTCGCCCTCTGCTCGATGACCCCTGACGGCTCCTTGCTCGTCGTCGCCAGCGAGGAAGCCCTGCCCTCCGACCGCTCCCAGCTTTCGGGCTGGCATCTCTCACACTGCCCCGAGGACAGCCCGGCCGTTCCGTGGCGCTGCACCGCGTACGACACCGTGCCCGCCGCCTACTCCTTCAAGCCGTGCGGGGATCTGGCGCTGGAGCCGCTGATCGCCGCGGCGCTGGCCCACCTGGCCACCTGCCCCCGCTTCGGGGGCGCCTGATGCTGTCGCATTCAGATGACGATGCCGCCATGGCGGCACGGGACTTCTTCTCTCCTGCCGAGCTGCTGACCTTCATCGACCTCCCCGACACGTACGCCAGGGAGACCTGGGGGCGGGAGGCCTTCGCGGCCAGGAACGACCAGTTCCGCGTCCGTCGGCTTGAGTTCGAACCGGATCCGGGATGTGTGGCCACCTGGACGCCATCACCTTGCGGCTTCCGCTACGAGCTCGCCATCCCCGGCGGGCCGCGCTGGAACTCCTTCACCTGGCGCGAGGTGGCCGCGCGCATCCACGAACGGTTGACGCCGCACCGATACAGCCGGCTGAAGAAGGCCGTCGATGCCTTGCGGGCGCACGAGCGCGCGTATGTGCCGTCCTGCGCGCCCTACCGCTCCGTGGAGGTGTGGGCCCAGCTGTCCGCCGAACCGTGGTCCCGCCGCCAGAGCGAACTCGAACTGTCCGCCGCGTGCGCGAAGTACGCGATCCTCCCCGCCGTTCAGGGCCACCCGGCCCTTTTCTGAGCCCCCTCCACCCGGAAAGCCCAGCCCTGTGATCGACTCGACCGCCTCTTCCGCCTGGACCGACAACGCCCCCTGCGGGGGCCGTACCGAATACGTGCCCGACATTGAACTCCTGAAGAGCCTGAAGCGGCTCAAGGAGTCATGCGGACCGCTGATGGATACGTGCACCGCGTGCCCGTTTCTTCTCGAATGCTTCGAGCGGGTGCGACCGAAGGCCAGCCGGTTCGACGGGGTATGCGCCGCGCGCCTGTGGGTCAACGGGCGCCTGGTGGATGAGGCGGCGGGTGCTCCACCCCTGCCCGAGGAGAAGTCCCACGCTGGCACGTGCGGCTCGAGCACCGGGGTCAAGAGGCACCGCCGGCTCGGCCAGACGCTCTGCGGGCCATGCAGGGTGGTGGCCCAAAGGTCGGAGAGCCGCAGGGCCGGGCAGGCGACGCTTCGTCGGCGGCCAGCGGCCGAGCCGGCTGCGGCGTAGGAGGCCAACCGACGGCGACCTGCCGCGCCCATCCCTGCGGGGCTTTTGACCTGCGGAAACGAGTTTGACACCCCCCATGAAGATAGTAGAATCTAACTAACGAAAGGGAGGAAAACCCTCCTCACCACCAATCAGGAGAAGAGCGATGTCCGACATCCCCGCGATTTTGACGTTCACCGCGGCCAAGTCCCAGTTCCAGCTCCTCACTGCCACCGGCCGCTACGGCGAACACCGGCTGACAGAGGAAGCCTTCACCTGGAGCTACACCCTCACCCCCACCGACGGCCGCAAGATCACCGTGCGCGCGGGCTTTCGTGAAGTCGCGGAGAAGATCGCCCAGGCCGTCGAGAACGCCATCGACCCCGACCCGGCGAAGGTCCGCGCCATCGCGGCCGAGGCCTACCGCGCCCACCTTGCCGCCGCCCGCGACAGCGCCCGCCGCACCTGAATCGGAGAACTAAAGATGATCACCGCTACCGATCCCATGACCGACGACTCGGCAACGCTCTCCCTCGCCCTCACCTACGGCCTCACCGCAGAACAGGCCCAGGAGGCCATGACGGCCCTGACCCGCAATGCGCTCAACACCTGGCACGGCGTGGCCGCGCGATACGGAATCGACCCCAACGAGCTGGACGCCGCGTGTGACCACTTCTCCGCCCTCATCAGCTCGCAGGCATGCCGCGACGCGGAGGACTTGGCAGCCGGCACGGTGCTGCGGGCGGCGACGGAGGCTCCGCCCCGCCCCGGGCGCCGCCCTCGCGCGATCAGGACGAACCGGCCCCCCGTCCACATCCGTTACTAGGCGCACACCCTGCTGACGTAGCGCCCCGCTCGCCGTGAGGCGCCGCCCCCTCACCAACGACGACCTTGCCGCACACCCCAACAGTTGGGCCCCAACGAACCCCCGACGACGCAGAAGGAGCCCCGATCCCGTGCTGAACCGACTGCTGCCGCTCAAGGACGTCGCCGACATCATCGACGACCTCGGCCTGACGGGCGACCAGACCCGGCGCGCCTCCGCCACTGTCCAACTCGTCGCGTTCCGGGCATGGATACACCGGGCGCCCGCCAAGGCCCGGCAGGACTTTGAGGGCTTCGCGGCCGCGGTGCCCTCCTGCCACTGGCCGCTGATGTTCGAGGTGTGCGCCCTGCGGCTGCTCGGCCGGCGGAGCGAGGCCAAAGTTCTCCTCGACGCCGCTCAGGCACTCGAGGTCCTGCACGCCGACCGTCGGGTCGACGCTGCCCCAACCCGCCCTCACAGGGCACCGAATGAGGAAAATACATGAGCAAGAGCACGTACACCGTCGGGGACCGAGTCAGACTCCGCACCGTCGGCGGGGACCTGGTTCGCTACGGGGACAAGCCCGCCCGCTTCCACATCACGGCAGTCGACAAGGTTGCCGGGGTCGGCCTGTGGTACCGGCTGGAGAGCAAGCGTGAACCGCTTCAGCAGATTTACGGCGGCTGGTACCCCCCGGCGCGCGTCAGCCCCATCACTCCACCGACGCCCAAGCTCGCACCCCGCCCGCCCTTGCTGCACCGCGCGCCCGCACCGGCGCCGAAGCTCGTGGCCCAGCCATCCCCGCTACGCCGCATGCCCGCGCAGGCTCTGATCGTCACACGGGACGGCATGATGCGTCCGATGCTCTGGACCCCGGCCATTCAGAGCCACGTGATCAGGAAGATGGTCGGCGACACCTTCGCCGCCTCCCCTGCCGGCGAAGACGCTTGGTGCCTGGCTCGCTTCGTCCCGCTCTACCTGGGGGCGCCTCACAACGATGTGGCCTGCGGCATACTCGCCGCACTCGCGGGCGATATGCACGGCTGCGGGAGTCCCATCGGGCATGTTCACCGATCGGCCCTCTTCGTCGGCCCCCAGCGGGCGGACGGTGGGTACGACCCGCTGTCCAGCAGCGCGCTTGCCGAGATCCGCCGAGTCGTCGGCTGACACCTCACCCCCCGCTTGACGTGCTGAAACGCGGTTGACCCCACCCTGAAAGGTAGTAGAATATAACCACAAGGAGGGGGTCACCCTCCTTGCCGGGCGCGGCCGAACAGGCCGCGCCCCTTCACCCCCATCACTCCAGGCCACCCGGCCTGCTTCGCCATGCCCGCAGAACAGGAGCACCACGCAATGACCACCACCGCACAGCCGCTCGGCCTCGGCTCTCGGGCCCTCGCAGAGGCCATCGCGGACCGGCTGCCCGACCAGTACACGCTGAGCCTCGACTACGAAATGGCTCTCCTGATCACCGACATCCTGTCCGCACCGCTGGGCATGCCCGTCTCCAAGGACATGGTGGCCGACGATGCCCGGCGGCTGCTCGCCGCGATCGCCACCGACCTCGACCTGCCCGTCCGGCCCGTCGACGACATGCCGACCATCCGCCACCACACCTCCTCCGTGTACATCCAGGTCGTCGCCCTGGCCGACGGCCGCACCGACACCGTTCAGCTCCTCAACGAGCTGCCCGACTATGACGAGCTGCGGCCCATGCGCACCGTCTGGCAGGCCCAGCTCCCGCAGCCCGGCTCCACCATCCCCACCGACGGCGTACGGGCCATCGACCTTCTCCTGTCCAACTCCACCGCGCACGAGGACCCCGAGCAGTGGGCCGACGGCATCGATGCCCTGCTGACCTTCGACGACCCCGACAGCGAGGATCGCGCGTTCCTCCGGCGCATCGAAGCGGCCCTCATCACCGCAGGGCACTTCGATGCCCGCACCCAGCCGACCCACTGCCAGGGGTGGGGAGTCGGCCTCACGCACGACGGCGTATGGCATGGCGTCGTCGGCTTCACGGACGGCTGGCATCACATCAGCACGCACCCCGCCGACGGCAGCGAGTGGCAGGACGACGGAGTCGTCGCCCTGCTGGGCGCCAGCCCGCAGCAGATCGCCGACCTGTTCCGGCACAACCTGCCCGACTGACACCCGCCCGCGCCCCGCAGCCGGCGCACCCACGCCTTACCGTCTCCGAATCCGGAAGATCCATGCGACCTGAACAGATACTCGCCGCCCTGGACGAGGCCGTACGTCCCCACCCCCGCACAGACAACTGGGGTGCAGGCGCCGCTGACGCCGCTGCCGACGCCCGCGCCCTCATGGCCGGTGTCCGCTTGCAGGCCATCCCGGCCGCCGATCTCGACGCGCTCACGCCCGTGATGCGCGCATGGGCCAGCCACGATCCCCACTGGCGCGATGAGCCCTACGCCTCCGGCTACCGGCGCATCCAAACCGAAGTCGTGCAGGTGCTCAACACCGTCCCCTCCAGCGTCCACCACTACCTCCGGGCCTTGCTGGCGCGCGGCGCCCGCCACCTCGCCCCAGAGGGTTACATCTTCCGGTGGCCCAGCGCCCTCCTGTTGGCCGCGCTCTGCGACCCGTCCACGGTGGTGCCGCCCGTACCTGGTGAGACGCGGGTGCACTGGCAAGCCCGCGCCGCCCTGGCAGTGACTGCCCAGGAGGCGCAGCGCCTGTCCGCCCAAGTGGCCGATCTCCAGGGGCGCCTGGACGTGCTCACCGAGTGTGCCAGCCGAGCCGTTCAGGCCAACGGCAGCCTCCCCACCCTGCGCGCTCTTGCCGACGCGTTGAACGACCAACCCGAAACCAACGAGAACAGCCACTGATGTCGGCAACCGTCTCCTCAGCCTCCACCACTGGTGCGCCCGCCACGCGGCGGGCGCACCGGGAAGAGAAGGACACCACGATGGTCACCGGCACTTGGCTGGTCCGCTTCCAACATTCCGCAGGCTCCCTCTGGGAGTACGTCATCCCCGTGGGCGATGCACCCACGGCCGCGCAGGCCCGTGCGTCCGCCGTCATCCGGCACACTGACACCCTCCTGCGGTACGGCCGCAATATCTCCTGGCGCAACATCACGGTGACCGCCGTGCAGTTCCGCCCCGAGACCCTTTCCCGCGAGCGGGCGACGGCCTGGGTGGCGCTCCGTGAAGCAGGCGCCCTCTACCCCAACGGCGGTTGGCGCTCCTCCTCCGGCGCGCACGGCCTTAAGCCCTGGGAAGCCCGGAACGAGGGCTGGCGCCAAATCCTGCGGGAACGGCACGAGGAGTTGCGCGCCCAGGTTCTCGGTCACGGGCCGTCCTTCCCGGCCGTGCTGACGGCTCTGGCCGGCACGCCTCAGGGCTGGGACCTCGCCCCCTACACAGACCCGTCAGGCCGTGTCAGCTGGGCCGCCCTGATCGGTGACATCAAGAAGGCCGGAACAACGACCGTCTTGCGCACCCCCTACGGCGTGCTCTGGATCGACGGCTGACCTCCCCGACCGCGCACAAGCCCCACCACCACCCCAACCACCGCAAAGGACCCCGCCATGCACGCTTCACCGCCCCTCCCGACCCCCAGCCCGCTTCCGCACACCGACACGGCCCGCGACCTCATCCACGCCACCGCAGCTCGCCTGGGCATAGACCCGCAGGTGCTCTTCGACGCGGCAACACGTGGAGCGGATCGCCTGCTGCACCACCTTGTGTCCGGTCATCGCCCCCTGGGGCCCGGCCATGTGGTCGTGACGGTCTCCTGCCAGATCTCCGGACGTGAGCCACTGCACGCACAAGCCCTTGCCGACCTGGTCACCGCCACCTGGACGCCGCACAGCGAATTCGAAGGCTTCCTCACCGTGCGCGCCATCCTGGCCGCAGCCCTGGCGACCGCCGCGCCGACCGGCATCACGGCCCGGCACCTCGTGCGCGACTCCTGCACCGTCCGGGCCTGGGCCGTCACCAGCCCGACCCTGACACCCATGCCTGAAGCCGAGGTCTTCGACGCCTACTGCACCGACCCCCAAACCGGGGAGCCCATGCCGCCGGAGTACGGCGTCACCTACCGGGCCGGTTTCCCCATCCCGTTCCCCTAACCTGCCGCCGCCTGACCGGCCAGCCGCTCACTTGGGCCGCCGGCCAGCCGCCGCCCCCCTCCTTCTCGACGCACGGAAGACCTCATGCCCCACGACAGCACCGAGCCTGCCGCCCTCGCCCACCTCGCCGCCCAGATCGCCCTGAAGTGCATGCAGCAGTGGGAGAACGACAACCCCCGCACAGCCGACTACCGAGCCAGCGACAGCCTGTACCACCTCCGCCGGGCCGTCTCGGCCCTAGGCCACCTGCGGGCTGGCACCCACGGGGCCGAGCGCCAGGCCGCGCTGGAGAAGTTCAGCCGCTCACTCGACTGACGGCCTAAGACCTGCCTCAGCACCCCCTTGACCTGGGAGTTCAGGGATTGACCCCACCCCAAATGATAGTAGAATATAACTAAAAGTTGAGGGGGAACCCTCGCAAACGAACAGCCGAACAACAGGAGCACCCACAATGACCGACCTCGCCGACGCCACCAGCCAGACCCTTACCGTCCGCATCAAGGGCAGCAAGCTGAAGGCAGCCCTCCGCGTCGGCCCCACCGAGATCCACACCTTCGACATCGTCGCCGTCAACCAGGTCGACGAAGAGGTTTGGTTCACCCTCGACGGCCCCGACGGCGCGCCCCTCGACGCGAAGAGCGCCGACGCCATCGGCATGGGCTTCTAACCCGCCAACCACACCCGGCCTCACAGCCGCGCGGCGCAACGGCCGGGGCGCAACAGCCAGCCGCGCCCCGGCCATCCACCGCCGACCCCGGCCAAGACCTCACCCGCACAGCCCTCGGCCCAGCCCGCCGTCCTGCCCCGCGATCCGCGCCGGGCAGGCGAAGCACGCCCACCACCCACCACCCACCACGAAGAGTGACGCAGAGATGACTCAACTCGACCTTTTTGCTAGCCTCACGGCCCCCGCCGAACCGCCTCGCCCGCCCCGCGCCCCCATGCCCGCGGCCTTCACCAAACCCAGCGCCCCGGCCACCCCGGTCCCTGCCGCACCTCAGGCCGCCCCCCGAGCGCAAGAAGCGGTCCGCTCCCTGCCCCCTCGCCTCCCCAGCAACCCAGACAAGGCAGCACAGCGGATCGGGGAGGCCGTCGCCTCCACCTGGAACCGGCAACACGGAGGCACCGCGATCGAAGTGCCCATCGGCATCGTCGCCGCCCTGGCCCTCATACGCACCAAGGACCCCAAGGGCCCGAATCTCGCCCACCAGATCCTCGCCCAGAACGACACCCAGCTGATCCAGATGTACCGGGACATCTGGTCCACCCACTGGATACAGCGCCCCGACCTCATCGACCGGGCCCGCATTCTCCACGAGTGGCTGAACGACAACGACCACGACAAGCACCGCCTGTACGTCACCCGCGCCGTCACCAAGGCCGCGCTGACCTCCGGGCTCCTCGACCTCACTGGCCACAAGGACCCCTTCTTCCGAAGTGCCGCCGACGTCCTCTCGCCCACCATCACCGCGCTGCGCTCGCACGGCGCCCAGCAAGGTCTCGGCGAGCACCACACCCCGCCACCCATAACCGACTGCATCGCCGAGATGATGCTGCAAGAGCTCTCCGCCGGCATGCTCGACGACAAGTTCGACAGGCTCCAGCCCGGCGAACACATCCACGACCCTGCCTGCGGCAGCGGAGGCATGCTGCGCGCCGCCGCCCAGAGCCTCCGCCAACGCGGCGCGGATCCTGCGCGCTTCCGGTGGTCGGGAGTCGATATCGATGAGATCGCCGCCGCGTGCGCGGCCGTCAACGCGATCATCTGGAATCTCGGGCCGAACGTGACCATCGCCTGCGCCGACACCCTCACCCGGCCCAACGCGGTGTCGGAGGCCATGGAGGAAGCGCGAGCCGTCTTCGAACACCGTGACCGCATCGTCGGCCAGGCCACCATGCTCGCCGGGATACGCAAGGTCGAGGCCCTGCTGAGCCAGCCGGTGACTGCCGCATGATGGCCGTCAGCTACGGCGGCGGGGTCCAGTCGACCGCGCTCCTGGTCTTGGCCGCCCAGCGCGAAATTCCCTACCGCAACTTCATCTTCGCCAACACCGGTGACGACAGCGAAGACCCCCGCACCCTGAACTACGTCCGCCACATCGCGGCCGGCTACGCGGCCAAGCACGGCATCGACCTCCACATCCGCTAACGCCGAACCCGCATCGGCGAGCTGGAAACCCTGTGGGGCCGCATGATGCGCCGAGACTCCCGCTCCCTGCCCATCCCCGTACGGATGAGCAACGGCAAGCCCGGAATGCGTAGTTGCACCACGGACTTCAAGGTCAAGGTCATCGGCAAGTGGCTGCGCTCCCACGGTGCTAGCGCCGACAACCCCGCCACCGTCGGGATCGGCATCAGCCTCGACGAGATCAGCCGGGCCACCAACCGCCGCACCGAACCGTACGAGCGCATCCACTACCCCCTGCTCGACCTCGGACTGCGCCGCACCGACTGCATCGAGATCATCCGGGACGCGGGGCTGCTCGTGCCGCCCAAGAGCGCCTGCTTCTTTTGCCCGCTGAAGTCCCGGGAGTCCTGGGCCAAGATGCACCGCGACCGCCCCCAGCTCTTCGGCAAGGCGTGCCACCTCGAAGAGATGCTGAACATCCGCCGCCGCCTCCAGGCCAAGGACCCGGTGTTCCTCACCGCTGGCGGCCGCCCGCTCCGCGAGGCCATCACCCGCGCCCAGGACGAGCTCCCCATCGACGTCGGCTGCGACTCCGGCTGGTGCATGACCTAGCCGTCGCCCCGAACGTCACTCCCACCCTCCACCTGAACAAGGACAGCTTCGCCATGCCCGAAAACACCGTGCTCCTCGTCCAGCCCAACGGCGCGCTCACCGAACTCGACCTCGGCAACGAACCCGCCGGCCAAGCCAAGATCCTCGCCCGCAAGCTGCTCGACGCCCCTGAGGTCATCACCTACATCCATCCATCCTTCGGCAGCCTGGCCGTCATCGGCGGAAAGAGCCGGGCCATGTTCCTGCCGAACTTCTTCGCAGGCCTCGCCATCGAGGAACTGGGCGGAGGCTTCCACGACACCTCGGGCGCGATCGTCTTCACCGGCTACCTCCCCAACGGCCATCTCTCTGGACTTCCCGCCGCAGCCGCCGACCTCATCCGCGACATCTGCCCCACGGCCCTCTCATAACCGCTTCACGCCCTCCCTGCTGCCCCGACCCGCTACGCACGAAAGCACCTCGTTGACCACCACCGACGCCCCGACGTCCATCCACCTGTTCGCCGGTGGATGCGGCGACCTCGCCGGCTTCAAGAACGCAGGCTTCCGCCCCCTGCTCGGCGCCAACCACGCCCCTCCCGCCATCGCCACACTCCGGGCGAACTTCCCCGGCGTCCGGGGTGTCCTGGAGAACGTCCACACCCTCGACATGCGGCGCCTGCCCGAAGCCCGCGTCCTGGTCGGCTCGCCGATCTGCAAGGAGGCCTCACCCGCCGGGGGCCGCGCCGCCCCCAAAGCACAACTGACGCTGGACGAAGCCGAGGAGGAGAACGACGAGAACCTACCCGCGGACTGGTCCCTGACCCGGGCGACGGCATGGGACCTCCTACGCGCCACCGAGGCCGCAATCGACGCCGGCCGCCCCTTCGACGTGGTCGCCGGTGAAAACGTGCCCGGCTTCGGCCTGTCCTGGAGACTCTTCGACACCTGGCTGAATGGCTTCTACCGCCTCGGCCTGACCCCACACCTCACTTCGGTCAACGCAGCCCACATCGACGCCGGGGACAAGGGCAGCGCCCCACAGCACCGCCACCGCATGCTCTTCGCCTTCGTACGGAAAGGCCTACCGGCCCCCGACCTTCGCCCCCGTCCTCTCGCCGCCTGCCCCCACTGCGGGCCCGTGCACGGCACGCAACGGTGGGCGAAGGGAATCCGAAGGAAGATCGGCATCTATGGCACCTCGTACAAGTACGTGTGCCCGAACCGGCGATGCGGCCACCTAGAGGTGGAACCGGTAACCCGCCCCATCGGTGACTGCATCGACTTCTCCCTACCCACCCGCCGCGTCGGGGACGGCAAGCCGGGCAAGACGTTCCGGCCCTACGTCGACGAAACCCGCCGGAAGATCGACCTGGGCCGGGCCAGGTACGGCGGCAAGCCGTTCATCGCCATCATGCGCAACAACTGCGTCGCCCAGTCCCTCGACGAGCCGATCAGCACGATCACTGCCGAGGGCAACCACCACATGCTCGTCATCCCCGGCGACAGCCTCGACAACTGCCGGATACGCATGCTCTCCACCCTGGAGAAGGCCCGCGCTCAACGGTTCCCGGACCACCACCGGTTCCAGGGCAACAACACCGAGAGAACCCGCCTGATCGGCAACGCCGTGCCCGTCAACATCGCCACCTGGCATGGCCAGAAGCTCGCCGCAATCCTGTGACTGCCAGCGCCCGCCCTGACGGCGCGACCGAGCCGGGCATCACCCGCCGACCTCCCGAAGCAACCGGGCCACCCAGCAGCACCCCCTTGCCTCCGCTCCACACCCGACTCGACCACCAGGGAGAACCGTGACCACCCACGCCCCGGCGACGCCCCCATTCATCGTCACCGTTGCCCTTCCCGACAGCCTGCCCGCCAGCCGACTCAGCCCCGGCGACACCTTCGCCCTCCCCAACGACCCTGCCCCGCTCATCGTCCAAGACGCGCAGCCCGACCCCCGCGACCCGGGATACCAGCTGCTTGACCTCAACGACGACCCCCTGCCCCTGCGCATCAGCGAGAGAGCGCCCATACGGCCACTACGGCTGCCCCGCGTCTTCCTGCTGGCCTGCCAGAACTGCGGCCAGACCACCCACGCCAACGTCGACCTCGTCACCCACGGCGTGCCCGAACTCTTCATCTGCAGCCAGCACTGAGCGCCCCACTGCAAGCGACTGCCCTCTGGCCCACTCCGCCCCGGAAGCAGAAACCAGATCATGACCTATTCGCCCTCACCCAACGTCACCACCGCCCCCTTGCCCTTCACCCTCCGCACCACCAACCGCACCACCCTGAGCGTCACCGTCACGCCCAACGGCGACATCATCGTGCGCGGCCCCCTCGACACCACCAACCAGCAGGCCGCAGACCTCGTACAGCGCCGCCGCGAGTGGATATACCGCCAGCTCAGCACCCATCTCCGCACCGCCCCCCACAACCCTGAGAAGCAGCTCACCGACGGAGAGAGCTTCAACGTCTTCGGCCGGGCGCACCGCCTGCGCGTCGTCCCGAACGCCGCCCAGAACCCCCCGGTCGCCCTCCACCACCACACCCACCCGGGGCCCGAGATCCGCATCCAGCAGGCCGCAATCAACAACCCCACCGAAACAGCCCAAGCCCTAGACGAGTCATTCCGAATGCTGACGGTGTGTCCGGGAACGCAGACAGGGCGTCCAAGATCGTTGTGTGACGAACAACCTGGACGCCCTGCT
>NZ_JBVIQR010000070.1:11733-20829 GCF_055576875.1 Streptomyces sp. NPDC033229 | reverse complement strand
GATCCCACTCTGCATTCGTTAAATCCCCACGGCCCATACCACCAGCCTGACGCCAACACCCCACCTACGTCAGGAGATCCGAGAAACAGTGCCTAGAAAGCTATTGCCAACACGGAGACAAGGAGATCACCGTATGACCGCGGTAGCAGTAGAGATCACCTCCCGCCCGGCACCCCCCGCCACCGGGCCGGCTCCCGAGCCGACCGGGGTCCTCTTCGTCGAGGACATCGAGGAACTGACCGCCGGCTCCGCTCCCGGCTGCAACGACGACAACCCGTACGTATAAGCACACCCTGACCGGGCCCCGCGGCGTTGAGCCGCCGTGGGGCCCGTTCGTGTCGTGAGAGTGTGAGGACTTGTGGCTACAACCCGGATCGCATTCGAGGATCTGCCCGCCGCCGTACGCACGGCCATCGAAGGCCAGACCGGCACGGTACTCAAGATCGAGCCCAGCTCGGAAGGCTTCAACAGCGAAGTCTCGGCCCGCGTCCACTCAGCGGCTGGTACCTGCTTCGTCAAGGGGCTCCGGAGCGAGCACCCCCGGGCCTGGACACAGCGACGCGAGGCCGAGGTGAGCCCGCACGTCCGAGGCATCGCCCCCGCCGTTCTGTGGCGCCTCCAAACGGAAGGGTGGGACCTCGTCGCGTTCGAGGCCCTCGACGGTCACCACGCCGACTACAGCCCCGGGTCACCCGACCTGCCCAAGATCGCCGACGCCCTGCGGCGACTCAGCGAAACGCCGTGCCCCGAAATCGAGCTGCGGCTCGCCGAGCAACGACTGCTCGGGTACGTCGCCGAGCCGTCCCATGCCGAATACTTCGCCGGCCCCGCCCTGCTCCACACCGACCTGAACAACACGAACGTTCTCGTCGACGACGAGCGGGCCCTGCTCGTCGACTGGGCATGGGCCACCCGCGGGGCCCCGTGGCTCGACGCCGGGTACTGGGTCATCTGGCTCATGGCCGCCGGTGGCCATACCCCGGGGGCCGCGGAGGAGTGGGCAGCCCGAGTCCCGACGTGGCAAGCGGCCCCCGGGGCGGGTATCGACGCCTTCGCCAGAGCCAATGCGAATCTCTGGGAAGAGATCGCCGACGCTGCCCCGGGCGACTGGACACAGCGCATGCGCGACGCCGCGCGAGGCTGGTCTGCCCACCGCGCACAGTGAGCCACAGGCCCTGAGAAATGCCCCGGCCCCGGCCGACCGCCCTTACGAGGCGGCTCCGGGGCCGGTGCGGGCAGCGCAAGCTACTCGGTCGGCTGCTGGTCGCCTGGGGCGGCTACCCCGAGGTGGCGGTGCAGGTCGTACCGCGAGGCCCGGTACTGCCGACCGTGGCGCATCAGGCGGATCGGGTAGGCCCCGCGCTTAGCCATGTCGTACCCGCGGGTGCGTCCGATGCCCAATGCGCGGTTGGCCGTCTCCAGCGGGACCGCTACGGGCAGGCTGATCAGTTCCTCGTGCGTCATCTCGTGCTCAGTGCTGGCCATCTCCACCCCTCGTTGGCTCGCCGGCGGGCACTTCCGTATCTACCGGTCTTGATCGGCAACGTACGGCAAAGCTCTGGACTTACGCAATCGGCAAAGCTAGCTTTGCCATATGCAACAAGACCGAACAACGAGCGATGTGATCGCGGAACAGGTCCGCCATCATCGAACGCGCCTGAACCTCTCCCGCGAGCAGCTCGCCGCCGAGTGCGCCCGGCTCGGCGCCTCCGAGCTCACCTATGCCGCCCTGGTGAGCATCGAACTCGGGCGACGCGAGAAGAAGACCGGCAAGCGCCGCCGCGACGTCAGCGTCGACGAGCTGCTCGTGCTCGGCCTCGCCCTTGCCGTTCCCCCGCTCCTCCTGGTCCTCCCCTTGGGCGCCGAGGACACGGTGCCCACCGTGCCCGCAGCCGAGCCGCGCGACCCCTACACGGTGTGGCGGTGGGTGACCGGCGCGGAGACGCCCACCCTCGCCGGCCCCACCGGCGGCCGGTACCACGCCGACCACCGCCCTATCGCGGACACCGGACCCAAGTGGTCCGCAGCGTGGGGCGCCGCCGCGTACCCCGCGAGCCTCTACCCCCTGTTCGACCGGCGGCGGCAGGCGGTGCTCAAAGCGCACCGCCTCGTCGAGAACGCGAAAGCCGACCCGGCGGAGGGCGGACGGGTGCCCGAGTTCCGCCGCGCCTACGTCGAGGATCTTGGCGAGCTCGCCGACACCATCAACGAACTGACCCGAGCAGATCTCGCCGTCCCCCCGTGCGCCCCCGGATGGGTCGCCGACATGACGGAGCACGACCTACTCGACGACCCCAGCAGAGTGCCCACCGAAGGGGGGACGCGTGGCTAGAGCCGGCTCGGTCACCCGCCGATGCTTCTGCCGCGACCAGACGGGAAAGCCGCTCGGCGCCAAGTGCCCCAAGCTGAGCACCCGGAAGCACGGCGTCTACAGCTTCCGACAGGAGATACCGACCGACGCTGACGGCAACCGCCGCACCTTCCGCCGCACGGGCTACGAGACGCAAAAGAAGGCGCAAGGCGACCTGGACAAGCTGCGAGCGCTGCTCGACATCCCCGGGGAAAACGACACCCGAGCACAGCTAGCGCTCGGCGACCTGCTCGCCAAGATCAACGCCGAGAAAGCCGAAATCCCGACCGTCGAAGAGGTCAAGCGCCGAATCCGGTCCAAACGCAGCCTTACCGAGACGATCACCCTCGCCGACCTACTCGACGAGTACATGAGCGCCCGCAAGACGCTGCGCACCACGACCCGGAACGGATACGCATCGCACATCCGTGTGCACCTCAAGCCGCACGGCGGGCACCTCATCGTCGACGACCGCCTCGGCGTGGGCGACATGACCGAGCTGTTCGACACAATCGAAGACCAAGCCGAAGTCATCGCCGCCGAGAACGCCGCCCGACGCGAGCAGATCGCCCGTTGCAAGGCGACCAGGCCCGGCCGGCCGTCAGCCGCCGAGCGGGAACGGATCGCTGCCGAGAAGGCCAAGCTCGCCGAGATGCCACCGTTCCGGAAGGTCACCGGGCCCGCCACGATCCAGAGCATCCGGCGCACGCTGCGCGCTGCCCTGAATTGGGCGATCGTGCAACAAATGATCACTTTCAACCCGGCGAAGTACGTCGAGCTCACCTCGGCGCCCCGCCCTAAGCCGATGCTGTGGACCGATGCCCGGGTGAAGCAGTGGCGCGCGACCGGGATCGTCCCGGGCCCCGTCATGGTGTGGACCCCGCAGCAGTACGGGGAGTTCCTCGACGCCGCCGAGGCCGACGACGAGCTGTACTACTCGATCTTTCACGTCATGGGGCATCGAGGGCTGCGGCGCGGCGAGGCCGTCGGGCAGGACTGGACCGGGGTCGACTTTGCGGCCCCGAGCATCACGCCGGCGACCGAGATCGTCGTCGACGGCTGGACGCCTTACGAGAGCCCGCCCAAGACCGAGGGAAGCGCCGACACCATCTCGCTCGACCACGCCACCGTGGCCGTTCTGCGACGGCGCCAGGAGCGCCAGCAGGAGCAACGGCGGGCACGACTGGCGCGCGGAGAGACGTGGTTCGACACAGGGAAGGTGTTCACCAAGGACGACGGTTCATGGCTGCACCCCGAGACAGTGAGCGATGCGTTCCGGCGCATTCTCGCTTCGACCGGTCTCCCCCCGATCAACCTACGTGATCTACGACACCTCGCCGCCTCGCTCACCTACGCCGCTAACCCTGACATCTACGCAGTGAAGACCCTTCTTCGGCACTCAACGATCAAGCTCGCAGGCGACACGTACACGTCGCTGTTCGTGGAGCTCGACCAGCAGCTCGCCGACGATGCGGCGAACCTCGTCCCGCGGGCACAGCAGGCCCGACACGCCACCCGACGCTTCGGGCACGCATCGGGCACGCAGACCGCCAGAAAGGCCGTCAGAAACGCGACGGCCCGACCGGGAACACCCGGTCGGGCCACCGAACACACAGGTCAGAGCACTGGTGATGCTGCTCCGACCGGTAGGCCGTGTGGGACTCGAACCCACAACCAATGGATTAAAAGGCCGCGGCCGGGCAAGCCCCCTCGAGCTCCGTACGAGCTTCCGGCCTTACGGCGAAGAGCTACAAGGCTTGCTGCCGGGACGTGCTCCTACTGCTCCTGGTGTTATGCCGCTCCGAGTTGGACGCGCGATGAGGAGCTGAGACCGACGAGTCGGGCGACGAGCTGGGTGCCGAAGAGGTCGAGGGCATCGTCTTCACCGTGGACCTCCATGTGGTCGAGCACAGCGTAGGGATCGTATTGGGCTACCAGACGAGCCTGAGCCCGGTCGGCATCTGTGCGGGCTGCGGAAGTCTCGACCAGGTCAGCCATGGCCCTTGCTGCCTGGCGGTGCTTGCACCAGGCCCGCCACTCGGCATTTTCTTGGGGAGCGACTGCGAACGGCTGCATAGGTTCCGACGCAGCAGGCTGCGGAGCTGACTTGCGGTGCTGGGCGGAGATGTAGGCGGCGGGCCGGGCTGGCCGCCAGACGAGGTGCCACGAGTGGAGCTCGGCGGCGATGTCCTGGACGCCGAGACCTGCGTCGATCAGTGGGCGAAGGGAGAACGCTAGCCGGCGAAGGCTCTCGCCCTGTGTCCAGCTCACGAGAGGACGGATCTGACGGGCCATGAGAATGTCGCGGGCTACCTGTGCCACCGGCCGTCGCTGTCCGCGCCGGGTGTTAGAAGAGGCAGACTTCTGCTGACCGGCCTTCGAGGGGGAGGCAGAGGTCGTGGACCGCCTCGCGCGCGTGCGCGAGGTGTCTTTCAACCCACCACTTACCTCAACTGTCCCTGACTGGGGGGTACGACCAAGAGAATGGGGCTCACGCCGTACTGCAGCACCGCCACCCTGCGCCTGTTCGCGGGTCCGGTTACGCACCTCGGCGACGGCTCGTTCGCGGCCTTCCGGAGTGACCGCGCGGACCCGTGCCTCGTAGCCGGAGCCGGTGACGAGGTGGCCCATGGCGGTGTCGTAGCAAGGAGGGATCACGGCTCCGTACACGGTGGCTGTGGGCGTGTACTTACGGCCGGGAATACGGAGATTGCGCTTCGAGCCATGCACCAGCCAGACAAGTGTGCCGAGTTCGCGCAGAACGGCCGCGTGCCGCTTGATGGTCGGTAGGCTCAGGCCGAGGCGGCGCGCGGTGCCTTGCAGGTCGTACAGGACAATGCCGCGCTGGTAGTCCATGCGCGCGGCCAGGTCCCGCGCCAGGGCCGTGGTGGTCGCGTTCGCCTTTGGGTGCAGGCCGGCACCGACGAGCCAGACAACCGCGCGCAGCCAGGCACGCGGCTGGGCGCGGCGGGAAGCGGTGTGGAGGACGTCCTGCTGCTCTCCCCGGACCAGGACGGGGGCAGGGACCGAGGGAGTCCCAGGTGCGGGGGCGGATGAGAGGTGCGGGCCGGTTTCAGGCAACACTGAACCGACCTCCGGACCAGTAGGCATGATCTATCCCGGTCGAAGGGGGCAAAAGGGAAACCCTTATCGCCGCCGGAGCCGTGGTGTGTTGGTCGTCCGGGCGTGGAAGGGCGAGGTCAGTGAGTTAGAGGCTGGGAGTGGCCGTCACCTCGTTCTCGAAACAGGAGAGCCCGGGGGACAGTGCCCCCGGGCTGCGGTTGCCGGAATGAGCCGCTGCCCCCGGAGGGGGGCTGGCAGCGGGCCGGAGGCCCGTGCAGGCCGCGGACGATGTGTGGCGGGGTGTCATACGGAGGCGAGCTCAGGAGCCTGCTCGCGTGCCCGGCGGCGGGAGGGAAGTTCCTCGAACCACTTGCCGATCGGCGCGAAGTAGAAGGGCTCGTCAGCGAGTTTGAACAGCGCTTGGCAGTAAGGGCCGGGGCCGGTGGCCAGTGTGCAGCCGGTCTGATAGATGAACAGCCCGCTGTTCGGTGCGATGTCGTCAGGGATCGCCGCACGGGCGGTCTCGACCGTTATGGCCTCCCAGACGCGCAGCGCCTGGTCCTGGTTGGCGGGGCGGCGCTCCTCGGGCCAGACGAGACGCTTGAGGGCCCCGTAGAGGCGGACGAGGACGACGTCGGTCTCCACGAGGTAGGCAGCGTCGATGACGCCCTCGGCTGCGGCGTCGCGCGCGACCTTCGGAAGGACACCCGCCTCGGAGGCGATCTTGCGTAGGGACCAATTCTCGGAGCGCATCTTTCCTCCTTCGTGGGTGCTCTCACTGTAGCTGATCGGGACTCACTTTATGGAACTGACAGAACCATCGTGGCGTGCCGCAGGCGCCTGCGTGAGGTGGCCATCAGGGCTGAACGCCGCCTGATTGCTGGAAAAGACGCCTTTCTGCGTGCCCACGAGAGGAGAGGTCCGTGGGCGTGACAGGGCATGTGTGGCTCTGACAGATCCATTGTGTGTGGGGCAAGGTGCATGTTGCTGCGCGAGAGGGGGGCACCGGCAGCCTCATCGCATGTATGACTGCATGGTGAAGTGCATGTGTGAGCGCAAGAACGAATGTGAAAAAGTGAAGCCGTGTGCTGGAAGAGGCGGACACCATCTGGTGTCCGCCTCTTCCAGCACACGGTCTACAAGGTCAGTCCTCTATGGGGCCTTCAGCATCCAGGACGTCGAGGAACGCGTCGACCGCAGCGCAGACGACGTCGATGACGATGCCATGCCGGTAACCGCGCAGCGACAGCCGTAGTCCGTTCAACAGCTCGGCCGACGCTGGGCTGACGCTGAATTGCGCGCTGCGCCCGGCGGGGTGCTCCCCATCCCAACGCTCGATCAACCACTCATTGGCCAGGGCTACTTGCGCCTCGGCATCCTGCGGAAGCGAACGCAGAGCGGCGTCAAGGTAATGCCCCCCCGACAAGCGGCCGCGGCCCGACGAAGCGGCGTCGTCCTCGGCCCGTTCCTTGAGCCGGGTAATGGTCTCAGGAACCAGACGCCCCGACCACATTCCCCAGTTCCGGCCAGTGCGCTGAGCGGTGAATGACGCCAGCACGGCGCTCTGGGCCGGTTTTTCCTTCCTGCTCGAGCGCTTGGGCTTCGCAGCGCGCAGCACAGGAGGCTCGGCGGACACAGCGGAGAACGACGGTCCGTCGTTGACGCGCCTCGACGAGCGCACCACGCGCTGCGGCGGCTCAGGTGTCCGGGACACGGGGTCCGCCTCCGCTGCCGGAGCGTCCGTGGACACCGGAGTGACCGGTGGCGCGGCCTTTACGGGCGCCGGCTCGGACATCTGCAGCGGAGCAATCGGAGTAGCTGATGCCGCAGGGGCCGTCTCGGGCTGAGAGGCTACCAGTTCCACGGTGGGCGAGGGACCGGCCGGGACGGGCCGCTCCTCCGGCACCTGCTTGCGTTCCGAGGCGGGGACGGGTGCGGGTGCGGAGAGCGCCTGAGAGCTTGCGGGGGCAGAGGCTGGCGGAGTGGGCTCGGCAGCGGGCGAAGGTAGGTGCGGCTCGTGGTCCGACCTAGTGGACTGGCGTTCGTGCTCGGCCTCTTCGTTCCCGAGGAATCCACCTTCGTCGGCGTCATTGCCTACATGTTCGACAGCGGCGAAGTTGAACTGGCGCTTTTTGCCCCGGCGCGCGGTCATGCGCCACCGCCCTGGGCGATGGTGGCCAGGCGGTCGATGATCTCCTGCGTGAGGTCCTCGTACCAGCGACTTGCCGCGTAGGACGGCTCGTCGATCACGATCGGGCGGCTGACACCGTAGGACGCGGAGATCTGATCACTCGTGCGGATCTCCTTTTCGAAGACGCTCAGGTCCCACTTCGACAGGTAGGCGGCCACGGCATCGGCCTCGTCGGTCCGCTTCGACGGCGGCCGGGCCTCATTGAGGATCGTGCCGAGGAACACCGGGTGGCACACACCGCCGGTTCGCTCGGGGACCTTTGCGGTGTTGTTGCGGACCACGCGGGCGCCATCGGCGGTGGCGATCCGTGGATTACAGACAGCGATGACGTAGTCGGCGGCCGCCAGGGCTACGGAGGCTAGGGCGTCCGCTGAAGGCGGCGTATCGATGAGAACGAAGTCGAAGTCGTCCTTGACCACCAGTAGCAGCTGACGAAGGATCGATGTCGCCTCCCATCCCCGCTTGGCCACCTCCGTCTTCGCTCGCTCGGTCAATCCCATGACCGATCCGATCACATGCAGCGATCCCGCGCTGTCGAAGCCCTTCAGCAACACGCTGCGGTCGATCAGCCGGTCCCGCAGCGACGGCATGGATGCCAGATCGCCACTGTCCTGTGCGTCGATATAGTCGAGGAGGGCACTGCCGATGTCCGCCGGCTTCTGGGCGAACGCACCGAGCGACACACCGAGCTGGCCCTGGAGCTCAAGGTCGATAAGAAGGACCCGGGCTCCTGCACTGGCAAGAGACGCTCCGATGTTCACGGTGGTCGTGGTCTTGCCCACCCCACCCTTCTGGCTGGCGAAAACAAGAACCTTCATGGGGGCCTTCCATCTGCATCACTCGCAGGCGTAGCGCCTGGACCGGTCTCGCGCGGATACCGTCTGTCCTGTTGTTGAGACTGACAGCATCACCGAACTGCGGACAGATTAACAGTCAGCTCCCCTGGATCCACACGATAGAGGGCACGACCAGCGTGTCCAGCGGGCACTGCGGCGGTAACAACGGTACTGACAGCACCGACAAATAGGTTGATTTGGCCTAGCTGTTCCTAGGACATCCGGAACGCCGGCCGGAGCCGGGTCGACGCGTGTGCGACCGGGCGCTCGAAAACCCCTTGTGCCGACCGGGTGAAGGGGCATCCGCAGGACACGCGGCCGGCATGCATATCCGTGTGGCCGACAGGTCGACAGGAGGCTCGGCAGGCCGAAGCCCCGCCGGAGTGAAGGCCCTAGCAGGTGTAGCTACGTTCCGTTGCTGCGTGGGGAGACCGGCGGCATGCTCGGCTGCCGTGACGATGGCAGGTGTGGACGCTCCAACGTAAGAGCGTCGGGCCGGCCGCAAGCATTTCAGGGCGAGAGTCTGCTCGAGCGGCTGCAGTAGCAAGAGCTTGTTCGCGCCATGGCGCCGAGGATCGCCCAGCCGACCGTCGGTGATGCAGCAAGACAGGTGGCCCGTGCAAGCGGTTGGCTGTCCATCCGTCCAACAGCATGAA
>NZ_JBVIQR010000070.1:0-11635 GCF_055576875.1 Streptomyces sp. NPDC033229 | reverse complement strand
CTGGACCGAGAGAACGACGGTACGTCCGCGTGAAGGCGCGGATGTCCGCAGCGGTGAGAGACCGAGTGAAGCGGCGATCGATGAAGCGTAAGCATCATGGCGCCGAGGATCGCCCAGCCGACCGTCGGTGATGCAGCAAGACAGGTGGCCCGTGCAAGCGGTTGGCTGTCCATCCGTCCAACAGCATGAAGCGGGGACCGAGGGGGTGTTAGAGCGGATGCTGTGCCACCTGCCTGAGCGTCTAGAGGCCAGAGCGCTGGACCGAGAGAACGACGGTACGTCCGCGTGAAGGCGCGGATGTCCGCAGCGGTGAGAGACCGAGTGAAGCGGCGATCGATGAAGCGTAAGCATCAATGCAAGGGTGCATGCCTGTACGCATGACGTGACGGCAGGTCGCATGAAGATCCGCAATACAGACGGAGACACTGACTGTTCCGATGAATGCCTCTACGAGTGCCTGACCGTGAGAGGCAACGTCAGATTGCTCCGTCAAAGGTAGGCGTGGATGGAGAAGCGGGTGTCAGTCCGCGCGACAGCCTAACCGGTAGCCCGCACGACTGAGGGCCATAGCGTGCGGTGAATCATCTGAGCGAGCGAAGGAGCCATAGCCAGTAGGAGACGGCGAAGGAGTGGAAGAGCCTGGGATCGAGGGGGTGTATGACTAGGTGAGTAAGTGTCATAAAGAAAGGACAGATGAGAGCTATAGAGAGAGAGTGGAAGCGCGCATTAACGAGAATGCGGGTGAGAGATGAACCGAAGAGGGGAGGGCTAGAGGGAGAGAGCGCACGAACGCAGGAGTGGGTGAAAGAGCGTGTGATGACACGCATTGGCGAAAGCATTGGTATTAGCGTTAACAACCGCACTTGAGTAGGAGATACCGACTGAGGTGAAGGACGTTGAAGTGAACATCTTAAAGATCGACTCTGTGCATGCCCGAGTGCATGCATTAGCGCATGGTGGATCGCAAGATAGATTGAGAGTTTGTGAAAACGATGAAACTCCAGTTCACAGCACGCCCGCCGTTTTCGCTCTCAGACCGGCAGGCCGAACCGGACGCTGGTTGTACGACCAGAGCGCTTCCATCAGGATGCACAAACCGTTGTCAGACGATGGAGGTCCAGGAAGACGGCTGGGGGTTCCGAACACCGATGTGCTGCACATCGGCTGGAGCGCGAGAATCAATGTCCTGAGCGATGACCGCAGGACGATCCTCGGGTTCGACGCCGAGCTCATCGCATACGGTCTCGTCGACGGTGCTCCCGGGCGCCCCGGGCAGTCTGGGGTCCCAGCACGCGCCGCGCGGACCCGGCACAGGGCCACCACCGCGGTCGCCACAGCCTGACAGCGTCGCTGCGCGCGGGCAGCCTCGGTCGGCTTCGGCCATCAGCGGGGACGACGCCGGGCTCAAACGCACGCCGGCTCAGCACGCGCATCGCAGCCGTCTGCCGCTCCACCGCCTCCGCAGGAGGAGACGGATGCGGCGGGGGACCCGGCTGGAAGGTGCGGTAGTCGCGGGTGGTGACTTCAAAGTGGGCTCACGGGCTCACGGGATGACTCTTTCAGCAGCACATCCCGCCGATCGATCGCCCACGCCATCCGCGCGATCTGCGCAAGCAGCGCCGGGATCTTCCGGCACAGCGCCCAGAACGACGTGTCCTCGAACGCCGACCGCAGCTCCGCACGCTTCTGCCGAGGCTCCACCGGTTCCGGCATCGGTGGCCTGTTCAGTGTCCGGGCCTGTTTACCGCCTGATGAGTCTTCCACCTTCCGTTCTCCTCCCCTTGGTAAGGGGCGCCCGGTTGAAGGCGCCCGGTGCCTAACCGTTTTGACGTCGGATGGTCACGGCCTGGGGGTGGCCTACTTCGGCGACGGCGATCCCGCAATGGTCCATAGCGCCCCCTGGTCGGACTTGCCAGCGCGCAGCTTCGCAGCGGTACCGCGCCTTTCCTTTGGCCAGGGACCCATCAGGTTTGCGGTCGGGCGCTCGGCCAGGGCGATGGTCACCGCGCCGGTGGCGGTGGCCAGGTCCAGGATGCGCCGGCCGGGAAGGGCGGAGGCGAACCGCGCGCAGTAGTCGACCAGTTCCGCCGGATGGCCGGGACGGCCGTGGCGCGTCGACTCGACGCCCGTGACGGGGGCGACGATTTACTGCCGGTGGGGGATGAGCTGTCGCAGCCGGGAGACGGTGAGGGCCGGGTCGGTTGCATGGATGGTGGTAATACCAAGCTGCTGGGCGGGTGCGAGGTTGGCTGGGTTGTCGTCGACGAAGATGCACTCGGGCCCCGGAAGCCCGAGCAGGGCCAGGATCAGTTCGTAGATCTCCGGCTCCGGTTTGCGCAGCCGGTGCTGCTCGGAGAAGACGATGACGTCGTGGGCGGTCTCCAGGGCCCACGGCTCGTAGGGGTTGTGCGGGCTCAGGCCCATGGAGTTGGACAGGATCGCCGTGCGTATCTCTGTGGCGCGGATCGCCGCGGCCGCGGCGATGACGGTCTCCTCCGGGCGCAGAGTCGCCAGGGCCCGGCCCATGAGGTTCGTGCCGTCGATGCCGAGCAGCGCGGCGATTGAGGCGTTCCACTTCTCTTGGGAGATGTCGCCGCGTTCCAGCTGTGCGTAGAGCCGGCGTCCGGTGGGGTGCAGGGCGACGGCGTGGAGGTAGGCGTCGTCCGGTAGGCCGATTTCGCGTGCGAAGTGGCGGGCGGTTTCGTCCATCGGCATGGTGAGCACCCCGCCGAAGTCGAAGATCACAGCGGCATAGCGGTTCTGGTGGGCGGGCTTTTGCGAGCCGTTGGTGAAGGAAGGGGTCATGAGGCGCTCCTGTCGAGGGGGCGTTCGAAGATGACGCGGCGGTCGGCGTCGAGGGCGACCCCCCGGCGCGGGAGCGCCCCGGCACACAGCGGCCATAGCAGAGCGAGGCCGTTCGCGGTGCGGAATCGGAATCCGAGGGGCTGCGAGGGCAGTGCGGCCGAGGGAGGGATGCCGTCGGGCAGCAGGACGCCCAGGGGTACGGAGGCCTTGCATGCGTCCGCGACCGCGCGGATGAGGACGCCGAGGTCGGCGGAGCGCGGGTCGTGAAGGATGAGGGTGGCGACCCGCCCGTCACTGGGCAGGGCCGCCTGGGGGATGGTGGTGGTGAGGACGGCGGCGTCGCTGTAAGACACTGGCCCGCTCTCCTGACGCGGGGAGGGGATGGCGGGAGCCGGGCGGACCGTGCCTGCCGTCCCGTCCACCTCGATGACCATGCCGTCGGGGATCTGGTCCCGCGCTTCGGGCACGTTGGTAACGCACGGGATGCCGAGTTCACGCGCGATGATCGCGGTATGCGACAGCGGCGCCGGTGCTCGACACCACGCCGGCCGACCCTCGCAGAAGAGCAGTAGCGGCTTCGGGGCCGAGGGCACCGCAGATCACAACGGCACCCTCCGGCGGGATACCGGGCGCAGGGTGGAAGGCTGGACCGGTCGCGATGCCGGCAACCGCCGCCAGGCCCGACCAGCCGCCAGCCGGGGGCTTGGGATGCGCCGCCTCGTGGATCGGCTGGGTCAGCGGGCGGGCCTGCAGAACCACCGGCTCCTCGTCGGTGACGGCCCATTCCATGTCGATCTGCTCCAGGCCGAGCGCCCGGGCCGCGCGGACGGTGAGGTCCAGCAGCTCATCGCGCTCACGCGGAGCGAGGACCGGCACGTCCGCCCATTCGGCGGGGGCGCGCAGGTGCAGCACCCCGGAGGCCGAGCCAGCGACCTTCGCGCGGGCCGGAGCGCGCCCGACGGCCGGCACGGCCTGCCCAACACCGAGCCCAAGCTCCGCGAGGTCTTCGGCAAGCTCCAGGCCAAGCACGGCACCGTGCTGCTGGTCGTCGACCAGCCCGCTTCCATCGGTGCCCTGCCACTGGCTGTCGCCCGGGACATGGGCTGCAAGGTCGCCTATCTGCCGGGACTGACGATGCGGCGGATCGCCGACCTCTACCCCGGCGAAGCCAAGACCGACGCCTGCGACGCGTTCGTCATCGCCGACGCTGCCCGCTCGATGCCCCACACACTCCGGGCCGTCGAGCTTGCGGAGGAGGCGGTCGCAGGGCTGGAGATGATCGTGGGCTTCGACGACGACCTGGCGGGCGAAGCCACCCGCATCAGTAACCGGCTCCGCGGCCTGCTGACGCAGATCCACCCGTCGCTGGAACGGGTGCTGGGGCCGCGAGTGCAGCACCCAGCAGTGCTCAGGCTGCTGAACCAGTTCGGTTCCCCGGCTCAGATCCGCAAGGCCGGCGCCGGCGGCTGGTGAATCTGATCCGGCCGAAGGCCCCGCGCATGGCCGAGCGCCTGGTCGAGGACATCTTCACCGCGCTGGACGAGCAAACAGTGACCGTCCCCGGCACGGACGCGGCCGCACTGATCGTCCCGAGCCTCGCCGGCTCGCTCCAGGCCGTGCTCGACCAGCGCAAACTCCTCGCCGCGAGGATCGAGAAACTGCTGGAGGCACACCCTCTTTCCAAGGTCCTGACGTCCATGCCGGGGATCGGCGTCAGGACCGGAGCCAGCAACCTCATCGAACTCGGCGACGCCAGCAGCTTCCCCAGCGCCGCCCACCTCGCCGCCTACGCCGGCCTCGCCCCGGCAACCCGCAGCTCGGGATCCTCGATCCGCGGCGAACAACCCTCCCGGAGAGGAAGCAAGCAGCTCAAACGGGCCTTCTTCCTCTCCGCGTTCGCCGCCCTGGCCGACCCGGTCTCCCGGGCCTACTACGACAAGAAGATCAAGCAGGGCAAGCACCACACCCAAGCCCTCCCCTGCCTCGCGAGACGACGGGCCGACGTGCTCTTCGCGATGCTCCGCGACGGCACCTTCTACGACCCACAGCCCACCCCTACGGGTTGACGAAACCCATAGATGCACCCCCCGGCACCTCGCCGCCCTCCGCGCCCTGTACGACCACAGCAACCCCGAGGCCAGCGTCCTGGCGGCCATCGCCGACACCATCGGCACTATCACCGTTTCGCTCACCGAAGTCGGCCAGCCTGGCAGCGAGTCCGCCGTTGAGCTCCTGGACGAGGCGCAGGCATACGCCCAGGACAGCACCGGCGAGCGCATCTACCGCGCGCTGGAAAAGCTCACGCCGCTCCTGGTCTGCAAGGAGTGCGGTCAGCAGAAAGACGACGTGAAGGTCATGTCGGCTCCGTTCACCGAGGCCCTGGGCCCCGACTGACCGGGCATTGCGCCAGCCAGGCGGTAGTCGGACCTCTCATCAGCGTCTCCAACGGTGCCTCTCAGGTACGGTGACACCCCCCAGGTCATCCGTTCGGCAGAGTGGAACAGTCATGCCGGGCCCGGAGGCCAGCGGCCCTCTTTCAGGGCCGCGAAGAGGATTACGGGGGAGCAGAAAGCGCCGACCGTACACGGAAGGTCGGCTTTCGCTGTCACCGGTGTCGGTGGTGTGGGTGGCGGCTGGCCTGAATCCGGGCTTGAGGAGCCGAGGTTGGTGACAGGGACAATCTGAACGGCGAGGTTCTACTGATCACCAAATCGGAGTGAGTAGGTACTGGAGGACCTGGGTGCTGTCGTCGGCGGTTCGGTCAAGTGGCGGCATGGAGGCGAGCCAAGTGCGCCCCCGTCGGGTCCAGATGGTTCGCGGCCCGGCGCGTCGGCCGCCGATGGCGTCGGCCTCGGTGGAGTCTCCGCCCGAACCAGCCGGTGATCAGGTCGGTTCCACAGCGCTCGGCGGCCAGGGCGAAGATCCGGGTCCGGTTTCCGGATGCTCCGAGATGGCCTAGCCGTCGTGGTACTTCATCAGTCTGTGCTTCAACGGCCGTCTGTGTGCGGGGCAGGCCGTTGGTGCCCACGCCGACTCGCATCCAGCGGAGCGCAGATGCGCGAGCTCATCGAGCACGTGACGGGGGAAGGGAGGAAGAGCGGGTAGCGTTGCTGGTATTCGTCGTGCAGGGCATCGAAGCTCTCGTGGAAGGACCTCGGCGAAGAACTGTCCTTTGGGTTTGAGGCGTGGAGGTGCTGGCCCAGTACCGTGCCTGCTCCAGAGCGGCGCGCCAGAGGGGTTCGGCGGTGGGATCTGCTCCATGCGGCGAAGTGGATGTCGGCGGCGGATCAGGCGGAGAGTTGGTCGGGCAGCGGCTGGAGTTCGGTGTACCCGGCGAGGAGGGCGTTGGCGCTGGGGGGGGGGGTGTGCCTGTGAGCATGGAAGGTGGCGCGGCCGAGGTCGTGGCCGGGTGGGCAGGGCGGCGTTTCCGCAGTCGATGAGGATCGCGGTGCCGTCGAGATGGATCAGCGTGTTCGGCGGGGAGGGGGCGCCGTGGACGAGGCAGGTCCGGCTCCAGACGTGCTGGGTGAACGGGAGCAGCTGTCGAGGAGGCCGGTGAGGTAGGGGACGGGGTGGGTGGCGACGCTGTGGTCAAGTCGCAGGCGGTGTGCGTGGGGTTGGTAGAGGGTTTCCCAGCGGCGGGTAGCCAAATTCTCACCGATCATGGGCTCATGCCATCGCACGCTCCGTGCTTGCCGGGGACCGTACTCGGACGGTACCCCCCGCCAGGCTCGGCAGCCGAGAGGGTTGCTGAGCGCTGGCGATCCGAGGTCGCTATGCTCCCCGGGCTTGGCACTCGTCACTCGTGGTGGTTTACCGCGGTAAACCACCACGACTCCAGATCGGTTCCGATCAGTCGAATCACGAATGTCCTGGTCAAAGCGGAAGCTTGACTTCTGGCATGATGCCCTCTGCCCGAAGTACCGGATCTATCGGGAAGCAAACGGAGCATCCATGCCAGCAAGTGTTTACGTCGTATCCATCGACCCCCAGGCATCGACTGTCTGGTGGGCGAACCGCATCACCGACCTGCCGTTCGACTTCTCCCAGGAGCACGAGTCTCCGGAGAACCTGCAGGTCCTTAAGGACGCCGGCGCGCGAGTTCATGTCGTCGCCAACCAGAAGGGCGGGGTCGGGAAGACCACCACGACCCTCAACCTGGGCGCCGTCGTCGCGGATGTACTCAAAACCAGCAATAAGGGCTTGCAGCACGTCTTCATCGACACCCCCGGCAGCCTTCAGGACGAGAACCTTCTCCTGGAGGCTCTGAAGTTCGCGCACGATGTCATCGTGCCCATGCCTCCGGAGGGGCTCGCCTTCGACCCCACGGCCCGCACGATCCAGAAGGTCATCGTGCCGACTGGGCTCCCCTTCAAGGTTGTTGTCAACAACTGGGATCCGCGGGATGGCACAGCCGACTTGGTGGACACCCAGGAGTACATCGACGCACAGGGCTGGCCTCGCGCGCAGACCGTCATTCGCAGGTACAAGGTCCACACGCGTGCGTCCGTCGAGGGACGCGTGGTGACGCAGTACCCGAAGAACCGTGTTGCCATGGAGGCTCGCGAGGACTTCTTCCGCCTCGCCCTCGAAATGGGATATGGGGGGCGCGCCTGATGGCCGGACGCCGCACCAGCCTCGCCTCGCTCGCTGGCCAGAAGGTCGATGCGGTCCCGGGCCAGAGCGATCCGTTGCTGCTGACTCTTCCGCTCGACAAACTCGTGCCGACCCGCTTCAACCCGCGACGCCACTTCGGCACGGAGGAAGAGCTCAAAGAATTTGGGCTGAAGCTGAAGCACCGCCAGCTGCAGCCCGCCGTGGTGGTCTCCAGGGCCGCGTACCTCAAGCTGTGGCCGGACGAAGAACCTCACCTCGGCTCCGCGTCCTTCGTGATCGCCAACGGCGAGCGCCGGTACCGCGCGTCTCAAGCCTCCGGTCAGACGACCCTCAACGTCGTACACAACGAGGACGTCGCCCAGAACCGGGCGGAGTTCCTCGATGCCGTTCTTGCTGAGAACAACGACCGCGAGGACCTGGATCCAATCGAGCGGGCAATCGGTATCGAGACCATGGTCGTGGAGCTCGGAGGCGCAGACAAGGTCGCCGAGCACTACGACAAGACCAAGGGCTGGGTGAGCCAGCAGCGCAGCCTCCTGAAGCTGACTGATGAGCTCCAGGCGTTGGTCTCCTGTGGCGACATGCCGGTACGTGTTGCTCGGAAGATCGCTGGGCTGCCATCCTCCGAGCAGCAAGCTGCCTGGGAGACCGAGCAGCAACAGCGTCTGGCGGCGCGGAACGCCCCTCGGGCGAAGAGAGCCCCCCGGAAGGCCACACCGACGCCCCGGTTTACCGCGGTAAACCAGACGCCAGGGCAAGGGACACCGTCTGAGCCAGCCGCAGATCAGGAAACCGACTCCCGCTCGCAAACGTCACTGCCAGCACAAACGGCAGCAGCCCAGGACACCACCGCAGGCGGGCAGCAATCGGCTGTTCCGCTGCCATCGGCCAACACCCACGACAGCAATGAGGCGGCCCGTACAGCGTCGGAAGTCTCCCGGCCGCAGCCCATCGTGATCCCGCCTGGCACTCCGGTAGACGTGGCAGACGCACTGGCCGCTCAGCTCTCGCCTGACGTTTTGGCCGCAGTGGCGGAACTACTCCTGGACCGGTTGGGCACTGAGCACAGCGATACCGCAACACCGGCAGCAGCATCCGTGTAACTGATCCTCAAACATCGATGCCCCGGCTCCTACTACCAGCGGAGCCGGGGCATCGGCGTGAGCGGGGCCCAGGCAGGTGAGCTGGGCGGTGACGTCGGTAACGCGGCGGGTGAACTGGTCGAAGACGCTAGCAGGCAATCAGCCCTCATATTCGACGGGTCACCAGGACCGAGATGGCTCTGGCGGCCGGGCGGGTGGGGTCAGTGGGACGCCCGGGGCGGGCTCGGACTTGTGGGGCTGTCACGGTGTGCGCTCAGCGCTGGCTCGGCGAGGACCCGGAGTGCCGTACGGCTCGCCGATCGGGCTGCAGGCGCTGCACACCACGGCGTACTTGCGGCGGCTGGCGCAGCTGGAGTCGGGGGCGCGGGGCTTGCCGGAGGTGAGTGAACTCGGTTCGGTCCGGCTGGAGCGGGGCGATTTCACGCTGATGCGGGCCCTGGGTTTCGTCTTCTGTTCGGGATCGGGGAGAGGCAGCTGGTGGGCCGCAGTCGCGGGAGCGGCGTTGCAGGCGGGGCGGTATCGGCGGCTCGGTGTGGAGGAGCGTGGTCTCGGGGAGGGCCTGAGCTGTCCGGCGGCGGCTGCGCGGGCGGCAAGGATAATGTTGTCCCGTCCCGTTGCATCGAACTCTGAGTGCGTGTCGCCGAGGTTTGAGTGACCAGTGGGTGGCTCGCGCGTGGGGCGTCAGCCCAGGCGGGCTACGAACCCGCCATGGGCGGCCCCGGAGCCGAGCATGTGGGCCCAATCGCCCAATCGGGTACCTCGGGCAGTTTGTCGAGTGACAGGACAACCAGGCCACCGGCTCGTTCGGCGTCCGCGCACCAGTCGCCCATATTGCCTGGCTCGCTGCCCCCGGTCGGCCGTGCCGATCACCGGGGCCGCGAGGGCAAGGACGATGAGCCCAACATCGCCGGTCCCGTCCACGGCTCACAGAGTGAGTTTGGGAACGATGCTCCATCCCTCACACCGGGGCACCGCTCCGTCA
The DNA here is from genome assembly GCF_055576875.1 of Streptomyces sp. NPDC033229. Classification (NCBI taxonomy): domain Bacteria; kingdom Bacillati; phylum Actinomycetota; class Actinomycetes; order Kitasatosporales; family Streptomycetaceae; genus Streptomyces; species Streptomyces sp. NPDC033229. The sequence goes on along the minus strand of NZ_JBVIQR010000070.1, from coordinate 2,128 downwards.
AGCGGGGCCAGAACTGGTAGAAAGTCATGGACTGGGGCACCGGCTACTGACTTTGTAGCGGTGGTGTCGTGAGGGTGAGGCCGGTCTCAGCAAGGCATCCGTCGATGATGTCGCTGCGGTACTGGATCTTGCGGAGGCCGTGACGCAGGGTGCCTATCGGGTGGTCTGGGCCGATGAAGGCGGTATTGGCCTGGCTGGAGCGCCGCAGGAGGGAGGGACCAGTTGCTTTCGGCGGGGTTGAGGTCGGGTGCACAGGGCGGCACGTGGAAGACGGTGATTCAGTCGTGGCTGTCGGTGAAGTCCCGTAACCGGGCGTCCTTGTGCACGTTGAGGTTGTCCCAGACGGGCACAAGCGGACTTCCTCGCTGCTTGTGCGCCACGATGAGCAGGTCGCGGTAGCCGGTCCGGGTGAAGCTGCGGCGTCCGCCGCGTTGGTGGTCGATGTGGCGTCTGGGCCGGTAGATGAGCCGGGAGCGCTCACCGGGCTTGTAACAGGCCAGAGCGGCGACCGGGAACCGGCGCTGGGAGCGGCCGCGTACCCGGATCACCGGGGTGCGCCCGCGCCGGGCCCAGGTGCGGGTGACCGGCGGCGTCATCGAGAACCCGGCCTCGGCCTCGAACACGAGGAAGGCCCAGAGCGCCGCCGCGATGCTTCCACCAGCGGCCACGTCTCCTTCACCCAGCCCGCCACGGCCTCGTCGTCACGCTCGAGTGCCCGCCGGGCGGGCACCTGGTGGCCCCAGCCGTGCCGGTGCAGCATCTGCGCGATTCCGGACAAGGTGAAACTCCTGTGGAACCGCCGCCCGATCAGGGCCCTGATCCCCGACAGGGCCCAGGCCTGGTCCGGCCAGCCATACGCGACCGCCCCCCTTGCCGAGCTCCTGCTCCAGGACCGTGAACAGCTCGTCGCTCACCTTGGGCAAGGAAGCGGTGCGTTCGAGCGCAGGGCATCCCGCCCGCCGGCGTCGTGTGCCTTGCGCCACCGCTGGACCGAACGCACGCACGGCACTGGTCTGCCCTGCGGCGAACATCTCTGCCGCTTCCAGACGGATCCGTTCTCGGAACTCCCTCCGTTCAACCGTCAGTCCACCGCCCTGCGAATATCTCATGCACCCGGCACACCGCGACGATCAAGAACCGTCAGCCCCTACGACACCACCGCTACAAAGTTAGTAACAGGAGCAGGGTAGCCCCCGAACGAACAGGGTGTTCTCAGGGCCCAGGAGCATTGGGCCACTTTGACAGGCCGGAGTGGCTGGAGTGGTGCCGGGGCTGAGAGAACGCCGCCACTTCGAGGCCCCGGCCCGCTCCGGGCGCTGCCTCGACGACGTGCCGACGGCGCAGCCGGGCAGGACGATCAAACTTCGGTAACACGTGTGCTCGGGCTTTCGATGACAAAGGACACAAATATCTGCAATACGGCATTCGGCCCAGGTCGCCTGAAAAGCAGCCTGCAGAATGGGCCCGCCCGCGGCCGTTCGCAGGTCGCCGGAGTGGTTGGGCCTTCACGCGACTGACAGGCCGGGAGAAAGCCGCCCACGGCCTTTCGCTAACTTGGCGGGCTCCGCTTCGTGAGTCGGGCGGCTCTGGGGGGTGGGCGCAGCCTTGCGTTCCTGGTGCCGCGTGGCGCCGCAGGTTCTGCGAGGACGCGCAGGGTGTGCGGTTCGCCGGTGGGGCCGACTGATGAAGAGGCGGTCTAGAAGAGGTGGCTATTCCCCTACATGGGCCGCCGCGTTGGGATCTGGAGACCTCTACGGATGACGGACCATTTCAGGATGAGCGTTGCTTTACCCGGACGCAGTCGCGTGATCAGATCTCCTCGTCGTGATCAGGCGGCCCTGGGGAGGCCGCGGGGGAGGGGAGTGCCTTCATGCGTACTACTGCGGAAGGGACGGCGCAGCCGTGCCCGGAATGTGGGGCGGCAGTCCGCGGGGACAGCCGGTTCACTATCTGGTGCGCCGCCTGCGACTGGAACGTGGACCCGCAAGGACAGCAAGAGGCCCAGGGACGGCTGGAAAGAGCGCAGCGTGTCTTAGGCACTGTTTCTCGGATCTCCTGACGTAGGTGGGGTGTTGGCGTCAGGCTGGTGGTATGGGCCGTGGGGATTTAACGAATGCAGAGTGGGATC
>NZ_JBVIQR010000069.1:0-21957 GCF_055576875.1 Streptomyces sp. NPDC033229 | reverse complement strand
GGGTTGGGTGGTGTGTGGGGCGGGGGTGGGAGGGGTTCCCCCCCCCCCCCCTCACCCCCCCCCCCCCCCCCCCCCCCCCCCCCCCCCCCCCCCCCCGCAGGCCCGGCACCGACCTGACAACGCCCCGCGCAGCGGCAACAGCCCGCGCAGCGGGAAACGCCGCCGCACCCGGCAGAGGTCAAAGCCCGCCGCGCAGCGGCAACGGCGCCGCACCTGGCAACCGTCAAAGCCCGCCGCGCAGCGGCAACGGCGCCGCACCCGGCAGAGATCAAAGCCCGCCGCGCAGCGGCGACCGCGTGATGTTTGTCATTGGTCATTTCGCCCCGCCCACGCCAAATGCCGCCAGACGCACGGCATATGACAGTGGTGCTTGGCTCCGTGCCATTCCGTTGGCCCAAGCCTTGCCGCTAGTGTCGCGTTCGGCGCCCGCCGGTCGGTGGGGGCTGTGCCTCGGGGGGTGGGAAGGAAGCCGAAACGATGCCCGTACCCGCGCCGAGCCCGGCGGAGCAGCCCGCCGTGCTGCCCGACGGCGGGCTGACCCTGCTGGTGATCGAGGACGATCCTGGTGGGTCGCTGTCGTTCCCCGAGCTGCGGGGTACGGCGGGCAAGCCGGTCCGGGTCCGTACGGCCCGTAATCTCACCGAGGGTGAGCGGCTGCTCACCGATGACGTGCAGTGCATCCTGCTCGATCTGGACCTGGCGGGCGTGGAGTGCCTGCCGGAGGCCACGGACGACGGGTTCGAGACGCTGCGCGCGGTGCTGCGGCTCGCGCCGCGTCAGGCCGTGCTCGCGCTCGTCCCCGAGGGGGACGCCGAGCGCGCGGCGGAGGCCGTGCGGGTCGGGGCGCAGGACTATCTCTTCCGCGACGAACTCGACGCGCGGGTGCTCAGCCGGGCCATTCGCTATGCCGTGGAGCGCAAGCGCGCGGATCTCGCGCAGTGGCAGCTCACCGAGTCACGGCTGACCGCGCAGGAGAACGCCCGGCTCGAGCGCGGTCTGCTGCCGACGCCGCTGCTGGCGGGTTCCGATCTGCGGTTCGCCGCCCGCTACCGGCCGGGCCGCAGCAGGGCGCTGCTCGGCGGTGACTTCTACGACACGGTCCGTACCCCCGACGGCACGGTCCACGCGATGATCGGCGATGTCTGCGGCCACGGCCCGGACGAGGCGGCGCTCGGTGTGGAACTGCGCATCGCGTGGCGTGCGTTGACGCTGGCCGGGCTGTCGGGCGACGAACTGCTGTCCACGCTCCAGCAGGTGCTGGAGTACGAGCGCCCGGACGAGGAGATCTTCGCGACGCTGTGCACGGTCGACATAGCGCCGGACGGCCGACGGGCCGGGCTGTGCCTGGCCGGGCACCCGGCCCCGTTGGTGGTCCGCTCCGGGCAGGCCCCGTATCTGCTTCCGCAGGAGGACGGCGGCCCGGCGCTCGGTCTGCTGCCGCGGGCCCGCTGGCCGCGCCGTCAGGTCGAACTCGGCGGCGCCTGGAGCCTGATGATGTACACCGACGGCCTGATCGAGGGCCGGGTCGGCGAGGGCACGCAGCGGCTCGGCCAGGAGGGCGTGGTGGAGCTGATCACCCGCCAGGTCAAGGAGGGGCTGCGCGGCGAGGACCTGCTGGACGCGGCCGTGACGGAGGTGCGGGCGCTGAACGGCGGCGACTTGACGGACGACTTGGCCGTTCTGCTGCTCGACTGGGGCTAGGCCCTGGCCTGCGGATCATGGGGGCGCACCACCGCTGCGCGGCGGTGTCCTCAAACGCCGGATGGGCTGATTGGGCTGAGCTCAGCCCAATCAGCCCGTCCGGCGTTTGAGGACGCGCCCGTAGGGCGCCGGAAGGGGCGGCCCTTTGCGACGGGCGGTGGTTCCGGTGCCCAGCGGCTAGCGACGCGGCTTGGGCCAGCTGCGACGGCCGTTGATCTGCTTGAGGGACGCGCGGACGTCCACGTAGTAGACGATCGTGGCGATGAGGGCGGCGAGGATGAGGAGGAACCCCAGCCCGCCGAAGATCCCCGCCAGCGAGGCCCAGCCGCCGCCGAGGTAGCGGGCGGAGGGCAGGCCGGAGACGAGGGCGGCGAGGGCCGTGACGACGATCCAGAACCGCTTGGTCTGCTTGCCGATCGCCCGGAAGGCGTCCTCGCGGGTGGTCGCGGCGTCGACGACCGCGGCCAGGGCGAACAGGCACAGCACGCGGGGGAGCCATTCCCCGAGCCAGTCCAGTGCGTTGCCGAACCCGTCCACCAACACGCGGCTCACCTCAAGGTCGATTCATTTGCGGACGCTTGCGCGCCACCGTACCCGCAACAGCGGTCCGGGCACGCGGCACGCGCCCCCGGACCGCTGCGGAGTGCTTACTCGCCGGGCTTCGGGTCGGCCTTCTTCGCGGCGGGCTTGCGGGCGGCGGGCTTCTTCGCTGCGGGCTTGGTGTCGTCCTGGGCCGCGGCGCCGGAGTCCTGCGTGGCCTCGGTCTGCTCGCTCTTGGCGGTCTGGCCGTCCGTCTGCGGCCCGCTGTCCGGCTCGATGGCCACGGCGATCTCCGCGACCTCTTCGGCGGCCTCGCCACGCCAGGTCTTCACGGCCCCGCGGCCGCGGTCGGCCAGCTGCTCGAACTTCTCACCGGCGGCGGCCGCGAGGCCGACGGCCTGCCCGACGCCCTGGAGCGCCAGGTCCTGCGCGGTCTGGCTCAGCTTCTTCACGTCGGTGTCGAGGGTCCCGATGATCTCGGTGAACTTGGTGCTCACCGTGGTCTGCACCTCCTTGGCCTGCTGCGTCACCTTCTCCTGGACGGCCTTGGGGTCGGTCTTGCGCAGCTTCTCGATGCGCTCGGGCGCCTCGTTGACGAGCTGCCCGATCTTCTCGGCGGTCAGATCGGCCGCGCCGGCCGCGGCGTAGGCGGTGTCGGTGGCGGCCTTGCGGATGTCTTGGGCGATGGCCATAACGATGGTCTCCCGGATCAGCTCGAAGGTGTGCCGGCGTTTTTGCCGTCGTCGTCCGTCGCGAGCCCGTTCTCCTTGCGGAAGGACTCGTAGATCTGGAGCAGCACCTGCTTCTGCCGCTCGTTGATCGAGGGGTCGGCGAGGATCACACTGCGGACCTCCGCCTCTTCCCTGTCCCGTTCGTCGAGGATCCCGGCCTGCACGTACAAGGTCTCGGCGGAGATCCGCAGCGCCTTGGCCAGCTGCTGCAGGATCTCGGCGCTCGGCTTGCGCAGGCCGCGCTCGATCTGGCTGAGATACGGGTTGGACACTCCCGCGGCGTCGGCGAGCTGGCGCAGGGTCAACTGCGCGCTGCGGCGCTGTTCCCGCAGGTACTCACCGAGGTTGCCGACGTTGAGTGATGCCATGGAGTCGATGCTGCCGCATCTTGCTAACTTTTGCAAGCACCCTGCTTGCAAAAGTGCGCCCGACCGCTGGGCGCTTCATTGAGCCTGAGCACGATAGGTGTCGCTTTTGCACAACAACTGTCGCCATCCGGGTCCAGTCGGAAATTGTGGGGCGGTTTCGGGCTGTGGCGCCATAGATTGGCGCTATGCCCGATTTTGCGCATGACGAGGCCACGGCCAGGCGTGCTCTCGACGTCATCGACCAGCTGCTGGCTGCCCGCGACACGGTGGCCTCCGGAGTGGGCGGCATCGGCTTCCTCCGCGAACACGAGGCAGTAGCACCAGTCGCGTGGAGCTGGTGGATGCTCATTTCGGACTCCGCCCGCGTGGTGGCGGAGGCGGCCAGGAACGGTATCGGGTTCGTCGCCGCACCGGTGATGCGGAACCTGATGACGCACGCGGTGGCGATGGCCTGGCTCGTCGACGGCGGTGACGCCGCGGTGCAGGCCATTGACGCCTACAGCGACGACCAGCTCCTCAAGCTGATCACTAACGCGAAGCGGGCTGGGTGGGATGTCGAGGGGGACGAAGTCGAGGCAAAGGTCCGTGCCGCTGTCGACGAACGCATCGCCCACCCGGCCCCTGAGGTCGCCCGGCTGACGAACGAGATCCGCAACACTGCCGACCTGATGGTGGCGTTCGGGGAGCAGGAAGGCTATCTGCCCTACCGGCACCTCAGTTCCTACTCCCACACCACACGAGAGACGGCGCAGTTGTATCTCCATCCCACGCGGGCTGGCGGCTGGGAACTGCGCAACAAGTCCAGGGAGAGTGGCCTGAACGACGTCATTTGGACGGCCGTGTGCCTGATCCAGGGCGGCCGGATACTCGACTCCATCCTCAGCGAGCAGTTGCTGGCCGAGAAGCTTGACCAAGCCACCGCGCACCTCGGCGTCTCTGGGGACATGGTCCCCCGGCGTCGCCTTCGCCGGGGCGCCGCCGGCTGACCTGGGCAACGCCCAGCTTCGGCGAGTAGGAGTCGATCCCGTCGCCACGGCGGGATAGCGCCATATCGGGGTACGCCTATCGACGCCGCCTCACCAGCAGATCGTCCAGGTCGCAGTCGCAACCTGGCTCAGCGGCCGCATCGCCCTGTCCGGCTGGAGTTTCGAACGTGGCAGCAACGGCTTTGAACCAGGCACCCCCATCCTATGACCGCCCTTGAACTTTGCACTCAGGACACTAGCGCGTAGGGGTGCCGAGAATCTTCCCGAGCGTGATGGCCACGTCGAAGTCCCGATCCCATTTGAGTGCGACGAGGTCGTCGAACTCCGCCTCAGGGCGGAGCAGATCGAGGACGTCGGCTTCGAATACTGAGCCCGGTTCTGCGAGGTCGAGCGCCTTGTTGCGGAAACAGCGGTACGTGTTGCGTGACCGGAACATGACCGAGTACCCACCGTCTGCGAGCTCTCCCACGGAGACATCCCACTTCGCTTCAAGCGCCTGCAGTGTGCCGGCGACGTCGTCGGCGTTGAGCGGCTCGGTCAACAGATCCACTCCCACCGCTTCTCGGGCCGAATCCAACGGAAGCGTCTCGTCCCAGAGCACCGAGAGATGCCGCTCGAAACCGATGCCCTCGCGAACTGTTTTGTCGAACTCCAGGTAGTTGGTGTTCAGATTCGTACGCATCCAGCGGGTAATCCAGAGGATCGGGGCGCTGATCAGATTCGCCCGCAACGAGCCATTTCCTTCACCGTAGACAGATTCGCGGATGCTCGTCAGCAGCTCTTTGCAGTGGTAGTCCTTGCAGAACCGGAAAAAGTGAGCCGACTGCCGTGGCAGACCGCCCCATCGCGAAGACTGAGGGAGGGGGAAATCAGCCAGAATCGTCTCCAGTTCGCGCTGGAGTCCCGGCTTGGCGGCCGACACCACGAGAGCGTCGTCGTTCTCGTCCCACCGCCCGGCGCCCTCATAGTCGAACTTCGCTTTGCACGATGCATATATAATAGCTTGAGCACATGTATTGAACAGCTCCGTGCTCACCCGGTACGCAACCTCGCAGTGATAGTTGAGGTTGAATCGGTCGAGTTCTTCGTCGGCGACCCGCTCGAAGACATGCTTCGCCGACAGCACGTCTCTGGCGGCACGGCCGAGGATCCGCTCGACCTCGCCGGACGGGCTGTCGGCGGACGCTTCGTTGGGGCGCAGATCATCGGAGATCTCCTCGATTGCCGAGTCGAGCCGCTGAAGGGTTACCCGAAGCATGCCGCGTACGGTGTCGATGCGGAGCCGCTGTGTCTCATCTTGGAGCAGCATCTGTTCAATGATTAGGTCGAGGTCGGCTAGGAAGGGGTAGCGGTCGCGCACGAGCGCGTGTCGTCGCCCTCGGGCGTTCTGCTTCGTGAACATCTCGGTTATGACGAGGCCGAGCGCAAAGATGTCCGCTGGCTTGCCGATACTGAGGGCGTTGTTCCTCACCATCTGCTCGGGAGCGAGGTAGTTCCGGTTCGCTAGGAGGTCCCCGCGATTCGTGAGCGAGGAGTCCTTGAAATGCGCGATGCCGAAGTCGGCCAGGACGAGTCGACGCGCATCAGGGTCGACGAGGACATTCTCAGGTTTGATGTCGCGATGCACTATGCCGTCGACGTGCACGTACGCGAGCGCATCGCAGAGCTGGCGCGCGTAGTCGAGAAGCACGTCAGCATCGGTTTCGTCGTTGATCACGTTTCGCAGCGTCATAGGGTAGAAGTCCATGACGTAGTAGAAGAAGTTCGCGTCCTCTGAGCGCGCGTGGATACTCACGACGTTCGGGTGGCTCGATGTCTGCCCGTACTCGATCTCCTGCTTGAAACGCTTGTTGCGAGCGGAGTCCGCGTCGCGGTCCTTCCTAATCCGTTTGACTGCGAGCACCTGACCGTCGGGCTTACGGCGAACCTTCCACACCACGGCTGATCCGCCCTCTCCCGGAGCTGAATCGCGCTCGTAAGCGACTCCTTCGATGATGAATGGTTCTTTCTTCGGCATGAACCCACCCTACTGACCCTCGGAGCGGTGACGTCGGCCAATTACCGCCAGGACCAGAGCGTTCTCCGGCGGGGCGAGGTAGATGCCCACCACGTCGCGGACCTTGGTCAGGAACTGCGGGTCGGTCGACAGCTTCCAGGTATCCACGATGTGCGGCTTCAGGCCGAACGCTCTCCGTATCCGCGAGACGGCCGACTGCGACATGCCCTTCGCCTCTGCCTTCGGACGTGTCGATCAGTGCGAATCACCCGTCGGTGGCGCCTGGCCGAGCGTTCTGGCGACTAGGGCTTCGACCTGCTCGTCGGTGTTCCTTCGCGGTGGCCCCGAACGCGGTCGGTACGCCAGGCTCTCCAGCCGGTTCGCGACGAACCTGGACCGCCACTTGCGAGACACCCAGATCGTCAGCTATCTGACTGGCTCTCGATGCGAGTGACCTGATCAGGGCCGGGGTGATCCACGCCGGGCACCATGGGGTTCTCGTAGTCGAACTCCACCTTGCCGAAGGAGTCGCTGGTGATGGGCGGGGGGTCATTGTCGGCGATGATCAGTTGCAAGCGTTCGCCATATGCGTCAGCCAGCGTCCTGAAGCGGCTGTAGATCTCGGCCGCGCGTTGCCGGTCGGAGGCGTTGTTACCGAAGGCCTTGCGCGGTGAATCGATCACGAGGAGCGATGGAACGAGGACGTCGGAGTGGTCGAGTCCGAAGGCAAGGAGCGTGAGGCTGTAGGCGAGGTTGACGGAGGTGGCGATGCCCCCGCCGGAGGCCTGCAGGGTCTCGAAGGGCCGTCCGTTGACCACCGGCAGGTAGGTGTCGCGGTCGATGACGGCCGTGTCGACCCAGGGCAGGTTCCAGCTGGTGAGCAGTCGGCTGAACTCAGTGCTGAGGTCACCGAGCAGAGTCTGGCTGGCCTTGAGCTGCTCGGACTTCTCCTTGATGTCCTTGTTGACCTGCCGTCGATCGGCCTTAAGCGAGCGGATGTCCGCGTCGATGGTGCGCACCCGTGCCCAGGATTCGCGCAGTTGGGTGATGGCATCAATGCTGGCCTTGAGCGAGGCGACGCGGGAGCTGGCCTCGGCGATGGCGTCGAAGCGCGGGGCGACCGCATCACGGGTCTGGGCGTCGAGCTCCCGGCGCAGGCTGGTGACGGCAAAGCTGAGTTGCTGCGACCGCTCCTGGACGGTCTGCAGGTGTGCCTCGTCCGACTGCTGGATGCGCTGTGCGTCCTCAAGCTGCTGCTGCAGGGCCGTGCGTGTCTCTTCGATGGCAGCCGGGTCGATGTCGGCCTCGACTGGATCGGGTTGGAGACAGACGAGGCAGTGACCGCGAAGTTGGCGACAACTTGCCTGCAAAGAGCACGGAACACGTCAAGAACGATGCGAATCTGCCGACAGATGTCGTGCTCAGAGCCTCAAGAAAGGCCAGGTCGGGATGGGAGGATGACGACACCTATCGTGCTCAATCTCATTCATCGAGCCGAAGCATGATGGTTGTCACCGAGGCAGTTGAACTCCTCCATGACCTGGTCCGGGTCAAGGGCCCGACGCAGTCGCCCCTGCGAGGCACCAGCCGCACATGGCTCAGCACGTCGATCACAGCCACAGCAACCCACCTCGAAGCGCTCTTGGGCCTGCCCAGTGAGCCCAGGGGCGGACCGTCGTCCCCGGCTGGTCACGCAGCGTCCGGCTGAATGGGAGACCATCCGGACGGGCCGAATGAGCCCTTGGTTGACCTTCACCTTGGGGGAGCCCACAGCATCAGTGGGGCCAGGTGATGCGCCTGGCATGAGGAGGAACGAGCATGGAGTTGCTGACCATCGGGGCGTTCGCGAAGGCGTCCCGGCTGTCGCCCAAGGCGCTGCGTCTTTACGACGAGCTCGGCCTGCTGACTCCCGCTCGCGTCGACCCGGTGACCGGCTACCGCCTCTACGCACCGGAGCAACTGGATCAGGCCCGGCTGGTTGCCTGGCTCCGACGGCTCGGGATGCCGCTCGCCCGCATCCAACAGGTCTGCACGCTGGAGGCAGGTCCGGCAGCCGAAGAGATCCGCGCGTTCTGGGCCCAGGTCGAAGCCGACACCGCCGCACGGCGGGACCTGGCCGCCTTCCTCATCGACCACCTCTCCTGGAAGGACCCTGCCATGCCCCCGATCGCCAAGCCCCTGGGCATCCGTTACGCCGCCCTTTCCGACACCGGCCGTGTCCGCGAGAGCAACCAGGACACCGCCTACGCAGGGTCCCGCCTGCTCGCCGTCGCCGACGGCTACGGCAGCGGAGGTGCCCCCGCAAGCGCCGCCGCTGTCGACGCGCTCAAGCGCCTCGAAACCGACAGCATCCCGGCGGGCAATCTCCTCAACGTCCTCGAAGACGCGATCGACCAGGCCAAGCAGGCCGTGCACGGCATCTTCGGAGTCGGCCCTTCCTCCGAAGAGGCCGGAACCACACTCACCGCGATGCTCTGGACCGGATCGCAGCTGGCCCTCGTCCACATCGGCGACTCCCGCGTCTACCTCCTGCGCGACGGAGAGCTGTTCCAGATCACCCACGACCACACCTTGGTGCAGTCGATGGTCGACGAAGGGCGCCTCAGCCCGGAAGAGGCCGCCTCCCACCCCCAGCGGTCACTGCTGATACGCGCCCTGGGCCAAGGGGCCGACTCCACACCCGACATGCGCCTGCACGACGCCCAGCAGGGAGATCGATACCTGCTCTGCTCCGACGGCCTGTCCACCGTCGTGTCGACCGAAGAAATCCGCCGAGTGCTCTCCGACATCAGCGAGCCCGAGCAGACGGTCCGCGAACTCGTCGCCCTCGCCAACGGCTCCGGAGGCCCCGACAACGTCAGCTGCGTGGTCGCCGATGTCATGGAGCTCCAGCAGTAGGAGCGAGCTGCATGCACTCCTGCCGACCGTGTTCGCGGAATGTCACCGGGTGCTGGCCCCGGGCGGCCACATGCTCCTGGCATTCAAGGTCGGGGACCAACGGCGTCACCTGGACCAGGCATACGGCCACGAGCTTTCGTTCGATGTCTACTGGATGTCCCCTGATCACGTCGCCGACCTGATGAGCAAAGCCGGCCTCGTCATGGACGCTCAAATGATCCGCGAGCCCGACGAGAGCGAGAGGCCCCGGTCGGTCCGGCAGGCCTGCGTCGCTCCCGGGACCGGGTGCGCCCGCAGGACGCGGGCCTGCCGACCGGGCCCCGCCGCCGTACCCCGGGGCTGCGCCGCGAGGAGGTCGCCCAGCTCGCGGGCATGTCGGCCGACTACTACATCCGCCTCGAACAGGCCCGCGGCCCGCAGCCCTCGCAGGAGATGCTCGCGGCCCTGGCCCGCGCCCTGCGTCTGTCCGACGACGAACGCGACCACCTCCACCTCCTCGCCGGCCGGCGTCCGCCCGCCGCCCGGACCGCGGGCGACCACGTCGGCCCGGGACTGCTGCACCTGCTGGACCAGTTGCTGGCCACCCCGGTCCAGGTGATCAGCGACCTCGGTGACGTCCTGGCCCAGAACGCGATGGCCGAGGCCCTGCTGGGCGGGGTGTGCTCGGTGTCCGAGCACGGCCGCAACGTGGTCTGGCGCTGGTTCGCCGATCCGGCCCAGCGCGCCGCGTACCCGGCGGAGGAGCACGAGTACTACAGCCGCCTGCACGTGGCGGACCTGCGGGCGGCCGTGGGCCGGCGGGCCGGCGATCCGGCCGCGACCCGTCTGGTGGAGCGGCTGCGGGAGACCGGGGAGGAGTTCGCCGGCCTGTGGGAGCTGCACGAGGTGTCCGTACGGCGGGCGTCGCGCATGCGCGTCCTGCACCCGCTGATCGGCCCCGTCGAGCTGGACTGCCAGGTCCTGCTCGCGCCGGAAGGGGACCAACGCGTGGTCCTGTACACCCCGCCTGTCGGCAGTGACACCGCCGAACGCCTCGCCCTCCTCAAGGTCGTGGGCACCGGCCAGTTCGCCGTGTCCGGCTGACGAACAGGACGCCGGGGCGCGTGAACGTCCCCGGCAGCACAGCCGTCCGGCTCAGACTCCGGTTTGCAAAACGGGACGGGCCCGAAGGACGTCATCCCCGGTCGGGTTCCGGCTCCTGCTCGCGCGCTTCCGTCAGGAGGGCAAGCACCTTGCCTATCTGCTCGCGCACCTGCGGATCGGTGATGAGTCCGTCCGCGCCGACGATCCGAGAGGCCACCGGAATCCTGGCGCAGGCCGCTTCCACGATGTCGGCGCCCGTGTAACCCAGGACCGTCCGCAACGTGGCCTCCGCACCCTGGCCGCGCCCCGGAGCCGCCGCGTTCACCCAGGCCACGGGCTTGGCGCAGATCTCGGTCCCACCCACCGTCCAGTCCAGCAGGTTCTTGAACGAGCCCGGCAGCGTGCCCGCGTACTCCGGAGCGCAGATCAACACGGCGGCCGCCTCGGCGATCGCCGCCCGCAGCTCGGCCACGGGAGCCGGCAGCGGATCGGTGTCGTCGTCGGGGTTGAAATGCGGAAGCGCGGCCAATCCCTCGTAAACGGCGGTGCGCACCTGAGAGGGGGCCACTGCTCGCGCCGTGCGCAGCACCGCCTCGTTGGAGGAACCGGCCCGCAGGCTTCCGGACAGCAAGAGGATCAGAGGCAGCGTAGGCATCTCGTCACCTTAACGACCGCGTGGCGCAGGGGGCCGGATTCACTTGTCCTGACCGGTGGTTCGCCGCTGCTCGGCGCGGTGGGTGAGGGCGGCGACGCGGGTAGTAGGAGCACGGGGCCGCGTCCGCGGCGGCCTCCGTGGGGCCGGCACTCAGGTGTGATGCCTCCTGTGAAGCGGATCACAGTGGCGGACTGTCACGGTTCGCCGGAGCGGCGTGTCTCGATGGGTGTCCGAAGAAAGGAGCCGGTCGTCGTGGACGCCTTCACCGAGCACCGTCCGCTGTTGTTCACCATCGCCTACGAGATGCTGGGCAGCGCCACCGATGCCGAGGACGTGCTGCAGGAGAGCTATCTGCGGTGGAGCGCGGTCGATCAGGCCGCGGTCGAGTATCCGCGGGCCTACCTGGTCCGCGTGGTGACCCGGCAGGCCCTCAACCACCTGCGCGCCGTCAAGGCGCGGCGTGAGGAGTACGTCGGCACGTGGCTGCCCGAGCCGATCCGCACCGCACCCGAGGTGAGCGAGGACGTGATCCTCAGTGAGTCGGTGTCGATGGCCATGATGCTCGTCCTGGAGACGCTGAACCCGGCCGAGCGCGCGGTGTTCGTGCTGCACGACGTGTTCGGCTACCCCCATGGCGAGATCGCCGACTCGATCGGGAAGACCGAGGTCACCGTCCGGCAGATCGCCCACCGCGCCCGCCGGCACGTCCACGCGCGGCGCCGCCGCTTCGAGCCCGACTCCGAGGTCACCCGGGAGATCGTCCAGCGCTTTGTGCACGCGACGACGACCGGCGAAGTCCAGGCGCTGATGGACCTGTTGGCGCCCGACGTCGTGCAGGTCTCCGACGGCGGCGGGAAGGTGTCCGCCGCCCGCCACCCCATCACGGGCCGCGCCGACGTCACCCGGTTCGTCCTCGGTGTGGCCCGCACCAGCGTCACCGCGACGACCCGTATCGAGCCCGCCACCTACAACGGCATGCCCGCGGCACGCTCCCTCACCGACGGGGAACTCGACTGGCTGCTCGCCTTCGAGATCCACGGCGGACGGATCACCGGCCTCTACGTCATGCGCAACCCGGACAAGCTGCACCGCGCCGATGCGGTGCGCCCACTCGACAGGGGAGAACTTCAGCCATGGAAACCGTGATCGTCGAGCGCACCATCGACGCCCCGATCGCCGACGTCTTCACCTGGCTCACCACGACCACCAACTACACGTCCTCGCCCCTGGTGTTGCGCTGCCGACTGACCCGGCGCGGTGAGACGGCTCCGTACGGCGTCGGTGCGGTGCGCAGTCACCTCTGGCTGATCGGCTGGTTCCGTGAACGCATCAGCCACTACGACCCGCCGTACGCCACCGAGTACGTCGTCGAGCGCAGCCTGCCGCCGGCCAGGCACGAGGTCGGCCGTATGACGTTCACCGAGACCGACGGTGGTACCCGGGTGTGCTGGACGACCCGCGCCGAGATCCCTGTCCCGCTGCTCGGCCCCTTCCTCACCCGGCGCGTCGCGCGGCCGATCATCACCCGCACCTTCGGCAACATCCTCGCCGCTGCCGACGCCGCACTGGCCCGGCGCCCCTAGGGTGTCTCCGGCGGATCTTCGGTGCGGGCCGTCGTTGCCGCCTGCGGCGGCGAGCGCCCTGCGGGCGCGTCCGGGGTCGCCGGACGGGCTGGAATGGGCTGAGCCCGGCCCGATCAGCCCGTCCTGCGACCCCGGACACCGCCGCGCAGCGGTGGTGCGTTCCATGACCCGCCGGACACGGCCTGGCGGTCCGACGCCGTGTCGATCACTTCGTCCAGGACGTCGCGGGAGCGGATCAGGTCGGTGATCATTCGGTCGATGCGGTCCCGTTCCGTGGCGAGTTCGGTGATCAACTGCGGGGTGGCGATCTCGGACGGGCCGCCGTCGGTGTCCCGCATGCAGGGCAGCAGCAGCGCGATCTTCTTGCTGTTCAGCCCCGCGGCGTAGAGCGCCTGGATCCGGATGACCCGGTCGACCGCCCAGTCGCCGTAGACGCGGTGGCCGCTGGGGGTGCGCTCGGCCCTCAGCAGGCCCTGCGTCTCGTAATAGCGCAACGACCGCTCGCTCACGCCGGTGCGCCGAGCCAGTTCACCGATCCGCATTCCCCACCCCGTCCGCCGTCGTGCGCTCTTGAATCTGACACCAGTGTCAACTTTTACCGTACGGGCATGACGAACACACGAGTTGACTCCCGCCTCTTCGAGCCCGCCGGCCTCGGCGCTCTGACGCTGCCGAACCGGCTGGTGATGGCGCCGCTGACCCGTAATCGCGCCGGTGCCGACGGCGTCCCGCAGCCGATCATGGCCACGTACTACGCGCAGCGCGCCTCCGCGGGGCTGATCATCGCCGAGGCCACCACACCGAACGCCGTCGGGCAGACCTACCCCAACATCCCCGCGATCTACAACGACGCGCACGTGGCCGGATGGCGGAACGTCACCGACGCGGTGCGTGCCGCGGGTGGCCGGATGTTCCTGCAACTGCAGCACGGCGGCCGGGTCGGCCACCCCGACAACAGCGGACTGACGCCGGTCGCGCCGTCGCCGATACCGCTCCCGGAGATGATCCACACCCCCAGCGGCCGCCAGGACGCCGTCGTGCCCCGGGAGATGTCGCTGGAGGACATCCGTTCCACCGTGGCCGATTTCGCCACCGCCGCCCGCAACGCCGTGGACGCCGGCTTCGCCGGAGTGGAGGTGCACGCAGCCAACGGGCACCTCCTGCACCAGTTCATGGCGCGGGGCACCAACCACCGCACCGACGCCTACGGCGGCTCGGTCGCCGGCCGCGTCCGCTTCGCCGTCGAGGTGGTCCGGGCCGTCGCCGAGGCGATCGGTCCCGAGCGGGTGGGCTTGCGCGTCTCCCCGGGAGTGACCGTCAACGGCATCGACGAGGGTGACACCGAGAGCATCTACCCGGCCCTCGTCGAGGCGCTGGCGGACGTCGGCCTGGCCTACCTGCACGTCGTCTTCGCCGACCCGGAGCAGCCCCTCTTCCAGGAGATCCGGAAGGCCTGGCCGGGCACCCTGATGGCCAACCCCGTGCTGGGGTGGGGAGGGCCGCTGCCCGCCGACGGCGGCCGGGCCGCGGGCGAGCGACTGCTGGCCGCGGGAGCCGACCTGATCTCGCTCGGCCGTGCGTTCCTGGCCAACCCCGACCTCGTCGAACGGATGCGCGTCGGCGCACCGCTCAACCCGGTGGGGGAGACGGGCCTGATGTACGTGGGCGGGGAGGCCGGGTACACCGACTACCCCGTGCTGGCCGCTACCCCGGCCGCCGCCTGACGGTCAGCGGTCCAGGAGGGCCGGGTCGAGCCGACGTCGTGGAAGAGGGGGGAGTGGCCTCCGTCACGTGGGTGAAGGTTGTACGTGAACGCGTCTCGATTGGATGGCCCTGGGATTGCGTGGGCGTCACGATTGCGGAGGCAAGGTCATTCCCCTGATCGCAAGGCGGGAACAGGCCTTATTTTCAGGGTCCACAACAAATTCCGCGTGTCACCGGTCGAGTGAACTTCGCGTGGGGAGCGTTGTTCACCGAGACAGAAGGAAAGCCGTTTCATGCGCCGCACCATCGTCCGCCGTACCGCCGTCGCCGCCTCGGCCGTTTCGCTCGCGCTGCTCGTCGGCGCCTGCGGGTCGTCCGACAAGCCCGCCGCCGAGGCCTCCTCCGAGGGCAAGGAGAAGGGCAAGGAGAGCGCGTCCGCGGGCAAGGTCCTCACGAAGGCCGAGCTGGACAAGCTCATGCTCGTCGACGGCGACCTGAAGGACCACAAGGTCACCAACGCGAGCGAGGCGGACCTCGCCTCGGTGAAGGCCGCCACCACCGACAAGGCCGAGTGCAAGCCGCTCCTCGACGCCATGACCCTCCAGTCCGTCGGCAAGCCCGCCGCGACCTCGGTGCGCAAGATCATGGCGATGCCGCAGAAGGCGGCCGACAACGCCTCCCCCGAGGAGAAGGCGAAGGCCGGTCTGAACGCCCTCGGCGCGACGATCACCTCCGACGTCCTCGGCTCCTACGAGGGCAAGGGCGCCCAGGAGGCCCTCGCCAAGCTGAGCGCGGCGGGCAAGGCCTGCACCGGCGGATTCACCATGATCGTCGGCTCGGACAAGACGAAGATCAGCAAGGTGGAGCCCGCCACCTTCAGCGGTGGCGACGAGGCGGTCGCCTTCACGCTGACGCTCGACGCGGACGGCGCGACCAACGCGACCCACGTGGTGGCGTCGCGCAAGGGCAGCACGCTCGCGACCCTCTTCGCCATGAGCCTCGCGGGCAAGGCGGAGCAGCCGAAGGCCGTCGCCGACGCGCAGCTGGGCAAGCTCGGCTGACCCTTCCCGGGCTGAAACCGCGACCCCGCCCCGGCATCCGACGCCGGGGCGGGGTCGCGCGTATCCGCTACCCGTGGCCGGTGTCCGCGCGCGCCACCGGCAGCTTGACCGCCAGCAGCGCGCCGAGCGCGGCGACGGCCGCGAGAACCGCCAGGGTGGACCCCATCGCGGTCACGAAGGCGCCATCGGGCCGGCCCGGGCCGTCGCCGTGCGCCGGGCCGGTGGCGGATCCGGGTCCGGCGAGGCTCATCAGCATGGTGGCCGCGGCGACCCCCAGCGTCGGGCCGACGTTCATGGCGGTCTGCTGGAGCCCGCCGGCGACGCCCGCGCTCTCCACGGGCGAGTGCCGCACGACGACGGCCGTGGCGGTGACCATCACCGCGCCGAAGCCGGCGCCCATCGCGAGGAAGCAGCCGCCGATCTCCGCGGCCGCGGCCGCCCGGTCGAGCCGGGCGAAGAGGAAGATGCCGAGGGCGAGGAGCGCCATCCCCGCCCCGGCCGTCCGGCGGGGCCCGTACCGGCGCACCAGCACGGCGGCGACCGGCGCGCCCAGCACCATCATCACGGCCAGCGGCAGCGCCCTCAGCCCGCTCTGGAGGGGGTCCAGCGCGAGGACGTCCTGCAGGAAATAGGTGCCGACGAACAGCGCCCCGAAGACCGACGCCGAGGCCGCGACCAGGATGCCGAGCGCCGAGGCGACGGCCGCCGAGCGCAGCACGCTCGGTGGCACCAAGGGGTGCGCGGCGCGCCGCACATGGTGGACGAACGCGCCGCCGGCCGCCGTCGCGGCGGTGAGTTGCAGCGTGGTCGCCGTCGTCCAGCCGGTTTCCGGTATCGAGACCAGGGTGTGGACGAGGCAGACCAGGGCCACCGCGAGCAGGAGGGCGCCGGGCAGGTCGAGACGGACGTCTGCGGCCCGTTCGGGTGCCGGGATGCGAACGACCAGCGCCAGTACGCCGATCACGAGCGCCGGTGCGACGCCGAGGAAGAAGACGGCCCGCCAGCCGAAGTGGGCGGTCAGCGCACCGCCGACGACGGGTCCCGCCGCGGCCGCCAGCCCGATGGCGCTGGTGCGCAGCGCGATGGGCATGCCGAGCCGGTCGGGCGGGTACGCGGCGCGCAGCATGCCGAGGGTGGCCGGTTGCAGCAGTGCGCCGAAGACCCCTTGGGCGACGCGCAGGCCGATCACCCAGCCGATGCCGGGCGCCAGGCCGATGCCCGCCGACGTGACGGCGAACCCCAGGCTCCCGACGGCGAAGACCTGCCGGTGGCCGTACCGGTCGCCCAGCCTGCCGGCGAAGACGAGGAGGCTCGCGACGGCGATGAGATAGCCCGTACTGGCCCACTGGACCTGGGTGAACGAGGCGTGCAGGTCGCGCTGCATGGTGGGCTGCGCGACGGTCAGCACGGTGCCGTCCAGGGCGACGATCACGGCCCCGGTGACGCTGCCGACGAGCGTGAGGATCTGGTGGCGTCGTGAGCTCATCGGTCCACGGGTCCCAGGTGGGCGTCCAGCGCGGTGCGCAGCAGCGGCTCGACGTCCGGGGCGCCCGTGGCGAGTTGGAGGCTGCCCCAGCACCACAGTTGGGCGATGCCGTGCAGATTCGCCCACAGCGCGCCCGCCACGACCGGCGCGTCCGCGTCCGGCCGCACCAGGGCGACCAGGTCGACGAGGGTGCCGAAGAGCGGGAGGCTGGTGTCCCGCAGCCCGAGGCGGTCGCTCTCCAGCAGGTCGTGCCGGAACATCAGCTCGAACATGCCGCGGTTGGCCAGGGCGAAGTCGAGGTAGCCGCGCCCCAGCGCCAGGAGCCGCTCGCGGGGGTCCGCCGGGCCGTCGCTCACCGCCTCGGTGACCCTGGCGGCCAGGTCGGCGAAGCCCTGACGGGCGATGGCGGACAGCAGGTCCAGATGGGTCGGGAAGTAGCGGCGCGGGGCGCCGTGCGAGACCCCGGCCCGGCGGGCGATCTCCCGGAGGGTCAGCGCCTGGAGCCCCTCTCTCGTCACCAGGTCGACGCCGACCTGGATCAAACGGGTCCTGAGGCCCATGTCTCGCTCAGTCATGGGCACTGTCTACCAAAGCGCGTAGACACTGTCTACTGGCCCGTTACCCAGAAGGTCCATTTCCGGATCATCCGTCACGGATCGAATTGCTACGCTGGCGAACATGACTGCCATGGCGCCCGCCCGCACCGAACCCGACCTCTCCTTCCTGCTCGACCACACCAGCCACGTGTTGCGCACGCGGATGGCGGCGGCGCTGGCGGAGATCGGGCTGACCGCTCGCATGCACTGCGTGCTGGTCCACGCCCTGGAGGAGGAGCGCACCCAGGCCCAGCTCGCGGAGATCGGGGACATGGACAAGACCACGATGGTGGTGACCGTGGACGCCCTGGAGAAGGCCGGGCTCGCCGAGCGACGGCCGTCGGCCCGGGACCGGCGCGCCCGGATCATCGCGGTCACCGAGGAGGGTGCCCGCGTTGCCGCGCAGAGCCAGGGGATTGTCGACCGGGTCCACGAGGAAGCGCTGTCGGCGCTTCCCGAGGGCGACCGCAAGGCGCTGCTGGGTGCCCTGAAACTCCTGGTCGACGGGCACCTCGCCGTTCCCGTCGAGGGGCCCCGGCCGGCCCGGCGCGCGCGTCAGCGTGAGAAGTGAGGGATGGGGCGCGCTCGGTGGCTCTTTGCGGGCTTCCGATCGCCGGACGGGCTCCGATGGACTTCAGAACGCTCTGAAATAGATCGTCTATAACAAAACTATCTGCTACGGTCTCTCCTGTCGCCACCACTGACAGGAGAGGTCGCCATGTCCGCCGCACCCGCTCTTCCCTCCGCCGCCCCCCTCCCGCGAGGGCGGTCCCGTTGGCCGGCCCTCGGTGTCCTCGCCGCGGGGATGCTGATGACGGTCCTCGACGGCAGCATCGTGACGGTGGCGATGCCGGCCATCCAGGGCGACCTGGGCTTCTCGCCCGCCGGTCTCAGCTGGACCGTCAACGCCTACCTGATCGCCTTCGGCGGTCTGCTGCTGCTCGCCGGGCGGCTCGGCGACCTGATCGGCCGCAAGCGCATGTTCCTGGCCGGCATCGCGGTGTTCACCGCGGCCTCGCTGCTGGCGGGCGTGGCCGCGTCCCCCGCGATGCTGATAGCCGCCCGGTTCCTGCAGGGGGTCGGGAGCGCGATGTCCTCCGCGGTCAGCCTGGGCATCCTCGTCACGCTGTTCACCGAGCCCGCCGAACGCGCCAAGGCGATCGCCGTGTTCAGCTTCACCGGTGCGGCCGGCGCCTCGCTCGGTCAGGTGCTCGGCGGTGTCCTGACCGACGCGCTCGACTGGCACTGGATCTTCTTCATCAACCTGCCGATCGGGCTCGCGGCCCTCGCCTTCGCCGTGCCCGCGCTGCCCGCCGACCGCGGGGCCGGGCGGGGGGCCGGAGCCGACATCCTCGGCGCCCTCCTCGTCACCGCGGGACTGATGCTCGGGATCTACACCGTCGTCAAGGTGGAGGAGTACGGCTGGACGTCGGCCCACACACTCGGCCTCGGCGCCCTCGCCGCCGTGCTGCTCGCCGCGTTCGTCGCCCGTCAGGCCACCGCCGCGGCGCCGCTCATGCCGCTGCGGATCCTCCGCTCGCGGAGCGTCGTGGGCGCCAACCTGGTCCAGGTCCTCATGGTGGCCGCCCTCTTCTCCTTCCAGATCCTCGTCGCCCTCTACATGCAGAAGGTGCTCGGCTACGGCGCCGCCGAGACCGGTCTGGCGATGCTCCCCGCGGCGGCGGTCATCGGCGCGGTGTCACTGGGCGTCTCCGCCCGCCTGAACGCCCGCTTCGGCGAGCGCAACGTCCTGCTGGCCGGGCTCGTCCTCCTGGTCGGGGTCCTCGGGTGGCTCACCCGCCTCCCGGTCCACGCGAACTACCTCGTCGACCTGCTCCCGGTGATGCTGCTCGCCGCCGGCTTCGGGCTCGCGCTCCCGGCGCTGACCACCCTTGGCATGTCGGACGCGGGAGGCGAGGACGCCGGGCTCGCCTCCGGGCTCTTCAACACCACCCAGCAGATCGGCATGGCCCTGGGCGTCGCGGTGCTCTCCACGCTGGCCGCCTCCCGCACCGACGCCCTCCTCGCGGACGGGCGGAGCCGCGCCGAGGCGCTGACCGGTGGCTACCACCTGGCCTTCGCCGTGGGCGCCGGGCTGCTCGTCGTCGCCTTCGCGGTCGCCTTCACCGTGCTGCGCCGTCCCCGCCGGGAGGTCTCCGCGGAGCGGGAGGCGCTTGCCGGGCGGGAAGCCGACGGGCGGAAGGCCGACGAGCACGTCATGGCCGCCTGATCCGCCCCCCGGCCCGGGGGTGTCGGGTCACGTGGTGCCGTCGAGGGACTCCAGGAGATCGCGGAGTCCCTCGGCGAGTGCGTCCCGCTGGGGGCGCGAGAGTGCGGAGAGGATGCGCTCCTCGGTGGCGACGTGGTCGGGCAGGGCCCGGTCGATCAGGGCGAGTCCCTCCTCGGTGAGGGTGACGTGCACGACGCGGCCGTCCGAGGCGCTCGGCGTGCGGGCCACCAGGCCCCGGGCCTCCAGCCGGTCGAGGCGCTGGGTGATGGCTCCCGAGGTGACCATCGACGAACGCATCAGTCCCGCCGGGGTCAGTGAATACGGCGGCGGCCCGCTGCGACGCAGGGTGGCCAGTACGTCGAAGGACGCCTTGTCGAGGCCGTGCGCGGCGAAGGTGCGGCCCAGCTCGGAGTCGATCAGCCGGTGCAGCCGCGACAGCCGCCCGATCACCGCCATCGGCGATACGTCGAGGTCGGGGCGGCGCTCGGCCCACTGTTCCAGCACTCGGTCCACATGGTCTGCCATGACTCCACTCTAGCCAATCCCTTAGCAGTGAGATATGTTGCCTTAGTGCTAAGCAATCGGATCGCCATCATTCTCGTGACCGCGCTGGCGCCCGCCATCTGGGGCACCACCTACCTCGTCACCACTGAACTGCTGCCCCCGGACCGCCCCCTGCTGGCGGGCGTGGCACGTGCGCTGCCGGCGGGCCTCCTGCTCGTGGCGATCACCCGGCGGCTGCCGCGAGGCGTGTGGTGGTGGCGCTCGCTGGTGCTCGGCGCCCTCAACATCGGGGCGTTCTTCGCCCTGCTGTTCGTCGCCGCCTACCGGCTGCCCGGCGGGGTCGCCGCCACCATCGGCTCCCTGCAGCCCCTGCTGGTCGTCGGCCTGTCCGCCGGACTGCTCGGTGAGCGGGTGTCCACGCGCACCGCGCTCGCCGGCATCGCGGGGGTCGGCGGCGTCAGCCTGCTCGTCCTGCGGGCCGACGCCGGGCTGGACGGCATCGGCGTCGCCGCCGCCGTCGCCAGCGCGGTGGTCATGGCGACCGGGATCGTCCTCAGCAAGCGGTGGACCTCGCCCGCCCCCCTGCTCGCGACCACCGGCTGGCAGCTCGTCGCGGGCGGTCTGCTGCTGCTCCCGGTCGCTTTCGCCGTGGAAGGCCCCCCGCCCACGACGCTCACCGCCGCGAACCTGGCCGGCTACGGCTACCTCGCGATCGTCGGCGCGGCCCTCGCGTACGTCCTGTGGTTCCGGGGCATCCGCGCCCTGTCCCCGACGAACGTGACCTTCCTCGGACTGCTCAGCCCCCTCGTCGCCACCACCCTCGGCTGGCTCGCGCTCGACCAGGAACTCACCGTGGGCCAGTCGCTGGGCGGACTCATCGTCCTTGGCGCGCTCGTCGTCGCCCAGATAGCCCCCCGGGCGGCGCGCACGCCGGTCCCGGCGGTGGCCCCCGAGCCGGCCCCGTCCGTCCCGTCCTCCCGCTGATCTGAACCACCCCTCTTCACAAGGAGCTCGATCATCATGCGCATCACCGTCTTCGGAGCAGCGGGTAACGTCGGCAGCCGAGTGGTGGCCGAAGCGTTGTCCCGGGGCCACGAGGTGACCGCCGTCGTGCGGAACGCCGCCCGCTTCCCCCAACTGCCCGCCGGGGCCGAGGCCCGCGTCGGCGACGCCTCGAACCCCGAGGACGTGGCCCGGCTGAGCGCCGGCCAGGACGTCGTGATCGGCGCGACCCGCCCGGCGCCCGGCAGCGAGGGCGAACTCGTCAAGGCCACCGAAGGGTTGCTCGCCGGCCTCGCCCACACCGGCGTGCGGCTGCTGGTCGTCGGCGGCGCGGGCAGCCTCATAGTCCCCGGCACGGGTGGCACCACGGTGATCGACGCCCCGGACTTCCCCGCGTCCTGGCGGGGCATCGCTCTGGCCTGCAACGCGCAACTTGCCGCTTGCCGCGCGGAGACCGAGGTGGATTGGGCTTACCTGAGCCCGGCGGCGGTCCTGGAGCCGGGTGTGCGTACGGGGACGTATCGGTTGGGCGGTGATGAGCTGTTGGTCGATGCGGAGGGGAACTCGGCGATCTCCATGGAGGATCTGGCGGTTGTCCTCCTGGACGAGGTGGAGCGGCCCAGCCGCCATCGCGTTCGGTTCACCGCTGCGTACTGAGCCGCTGCGTGGGGGCTTTGAACGTTGCCGGGTTCCCCGCCGTTTCCCGCTGACGCGGGGCGTGTCCGCTGCGCGGGGCTGTTTCGGTGCGGTGTCGGGGGGGGGGGGGGGGGGGGGGGGGGGGGGGGTTTTTTTTCTCCCCCCCGGGAAGAACCTCCCCCCCCCCCCCCCCCCCC
>NZ_JBVIQR010000068.1:0-22022 GCF_055576875.1 Streptomyces sp. NPDC033229 | reverse complement strand
GACGTGGGCAGAGTCCTTGCCACCGGCGAGGCGTTCAGTCGTCCAGCACACCACAAGGTCGGAACGAAACCGCGTCGAACTGGATAAATGACAAGGTAAGTGCCTGTCTCACATGTCTGTGATCGACCTTGAGGGCCGAAGTCTTCGCGCGGGGGGGCCGAAGGAACACCGCAGCGTGAGCGGAGGGCCCTACGCGGTCCTTGTGGGGCCTTCGAGTGTGCGGTCCAGGGCGCGGCGCCGGTCGGGCAGTGGCGCTCCTGGGGCTGGGTTGGGGAGGTGGCGGGTGGGGGAGTAGCCCATGGCCGTTGCGATGGCGCGCCAGAGGCGGGCATCGATGGGACTGCCGTCGGCGGCGTGGTGGACCGAGAGGCAGTGGGCCGCGAGCTGGTCGCCGGCGCCTGCTGCAACGCGCCACCAGAAGACGGCGCCAGCGCGTCGCTGGGTGGAGTAGAGCAGGCAGGCGAAGGTCCTGGCTCCGGTGGCGTCGTAGTCGTGGGCGAATTTCACCAGGCGGTCCATGCGCCCGCACCGCAGGACCGCCTCGCACAGGTGCTGGAGTTGGCGGCGCAGCTCGTCGGGTCCGGGGGTCTCCCCGGGGAGTGGCCGGGGGCGCTGGCGGCGGGGCAGGGCCCGCTCGCACACCATCCGGTCCCGGGACGTCAGCAGGCCGCCCTTGCCACCCGTGGCCATCTTCCAGGTGCCGCACGACCACACCGCCACGTCCCCGACGGCGCCGACCGGGCGGCCGCGCCAGGTGGTGCCGTGGGCGTGGGAGCAGTCCTCTACCAGGGCGAGGTGGTGCCGGTCGCAGAACCGGCGGGCCGCGTCCAGGGGGACAGGGCGGCCCCAGGTGTGCGTGATGGTCAGGGCGGCGGTGCGCGGGGTGAGGCGTGCGGCGGCGTCACGCAGGTCGATCCCGCCGGTGGCCGGGTCGGTGTCGCACAGCACCGGGACCAGGCCCTGGGGAAGCATCGCGGTCACCGTGGCACGGAAGGAGTAGCTCGCTACCAGCACCTCGCTGCCCGGCTCCAGCTGCAGGGCGGCGTAGCCGGTCTCCAGCGCGCCGGTGCCCGAGTCGCACAGCATCACCGGCCGCCCCGGGGCGAGGACGTCGGCGGCGAGCTGCTCGCACTCGGCGATCTGCGGGTGGTCCCGGCCGGTCGCGGCCATGTCGCCCTCGTCCAGCAGCCACCGCACCTTCTCGACGGCGCCTTCGGACCACCACGGCCACAACACCTCCCGCTCCGTCGAGCCGATCGTGTCCGTACGGGTTTCGGTGGTGGGGTTCATCATCGCCATGGGCTCCTCGTCTCCTGCTCGGGCCACGCCGCCGGCCCGGGGCTCCTGGTCAGCAGGGGCCACGTCTGGGAAGCCGCCCACAGTGCCGCCCACCGCTGCTCAAACGGCCCCGTCGTCAGCTCGTCCAGGGCGGGGGCGTCGGTGCCCGGCTGCGGCACTCCAAGTGGCGGCAGCTCGTCCTCAACCTCGGCGACCGCGGCGTCCAGCAGGCAGCGCACGCCACTGGCCAGATTCCGGGCTGCCTCGGCGACCAGCGCCACGCGCTGGGGCCACGGGAAGAGGACGCCGAGTTCGCGGACCACGTCGGCGGGCTCGTCCGCGGTGTGCACCATGGTCAACAGCCGGTTCGGGGCCCCCGCGACATCCCGCAGGCTCGCCCCGGTCCGCCGGTGCGGGGCGTTGCTGCCCTTCAACGCGCTCAGCCGCACCGACGCTGACTCCCCGGTATCGTCGGCCCACAGCACCAGCAGCCCCGGGCCCAGGGCCACGAGCGCATCGAGCAGCCACAACCGCTCAATCGTCGCCCACCGGCACATGTACGCCCACAACGCCCGCACCCCGCACCGGTCCACCCGTACAAGCCGCGCGGCCACCGGACGGAACCCGGCCTCCTCGGTGGCGGCCAGCACCCGGCGCGCCGCACCAGCGGCGAAGGCGTCCGGCCGCACCCACATCACGGCGCCCCGCTCGGCGAACGCGTACGCCATCTCGGTGCCGAGCGCCGTCGTCAGCGTCGCCCACGCCTCCCGGGCATGCAGGTCCCGGGCGAAAACCTGATCCTTGCCGCGCAGGTGGGTCAACTGCTTCCAGGCGGGGCCCGCGAGATCGAGCGCACGGCCCACATCGGGCCGGGTGGTGCGTTCAGGCATCACAACCTCCTGGGTCGCTGCTCGGGTGGTGCGACGTCGGCTGCCGTGACCGTGGAGGGGGCCGCGGAGTGACCCAGGGCTCCGCCACCTTGCTCGTGCACCACCACGACAGTGGGAAGGCCCATGGCGACGGCGGCCAGGGCGAGGAAGGCCTTCGCCGGGTGCGCGGTATCGATGGCCTCACCGCGGGCGTGCCGGCCGCTCACCGGGCCGCCGCCGCGGCATGCCGCTCCTCGTCGGCGAGAGCCACGCCCAGGAGCTGCTGGAGTCCTCGCGCGGTCTCCTGGCACCACACGAGCGCGTCCTGCGGATGCGTCCTGGGGTCGGGCGGCTCGGTTCTCATCCGGCTGCGCATGTACTCCAGGCCGTACCCGACGAGCCCAGGCCTGCGGGGATCGGGGCGTAACCGGCGGTGGGCGGCCTCGGCGAGCGGCAGCATCATCTGCACATGCCCGACCAGCAGGGCGGCGGTGCGCTCCAGCGCATCGGCATCCAGGCGACCACCGACCGGCACGGGTCTGAGGGCCTCCGAGACCGTCCTGGTGACGGTGACCAGGTCGACCGCGAGCCCGACTCCGAGGTCTGAGAGGAGGACGGCGCGGTGCCCGGCCCAGGCCCATCCGGAAGCCGCGTCGGCGAGCACGCGACGACGAGCAAGATTCTGCGCAGTGAGACGCGGGGTGACACGGGCGGTCATGGCACACCTCTTCGTCTGGTCCGGTTGTCGCCATCGACAACGCGGTCAGTAACAGCGTGGCCACGCCAAAAGGCTCTGGCTTTCACACTTGGTGAAAGCCAGAGCCCATATGCCAACAGCAGCTTCCTACAGGGGCACGCCCACCCACGACGCGTAGCCGGTCAGCGTCTCCGGCGCACCCCGCGCCGCCCGCACCAGGCCGGTCAACGTCTCGCGCACCGAGGGGTGGTACTTCGTCTGCTGCGGCGCCGCCTTCCGCGCCTTGAGCAGCGAAGCCAGGGCCGCATCGTTCTTGCCCGTCCACATCTGCGCCCGGGCAGTGTCGATCCAGTGATGCGAGATCCGGTCCGAAGGGAACCCTTCGGGGAAGTGCACATCCCGGGCCAGCTGCAGCGCCCTGCCGTACTTGCCCAGCTCCACCTCGACGGCCGCAGCGTGGATGCTCACGTTCGTCGGACCGAACGACATCACGTGCCCTGCGTCAATGCCACCCTCGATCTCCCGCCCCACCTGTGTGGCCAGCCGGCGGGCCTCGGCCAGGTGCTCACGCGCCCGTACCTCGTTCCCATCCCGTGTCACCAGCATCGCCGCCCGCAGGTGCAAGTTGACCACCACGCACACCGCACCGGTGTCCCCGGCCGAGACCGCGGCATTGAGCTCACCGGCAGCCCGCACCACGATCCGATGGCCCACCTCATGGCGGCCGGTACTGAACGCGCGACGCGCCCGCATGTACCGGTACAGCCCCAGCAGGTTGCCATTCGCACACCGCTGCGCGGAGAACTCCATCCTCGCCAGCAGCAAGGCCGCGAGGTCCGTCAGCCCGAGTCCATAGGCGACCGCGTGCGCGGAGCGGTACACATGCGCCAGCAGCCGGTGGGCCTCCTCCGCCGCATGCCCGGAAGCGGTCGCGCTGATCTGCACGAGCTCGTTAATCAGCCCCGGGGCCAGAGAGGCCAGCCGGGCGAAATTGGCATCCCGGCGCGCCTGGACCAGCGCCATCACGTCGTCCTCGACCTCGACCAGAGGCCGCACGGGAAGCTCCTCCAGAGGCATGTCCCAGTTATCGAGAGCCGCCCGCAACTCCGACAACGGCCCGTCCAGCCTGTCGACGGTGTGCTCCCACGCGAACGGCTGACCGTTCAGCGCGGTCACCGGAACGTCCAGCGCGCGGCCGCAGGCCGCGATCAGCGAGGCGGATGCGGGCTTAAGCCCCGCCTCCACCTTCGTCAACAGGCTGTAGGAGACATGTGCCTTCGCTGCGAGACCCCGCTGGGTCAGGTGGTGCAACCTGCGGTACGAGGCAATCCGCGCCCCCGTGCCAATGTCCGTGGTTTCAGGCATAGTTGACTCCGTCCTGGTCGCGACAGCTAGAACGGTACCGGGCGCCTATCGCACCGGGATACGCATGCGGCTCGCCCCTCAGCAACAAGGGCGGGGCACTGGCTGCAGCGCCGCCGCGGCAACAGACGGTCAAGGTCACCACGGCCCGGCATACCGGGCAGCGCAGGGCGGCGGCCGGCCTGCACGTACTGGGCCTGCTGGTGGCGCTGGTGAGCCTGGGCGTGCTCTCCGCGTGGTTCATCATCGGCATCGTGATCGGCTGGCTGGTGGTCGGCGGGGCATCCGCGGGGACCGAGCCGAAGGGACGGCCCTAGCGGTGGTTTGTTGACGGCGGGTCAGGGCGGCGGTAGGCCGGTAGCAGAGGAACGTCGCCTTGCCTTCCGGGGGCTGTGATGACTCGTCGTCTGCCGTGTCCGCCTGCTCCGGGGCCGCTGGAGGCCTACGCCGCGCGCTTTGATGACCTGTTCTCCACGCTGGCACAACGCCGGGGTTTCCGCGAGTACCTCGCCGGGCTGCTGCTGCCGCGGGACCGGAACAAGACGCTGACCTGCCTGGCCGGTGCAGAGCCTGTCACCGGTGCCCAGCACCGGGCGGTGCAGCGGCTGCAGTTCTTCCTGTCGGAGTCGACCTGGGACCACGAGGCGGTCAACGCCCGGCGGGTTGAGCTGCTGCTCTCCGATCCGGCGACCGCCCCGCATCCGGGCGGGGTGCTGGTGATCGATGATTCGGGTGACCGCAAGGACGGCAGCGCGACCGCGCATGTGGGCAAGCAGTACCTGGGCTCGGTCGGGAAGATCGACTGCGGTGTGGTCACCGTGACGACCTGCTGGGCGGACGAACGCGTCTACTACCCGCTGCACGCGGTTCCCTATACCCCGGCTCACCACTTTCCGAAGGGGAAGAACGACCCGGGCTTCCGCACCAAGCTGAAGATCGCGGCCGGCCTGGCCGCCAGGGCCACGGAGGCCGGGCTGGCGTTCAGGGCGGTCGCCGCCGACTGTGCCTACGGCGATCAGGACAGCTTCCGTGCTGACCTGCACACCGCCGGCCTGCCGTTCGTGATGGCCCTCAAACCGCGCCACGGCACCTGGGCCTACGGAGCGGACGCACATACTCCCGTCGACGCAGCCCGCCTCCTGACGTGGGCGGGCCCGGACCATCCCGGGGACTGGTCGCTGATCGAGCGCACTTTCCGCGACGGGCACAGTGCCGCCTGGTGGGCTGCCGAGGCCCGGCTCGGATGGTGGGGCCCGGACGGGAACGTCCGCCTGGTCGTGGCCACCGCCGACCCGGCCGCCCTGCCCGAGAAAGCGACCTGGTACCTGGCCACCGACCTGCCCCGCCCCGGCGGACCACGCGCTGCCGACAGCCCTTACCCGCCCGCCGACCTTGCTGAGATCGTACGGATCTACGGGTTGCGGCACTGGATCGAGCAGAGCTACAAGCAGGTCAAGGACGAACTCGGCTGGGCCGACTTCCAGGTCCGTTCCGACACTGCCATCCGCCGCCACCAGACTCTGGTCAACACCGCTTTCTCGTTCTGCTGGGACACCTGGTTCGCCCCACCCCCACCGCCCGCGGAACAGGAACCGGCCCCGTCCGCGGACCACCCAGAGAGGGGGAACCTCAACGTCCCAGCAGCCCCAACCGGCCTGCTGGCCCCAGGCCGGTTGGGCCGTCCGTGGCTGGCTGACGCCCTGGACCACGCTGCAACGCTACTGGCGGGCATGGTCGACGAAGCCCCCGCCCACCGAACTCCAGGAACTGATCAATGCCGTCTCCACCGGCAGACCCCTCGATCTCTACTGCCCCGTCTAACAAACCACCGCTAGGGCACCGGCGATGAAGGTCGGCGGACGGGAGGTGCCTAGCCTGGTCCTGGGCATCGACGCCACGTTGGTGACCTGGCACTCCGAGAAGGAGGCAGCCGCACCCACCTATAAAGGCGGTCGGCTTCCATCCTCTGTGCGTTTCCTGGCGAACACCGGCGAGGGCATGTCCGGGCGGCTGCGGCCCGGCAACGTTGGCGCCAACACCGCCGCGGATCACATCGCGGTGCTGGACGACCCGCTCGCGCAGATCCCCGACGCCCACCGGCACCGTCACCCTCATTCGCACCGACAGCGTCGGATCCGCGAAATCCGTTTTCGCCCACCTCCGAGACCTGCGGGCACATGGGCTCCGTACCGTCTTCTCGGTCGGGTACGCGGTCACCGAACCGCTCCGTCGCACGTCCGGGCCCTGCCCAAGCAGGTCTGGCATCGCGCCCTGGACCAGGACGGGACGCTGCATGAGGCAGCCGAGCTGACCGGCGTGGTCGATCTGGACGCTGTCCGGACGGCACCCGCATCATCGTGCGCCGCGAGCGCCCACACCTCGGCGCCCAACTGTCCCTGTTGGACCAGGACGAGGGTCGGCGATCCACAAGAAGCCGTCGCGATCGCCAACCGCGCCCTGGACGAGGTCGGCCGCTTGCGCTCCCGGCGAGCGGCCCAGGATCAGGAGCTCCTCGACCTCGCGGTACGAGAGCGGGAACCGGTGGTACAGCCACACCGCGAGGCCGATCACCTCGGCCGGAAACCGGTACCCCCGGCACGGCGGAGCTGCAGCGGCGTCCACGAACAAGCCCTCCCCCGTCACATCCCAGCCAAGATCACCACACACCCCACGCTCAACCCGTCAATGCCCTGACGACGCATCGCCACCAGATACGACAAGACCCCCGAAGGCTACGTCGCCAGCCTCTGCCTCCGCGCCTCGATGATCTAGATCAACGACCTTCTGCAGACACTCAACTGATCGCGACTTCACACAAGCTCTAGAGAACCCCTACCGTTTCGGATCAATAGTGCCCCGGCGCGGCAGCGCTGGTACAGGGTTTCTGTCGGTTCAGGTACACCGGCAGGGACTCCAGACCCCGCAAGGAGAACGTCGGGCGACGTACTGGTGCACCGGCTAGATAGAGGTCGGGAAACGCGGTGATGAGCTCGCGGAGCGCGATCTGACCTTCCATCCGGGCTAGCGCCGACCCGAGGCAGAAATGGATTCCGCCGCCGAAGGAGAGGTGGTGGCGTGCATCACGGGTCACGTCGAGCAGATGAGGCCGAGTGAAGACACTGGGGTCACGGTTGGCCGCACCGGTCACGAGAATGATCTGATCGCCTGCTGACAACCGGTGTCCTCCCAGGTCGAGATCCTCGGTCACCACCCGCTGCAATTGTTGGACCGGGCTGTCGAAACGCAGGAGTTCGTCAATAGCAGTGTCGATGAGTCCCGGTGACTTTTTCAAGAGCACCATCTGATCGGGATGCCGCAGGAGGGCCAGAATGCCGTTTCCGATGAGGTTTGCCGTCGTCTCGTGGCCAGCGACGAGCAGCAGCCTGGCGAGATTGACGAGTTCAGCGGAGGTCAGACGGTCTGCTTCCGACTGCACCGACACGAGAGCGGAAAGCAGATCGCCACCGGGGTCTCTGCGGCGCAGCGCAAGCAGGTGTTCCAGATACGTGGTCAGGTCGCCTGCATCCGCGAGAATCTCGGCATCCTGCCCGGGCGAACGCAGCATTACTGGGTCGACGCCTCGTACGACCGAGCGGGACCAGCGGCCGAGGTCCGCCGCATCCGAATGCGGAGCACGGAGCAAGGTGCAGATCGTGTGGAGTGCGAGAGGGTAGGCTAGGGCGTCGATGATGTCGACGGGTTCATTCGCCGCAACTGCGTATTTCATACGGCCGATCAGTTTCCTAGTACTCTGTTCGACCGCACCTCGGAGTCTCTGCACCCTGCGTGCGGTGAACGCATGTGAGACGAGCGAACGCAACCGTGTGTGATCCGGCGGGTCCATGTTGAGGAGGTTTCGGTACCGGACCGCGCCGGAGGGCGGTTGGGCGACGGGGGCGTCAGCCCGATCCGCGGACATGGAGAGTTTCGGATGGCGGAGCAGCATGGTGATATCGGTGTGCGCGAAGGACAACCAGGTGGAGCCACCAGCTTTCAGGAGGGATCCCCGGGAGCGATATTCCTCATAATGTGGATACGGGTTGTCACGGGATGCGGGAGCCGCTGCTTCGGCGAAGAACTTCTCGGCAAGATTGGGCTTGTCCATAGGAGAACTGACTCCGTCGTTAGTCATTCGGGGGCGGTGAAGACGACAACGGCGTTCTGCCCACCGAAGCCGAACGATGTGGACACAGCGACATCGAGTGTGGCCATCCGCGTGGTACCGGCGACCACGTCTAACTCAAGCCCTTTGTCTTGTCGTTGGAGGTTCGCGGTGGGGGGAATGCACTGACGTTCGAGGGTGAGTACCGTGAGCGCCGCTTCGATGGCGCTGGATGCCCCGAGGGAGTGGCCGAGAACGCTCTTGGGGGCCGTCACCGGTGGCGGACTTCCGTCATGAACGCGTAGCAGGGTGAGTGCCTCGGCGGCATCGCCAGCCTGGGTCGAGGTGGCGTGGGCATTGATGTGTCCAACGTCGCGCGGAGCACAGCCGGCATCGGCCAGCGCCGCACGCAATGCGAGTTCGCCACCAGCCCCTTCGGGGTGGGGTGCTACCGGGTGGTAGGCATCCGCTGTGGCGGCGAAACCGCTCAGCAGTCCGCGTACGGGGGCCCCACGGCGGCGTGCGTAGTCATGGCGTTCCAGGACGAGGACAGCGGCGCCTTCGCCGAGCACGAAGCCGTCACGGTCGGTGTCGAAAGGACGGCAGGCCGAGGCGGGTTGATCGGTGCGCCGGGACAGAGCACGCATCTGCGAGAAGCAGGCCGTGGTCATCCTGGATCTGCCAGATTCGCTGCCGCCAGCGAGGACTACGTCGCAGCGGCGAGCCAGCAGCAGGTCGCGAGCTACGCCCAGCGCGGTGGCGCCAGAGGCGCAGGCGCTGGAGACGCAGAAGTTCGGCCCACGGGCACCCAGGTCGATGGCGACCTCACCGGCTGCCATGTTGGGGAGGCTGCGAGGCATGGCTTGCGGAGAGACCCTCTGAGGATGGCCCTGGCCAAGGCGCGTGAACTCTGTTATGTAGGTCTCGAGGCTGTTGCTGCCGACGCCGAGGATGACTCCGACTCGCTCGGCTCGCCACGTCCGCGGGTCCAGTTCTGCGTCGGCGACCGCCCGCCGGGCAGCGATCAGCGCGAGGTGAATGAACCGGTCCAGGCGCCGCGCGAGGCGTGGCCCGCACTCGGTCACCGGATCGAAGCCAGAGACTCGGCAGGAGATGTCGACCGGCAGACCGAGCAACTCTGGGTCCCGCTGCGCCAAGCTGCGGCCCGCACTCAGCGTTTCCCAGATTCCTTCCGCCGTAGTGCCGGCTGGACAGAGCAGGCCCAGCCCGGTGACGGCTACGTCGTCGTGTCGCAAGCCAGTTTTCCCTTTCCGTGCACTGTATTGGAGGCGTCGCCTGTGGTCTGCAGGAACGTCAGCAGATTGACAGCTTCCGCGATGGTGGACTCGGTTGTGATGCCGTCGACAAAAATATCGATGCGTTCCTGGACGAAAACGGAAACTTCCAGCAGCTCCAGGGAGTCCAGGCCCAGGTCGCTGAATGTATTGTCCGGGACCACCCTCTCGGGAGCGATCTTGAACTCTTCAACCAGGATGCTGGCGAGGAGATCGAACGAGCTACTGTTCATTGCGATTCCTTTCGCGGGCGTGTTGCGGGTCTGTTGTCCGCACGGAAAGTGATTCGGGATGGCGTACGTACCCATGACGGTAGGGGATTTCATGGACAGCCGTGGCGGCGCGGAGATTGGGGAGCCGTCGGAACAGCTCGGTTAGAGCGAGCCGGACCGTCACTCTGCCCAGCGCGGCACCCGTGCAGTAGTGCGGGCCGTGTCCGAACGACAGATGACTCGCCGGTGCCGGACGCCGCGGGTCAAGTACCTCCGGGCGCGGCCATGCGGCCGGGTCGAGGTTGGCGGACACCAGGTTGAATAGGACGATGTCGCCGCCGGCCACGCGCTGACCGCCAATCTCCATCGCCTCAGCAGCGAAGCGGTGGTTGCTGACCGGGAACGGCGCGGCTAGCCGCAGTACCTCCTCCACCGTGCGTGCGGCGTCCTGCTCCGATCCGAGCAGGTGTTCGCGGGCCTGCGGATTGAGCATCAGGAGCAGCGGGCCGGTGGTGAGCGCGGCAAGGGTTGAGTCCAGTGCACCGAAGACGGCGTTGGCGAGGAGTTCCAGGGCTTCCCCCCGACTCACCAGCGCACCGCTCGCAAGGCCCTGTACGGCGGACGTGGCAATGTTGTCTGAGGGGTGCCGTTCCGCGTGGTCCGCGATGTCGCCGAGGTGCCGGAACAGTTCGGTGCGGGCGGCGCTCATGTGCGGTGTGAGCGGGTGCGCCGCGCTGCTGAGCACCAGCATGAGTTCCATGACCCGTGGCCGCCGGTCCGCGGGGATGCCGACCAGGTCGCCGGTCAGTGTGGTGGCGACGGGCAGGGCGAAGTCGCCGACCAGATCGGCCTTCCCCTTGCCGGCCAGCAGATCGAGCACCGCGTGCACGACCTGCTGGATCTTGGGTGCACGCCGACGAACGGCGTCGGCGTTTAGATTCGGCGTGATGACCGACCGCAGACGCGCGTGCTCAGCTCCGTCACTGCCGAGCGGGCCGCGCAGCACGGTCTGCAGGTCCCCCGCGTACCGGGTACCGGGCATGCCGTGGTGGGGATCGCGCAGCGAGCGGGCATCGTTGACCAAGCGGTGATTGCGCAAACAGTCCCGGGCGACTGCATGATCCATCACCACCCACGCCGGATAGCCCCCCCACAGCGAACCACGCTGGACCGGACCACGCCGGCGCAGGGCCTCGTACAAATAGGGGGCCCGCGGCTCGGTGACGCAGGGCAGAAATCGGGGACGCGCGGTGTGATCGCCGGTGATCGGGCAACTCTTCACGACGTCACTGCCAAGGATCGTTGGAGCGCACGGGTTCCACTGGAACACGCAGTACGAAGCGCGGCAAGTTCCCGCTCCGGAAGGCGGTCGGAAGCGCCGCGTCGGCTCGCGTCGAGCACTGCGCACCCTCCCGCGAGCCAGTCCGGC
Source organism: Streptomyces sp. NPDC033229 (assembly GCF_055576875.1). NCBI lineage: Bacteria > Bacillati > Actinomycetota > Actinomycetes > Kitasatosporales > Streptomycetaceae > Streptomyces > Streptomyces sp. NPDC033229. Next base: position 10,778 of record NZ_JBVIQR010000068.1, on the reverse strand, counting down.
CGGGCTGCCACCCCGGCAAATTCCGCAAGCCGACGTAGTTCTTCCTCGGGTCTGTCGACCAGATCCTCGTAAGCGATAACCAGCCGCTGCTCCTGCGCGATCGCCGCTAGGTCCCGCACTCCCCTGACAACCGTCTGCGACCACAGCTTCCCGAAGTCGACCAACGGAATTCGCCGCTCGGTGAGCAACTCCGGATCGAACGATTCCTCGAAGAACCATGCAAGGTCCGTCGGCAGTCCCCGCACATGCTGCGGAGTCATTTCGGAAAGTCGTGAGACACCGGCGTACGAAAAGATCTGACGCAGCAATACGACCGTTCGGAACGTCGGATGGCGACTCATCGACAGGGCACAGTCGGGCCCGCTGCGATAAAGGTGAACCACGCGGGCATCGGGGAAACACCGATGAAGCAGGGGCAGCCACGGCAGGGAGTAACCGCTGCGCTCAACTACCACACGTCGACCGAACTGCCGGCACAGCAAAACGAAGAGAGCACGGAACTGGCCGCTAGACGCGCGCTGCGGCCACCCCGAAACCACCGAGCAAAGCCTGTCGAACAGGAGATCCGGATCCTTGGTGAGATGCGGCAGCGTAGTCAGGCAAACTGCAGGGATACCGGTTGTGTGAGCGTCATAGCGTCGTCCGCGCCCTCGCGGATAGAGAATTTCCGGGGCAGCCACTCCGTTACGCAGCAGCCGGTTCCACAGGGTGTCACGGCTGGCCAGGAGTTGCCAGAATTCCTCACCGCTGAGCAGCGCGTCCGGAACCAACTCCATCTCGATCGAAGAAAACAACTCACTGAGGCTTATCACGTCAGGATGTAGACACATAATCTCGGAAAGAGCAGTCGACCCGTTCCGTCCAGTCCCCACGACAAAAACCGGACGGCGAATTTCAGATTCCCCGTTTCCCTCACTCGACACTCGCACGGAGTGCCGAGAATTCCGAATCATCGAATTATTTGGTACCATCATTGAACTCCTTTCAACGCACTGACCTGCAGGTCCGGAGGATGAAAGAGGCTATTGACTCTTCCGATCAGGACCGGATGGGGTGACGGGGCGGCCTGTGTGCACGGGCCTCTGCGCTTATTGCAAGGGCCCAACCTTCATGCCGCGCAAGGGGCTTGGCGGTCGCTATTGTGCCATCATCGACCTGTCACCCGACCTCGAATACGACTGGGTAGCGCAATATGCGCCTAAATGAGTGAACGGGTCGATGTTGTCAAGTTATTGGTGTGGCTGGTGGGGTGTGCTGCTGCCCAGCTGGCCAGTAAATGAACCTCTTTTCATCCTGCCTCGTGGGAGTGAAACGGCCTGGTCAGTGCGGGGCAGTGACGTGACAGAACCTCTTGTCGTTGGGGTGTTGATCTCACTCGACACCGGCCCCAAGAGGCTCTCGTGGCGAGGAATCTCTGCGCCGCGCCCACCGAGCGGAAGTTCTTCATGGCCTTCTCGCGTTGCCTCGTGGGCTGGTGGCTGTTCTCGCCCCGGTTGTTCAAGTACTTCGAGCTGCGTTGCTCGACGCTGGGCATGACCTGGCGGTGTCCGGCCCCGTAGGAGCGGAGTCTGTCCGTGACGATCACGCGGGGCACGCACTCGCAGTCCTTGAGGATCTTGCGGAAGAACCGCTTCACGGCACGGGCGTCGCGTTTGTCGGTCACGAGGGTGGCGGGACGTTGCCGTCCTGGTCCACCGCGCGCCACAGGTACCGCATGCGCCCGTTGACCTTGATGAACACCTCGTCAAGATGCCACTTGTCACCCGGCCGGGGCTGCCGGCGGCGCAGGCTCCTGGTGCAGACGGGGCCGAACGCGGCGCACCAGGACCGTGGTCACGGAACCAGCACAGCAAGAGCACCGCTTGACGGAACGGGCCCAGCGCCCGTGTCCCGCAACGGGTGCCGGTCGCACGCCGGTGTCTGACGAGCAGACGGGCGAGGTACTCGACCACGGGACGTGGGACATCGACCATGGCACGATGAGAGACCACGTGAAGCCTCCTGGGACCGGCAGGAACTGTCGCAAGTCCCGCCTACCAGGGGTTTCATGTGCTGCTCAGAGGTCACGCAGGCTGAGGGGCCCCGAGGTTTCCGGGCAGCAGCCCAATAGGGTTGATCTGTAAGGAAACGAGATGTAAGGAAAGTGGCACGTTCTGGTCCGTCCGTACACCCCGGAGTTCCGGGAGGAAGCCGTTCAGATGGTTCTCTCCGTGAACAAGCCGATTTCCCACACAGCCAGGGAGATCGGAGTCAATACTGGTGCCTGCGCACGTGGGTGCGCAGGCACCAGCGCGGGAGTGAGTCCCGCGCGGCGGATCTCGCTCTCGGTGAACGGGCGCTGAAAGAGCTCGAAACACTCGAAAGGGCGTTGTCATGTTGTTGGGGGTGGTTAGTGTTGAGAGTGTGTTTCTCTCGTTTTCGTCGGCCGGTGTCAGGCGGTCGCGGGGTAGCCGGTGGCCTGTTGCCAGGTACGGAGGCGGCGGGGCCGGAAGTGGGTGAGATCCCGGAGAAGGTGGACAGGAATCTATGGGCCGAGCCGGCGGACCGGAAGCGCGGCATCGCCTTCTCGCGCTGTCGCTTCGGCTGGTGGGAGTTCTCTCACCGATTGTTCAGGTACTCCGAGGTCCGGTGCTCGACGGAGGGCATCACCTCGCGGTGAGCGGGGCCGTAGAAGCGGAGCTTGTCGGTCACGATCACCCGGGGCATGTACCGGAGCCCCTTGAACAGGCGGCGGAAGAAGCACTTGGCGGCCCTGGCGTCCCGCTTGGGAGTCACGAGGATGTCCAGGACGTTGCCTTGCTGGTCCACCACCCGTCAGTGGTAGTACAGCACCCCGTTGACCTTGATGAAGACCTCGTCCATATGCCATTTATCACCCAGCCGGGGACGGCGTCGGCGCAGCCGGTTAGCGTGGACCTGCCCGAACTTGGCACACCAGCGTCGGATGGTTTCGTAGGAGACCGCTGCGCCACGCTCGAGCATCAGCTCCTCGATCTCGCGGAAGGAGAGCAGTAAGCGGAAGTACAGCCAGACGTAGTGGGAGATCATCTCCACCGGGTAGCGGTGTGACCCTTGTGCGACGGCGCTGCGGGCTCCACGGCCAGACCCTCCTGCCCCAGGACGATCAACACCAGGATCCCCCAACGGGGCTGAACAGCGTGACAATGCCAACGAGCAGGATAATTACTACTTTTGGGGCCCCGACAGACGTATAGCTGGAGGTTATTCAAACCCCCATGGATCATGAAGAGTTGAAGTTCCCGGAGATAGACCGACCAAGCCTCGCCGCCGTATGAACGCGCTGGTGGCATGACACTCGGCCGAGCGCACTGTTTGGCGGATCACCTCCCTGTCTCCGATTGCGAAAACAGTTTTGAATAGGCTTCCAGCTGTGGTTCGGGTTCCGCCGACGGAGGCGCTGACGTGGTGACCGCTCTTACCGGGGCGACAGGTTTTCTGGGTTCGCACCTGCTCGAACGCATTCTACGGAAACCGGGTGATGTAGTGGCCCTGGTCAGAGATGATGGTGCGGCTGGCTGGGCACGCGTGGAGACAGCTTTGTTGGCCACCGGTCACCCGCTACCTTCGGATCTGAGAAACCGTCTGAGGCTGGAATATGCGGACCTTCGTGCGCCACAGCTTGGTATGACACCAGAGCGGTATCAAGGACTGGCTGAGAGCCTGAGCGCGATGTGGCACTGCGCTGGAATGATCAGCCTCCTCGCTCCCAGGGAGGAGTTGCACCGGGTCAATGTCCGAGGGACCCGACACGTCCTCGAACTCGCGGCCGCCGCGCGAAGGTCGCCCAGAGTCATCCATGTCAGTACGGCTTTCGTGGCCGGTGCCCGGATGGACGGCGTTGTCCAGGAAGACAACCTCGATGACCAGTACGGATTTCTCACACCGTATGAGGAGTCGAAGTTCCGAGCGGAGTGCGAGGTCAGGCGCTGGGCGTGGCACCACGAGCGCCCGGTGCTCGTCATGCGGCCGAGTATCCTGCTCACCGACCGGCCGGTGCCGCCCGGTGGCCCCAGACACCCACACGCCGTCATCGGGGCGCGTCTGGCCATTCTCACCGACAGTGGGCGAACCCGACGGCTCGCTGGCGCCTCCCCGAACGGGACACTCACGGTCCGTCTTCCCCGCCGCCCAGGCTCGGGGAACAACTTCGTTCAAGTCGAATACGCAGCCGAGGCGATGACGCGTCTTGCGGACCGCGCTCCCACCCGGTTCGTGGAGACTTTTCACATCACCCACCCCCGCAACACGCCGTCTCAGGAGGTGGCCGATGCGCTGTGCCGTGTCTTCCCTTGGCTGCGTGTGGACGGGGACTGTCTCGGCCCGTGGATCGTCGGTGGCAATGCGGCAGGAGCCCGTCCGGCGGACAGATTCCTCTCCGTTCTCTTCGGTGGCACCACACGCTATTGCGGCGTCGGGCGGCACTACGACCGGACATGTGTGCGGGAGGCTCTGAAGGACGACGTGCCCGACCCGGTCCCCATCAGCCCGGACTACCTCGACGCTACCTTCAGGGCAGGACTCGTCTGACCCTCATATTGATCCAAACCGGCTGAGGTTCTGATTCGTTGATGGGCCTTGACCCCTGATCCTGGACACACGAGACACTGGATTCTGAGGATCTGAGGACGGACATCTCATGGTTATGAAGAACCATCCGCCGGAGTTCAAGGCGCACACGGTCGCGCTGTACCAGTCGCGGCCCGGAGCGACGATCAAGCAGATGGCCGCCGGTCTGGGGATCAATCCCGAGACGCTGCGCAACTGGATCCGGAGGGTCGGCGCGAGCCGCCCCGAGGACACGGGGCGGAAGCGCCGGCGCTGCTGGAGGCGGAGAACGCCGCTCTGCGCAAGAAGGTCCGGGAGCTGGAGGAGGAACGCGAGATCCTCCGGAAAGCGGCGAAGTATCTCGCCGGGGAGACGCGCTGGTGAACCGCTTCCAGTTCGTCGCCGACCACCAGCGCCGCCACGACGTGAAGCGGCTGTGCACCATCCTCGGCATCGCCCGTTCCGACTTCTACTACTGACTTTGTCTGTGTGTCGTCGTGGGGGCTGACGTGTGGTGATCGTTGCGGTATGTCGTTGGGATGAGATATACGCAAGGTGGTAGGCTGACTGCCGAGCGACAGGCTCTCCGTGAGCGGATCTGTCTCAAGGGGCAGGGTTGTTCACCGAGGGAGAGCCGAACGCGGTGATCGCCAAGGCTCTTCGGGTGAGTGTGCGTTCGGCCCAGCGATGGCGGAAGGCCTAGTACTCCAGTTGCAGTTCGCTATTTCTGCTGGTCTGGGGCCTGTTTCCGAGTGTAGCGAGCTGACTTGCCGTCATGTGGCGGGAGTTGGTGATCCGTGGTGCGGCGCCTGTAGTGGCAGCGCATGGCGATGGCCTGGTGCCGACGGCGCCAGCCGGGACCATCTCAGTGCCTGATGGGTGCAATGAGGGCGGCGGTGTCCTGCGCCGGGGCGGCAAGCTGCCATGAGCCGTCTGATTTCTGCCAGGCTGAGCGGGGCGGGGAAAGATCCGTTTCTGCGGCCCCCCTTTCCCTTCCGGCCCGGGCGGTCATGGCAGCGAGGAAGGCGTGGGCGAGCATGGCCAGGGTGATGTGCGAGCGGGCCGGCGTCCCTGCCTGTGCTCGGCGACCGCCTGTTCGCGGTGCTGGAGGAGGAGCTCGAGAAGGGGGCGGTCGAGCACGGCTGGGAGGACCAGAGGTGGACCTTGTCACGGATCAGGACGCTGACCGGCCGCCGGTTCCACAAGAGCATGACACACTCTCCGGTACCGCACAGATGCTCAACCGGCACGGCTGGAGTCATCAGGTGCCCGCCCGGCGGGCCCTGGAGCGTGACGAGGAGGCTGTCGCCGGGTGGGTGAAGGAGACGTGGCCGCAGGTGGAAGCACCGCGGCGGCGCTCGGGGCCTGGATCGTCTTCGAGGACGAGGCGGGTTTCCCGATGACGCCGCCCACCGCCCGAACCTGGGCCCGACGCGGTCGCACCCCCGTCATCCGGATCAGGGGCCGCACCACCCGCTGCCTGTCTATCGCCGCCCTGGCCTGCTATCGGCCCGGTGAGCGGCCCCGCCTGATCTACCGCCCCCGCTTTCACGGCCGCGGCCGCAAAGACACCCGCAAGAGTTTCGCCCGGACCGACTACCGCGACCTGCTGACCGCCGCCCACCACCAGCTCGGCGCCCCCATCGTCCTGGTATGGGACAACCTCGGCACCCATCTGTGTGCCCGCGTGCGCGACTTCGCCGCCAGCCAGGAGTGGCTCACCGTGTTCCAGTTACCTGCCTATGCACCCGGCTTCAACCCGGTCGAGGGCATCTGGTCCCTGCTCCGGCGCGGCTTCACCGCGAATACCGCCTTCACCACTCCCGAAGACCTCACTCGCACCGTCCGGCATGGTCTTCGCACCATCCAGTACCGCCCCGACGTCGTCCAAGGCTGCCTCACCGGAACAGGCCTCACCATCCGCGGCGAATAGCCCACCACGACAACACACAGTGCAACCGCCGGATCTCGGCCCAGTCCTCCACGCTGATCACCCACCCTCCCGGTCTGACTCAACGAGCCAGACCACCGAAGGGGGTTAATTCTTCTCAAGTGCCGAGCGCGGCTCATCTCGGGGGCACGGCAAGCTGCAACGAGCCGCCAATTACCTTGTGGGTCATGCCGGAGCGTCGGCGCCGAGCCTGGCAGCAACCCAACCCGGGCCGCAGCTCGGCTATCACAGTTACCTTTTTCGTGGCTCCGCAATGGGGCCACCGGCCTTCGGGTCCGGCATGACTTCCCCCCTATCGTCCCGAGTCTGGCCGCTTCGCTGACAGCGGTGCTTGACCAGCGGAAACTGCTGGCCGGGCGGATCGAAGAACTGCTGGAGGATCACCCTCTTTCGAAGGTCCTGACGTCGATGCCGGGAGTTGGCGTCAGGACCGGAGCCAGGATCCTGATCGAGATCGGTGACGGCAGCACCTTCCCGACCGCCGGCCACCTCGCGGCCTACGCCGGTCTCGCCCCAGCAACCCGGAGCTCGGGCTCGTCGATCCGCGGCGAACAGCCTTCCCGAAGAGGAAACAAGCAGCTCAAACGGGCCTTCTTCCTCTCCGCATTCGCCGCCCTGGGCGACCCGACATCCCGGGCCTACTACGACAAGAAGATCGCCCAGGGCAAGCACCACACCCAGGCTCTGCTCTGCCTCGCCAGGCGCCGGGCCGACGTCCTCTTCGCGATGCTCCGCGACGGAACCTTCTACGAATCGCGGCCGGCAGCCGCGGTCACATGACCAGCGGATCAGCCAGGAGGACGACCTGATCGAGCTCGATATCGAAGCCGAGTACGGGATGGCCGTAGTCACCTTCCGGATCCATCAGGACCTGCTTGCCCAAGCGTCGCCCGATCTCCCGCAAGAAGCCGCAGAACACATCAAGTCGCTCCTGGCCCTGCAACTCCCGCAGGTCAACGTCGAAGTCGATGACCTCGTCATCAAGGAACCGGAAGATCGCCAACATGTCGGCAGTCGGCCAGACCCGCAGGTTGGGGCACTCCGCGTCCGCCGGGCGGGACAGCACTGTCTCCGCCCGAGGCACCTGCAGCACCGTCTCGCCTTCGGAGTACTGGCACTTCAGCCCCTCGCTTCGACAAGATCGAGGTCCGCCTGCCAGTCCTCCACCGAACAATCCGGGACACGCACGTCCGGCAACGACCCCATCAGGTCTGGGTCGAAAAAACAGCTCACGTCATCCCACAGCAGATCAGCCACACCGTCATGCTGCCTGGCTCCCCGAGCCGACGCAGCCCCGTTTCCCTTGACCAAAGAGATAGGGGCACCCCCCGCCGGCCCGTTGGAACCGGAGAGTGCAAAAGCCGTGGTGGCGGCGCCCGAAGCGATGTGACTGCCGGTGCTCCCGCCGCCGAGCTCGTCCGAGGAGAACCTTCCGCTCCAGGCCGTTGCTGGCAAGACCGTCACCGTGGTTATCGAGGAGACCTGCTTCCGCGTTCTCGACGGCGAGGTCGAATATCTCCACCCACCCCCGCAAGGGCGGCCCCGTCACCGCTACATCGCCGACTCCCACTGACCGTCAACCATCACCTGGAACCGTCAAACATCCCGCGAGACACCGTAAAGCAAGTCCCAGGACCAAAACGTCAAGCATCTCCCCGGACCTCACACAGCGGGGCGAACTCCTGGCCGCCTACGGGGAGATCAATACGGCCACTGACATCCCGCCATGCCTGGCGCCACCGCTCGACCGAACGCACACTCACCCGCAGGTCCTTCGCGATGGCCGTGTTCTTCTCGCCCTGCACGAAGCCCTCCGCTGCCAGCATGCGTATCCGTTCCCGGGCAGCTTGTTTCCTGGGGCTTGAGCCCTCCCCCTTGCGCGTATCGCATACCAACGGAATACCGCAACGACCTTCCAACGTCACCCCCAACAACCCAACGGAAAGGTCAGTAGCCCCTGCCCCTCAGCCGCCTGCGCACTGCCAGGGCCTGGCGCCACAGCCCTTACTACGTGACGCTGTCGGGGATCTTGGTCGAGCGCCGTTCTGGGAGATCACCGAGCTGAAGGGACCGTCCCCGAAGGGGTGCTGGACTCGGCGGTCGGTCTCCCCGGTATAGGGCAAGGTGGACGATCACCTCAGCCTGCGGGGTGGGTGGCGACGCGCCAGGACCGGGGCCGGGGGATGTGCTGCCAGTCCAGGAAGCCCTGGAGAGCGGTTGGGTTCCGGGGTTGCCTGGCGGGTGCCGGTGGCAGGTGGACGCCGATGCGTTCGAGGTTGACCGCGATAGCGGTCAAGACGTGCTGGACGTGGGCCTTCTCTTCGCTGCGGTAGCGGCACTGGCGCATGCCGTGGCCGTTGACGAACTCGCTGATCGTGCTCTCGATGGCGGCCCGCAGCGAGTAGCGCGAGAGCCATTCCTGGGTCTGCTGTTCGGTCCGGGATTCGGACTGGATGTCGTAGAGCTCGCGCGGCAGGAAGGAGACCTTGCGGGCGTCGGTGCGGGTGCAGGCGCTCTTCACCGGGCACTGGCGGCAGTCGTCCGGGGCGAACTCGACGTTGACGTAGGGGGCGAGGGAGGGCGGTGTCGACCACCGGCGGCTGACTTTCCCCTGCGGGCAGGCAGGGAGCAAACCGCGTGGCAGAGACCAAGAAGCCAGCGCTGGAGCTGATGCCCAACCCCAACGGCGAGGAACTTACCACCCGACAGAACCTCCAGGACTTCGTCAGAATATTTCTTTTGGGTGCATCGTGGCGATGTGTCTGGTTCTTTTGGATCCTCTGGATCCTCGTGGGCAAGCGCCATTCCTGCGGCGAGTACCGCAGTGCGGCTTGATATCTGCCCGCCCGCAGCGGAGGCGGGCAGATACTGCTGTGTTTTTTGGACGCTCAGTTGGGGAGGGTGATGACGAGTTGGCCGCCGAGCCTCATGGACTGCAGGCCGCCCACTTTGGCGCAGTCGGTGATATTGATCACGGACCGCGCGGGGTCGCCAATCGTGGTCCAGGTAGCGCCCTTGTAGCGGCCGTCAGTGATACCTCCGCTGATCGGGTTCTGGATCTCGAGCAGGTCGCTGATAGGGCTCATCTGCCAGGTAAAGGTGGAGGTCAGTTCGCCTGCCGTGGCTTGCCAGCTGGTGCGCTGCACAGCACCTGGCTTGTCGCGGAAGGTGCCTTGTGTGCAGGTGACTTGGTTCCCTACCCCTTCGGAGACGAAGGTAGCGCTGGTGGCTGTCGGGTCTCCGGTGCAGTTCCACAGCGCGCCGGTAGCTTTCCGGGTCACGTTGTCTTGCGGAGTGGTGCTGATTCCTGGGCTGAAGGTGGTAGTGGAGGTGCCGTCGCAGGTGATGATCTGGGGTGCTTGTGCGGCGGCGTCGTAGGTGAGGACTCCGACGAGGAGTGTGCTAGCCGCGACGGTTGCGGGGAGACGCCGGGGAATTCTCATGTGCCATCTCCTTCTGCGTGATTGGAACCACTGAGGGAAATCGCCGCGCCACTGACGATCAGGATGGCGAGGACGCATAGGGGGGACGGCTGGGGGGGGCAGCAGCCCGGCGGCAGAGGGAAATCAGGAGAGGAGTAAGGGTGCGGCTGAGGAGCCATGCGTGCTGATATACAGACTTATGCCAGCCAGGAGATCAGTCCAGGGCGAGAGGTTGGGACAGAAGTGATGGCAGAAGACCACGCCGGAAGCACTCATGCAGAGATGAAAGTCATACCAGGCCAGTTGGAATATGAAACGCAGCGGCGCTGAACGAGTGACATCTTCTGGGGCAGATGGAATTTTCCCGGCATGCATTCCGCTCCGCAGGTTACCTACGCGTCTCACGACGTTAACCCCCAAGGGGGCACGCTGCAATAACACGAAGAGAAATCGCATTATCGCCCCACGGAAAGGGACGGGCTGCGACTCACGGTTTCGACCGTTCATTCGGTCAGATTCCCCTGTGTGCGAATTCTCGCACGCTGGGCCCTGTCCGAGCCGGTCTTCACTGCTGTGCGACATCCGGTGCGTTCCCCTAATGAGACAGGCTTCAGGGGATGAGACCGGCAATACAGACTACCGGCGAGACACGCCGGTCACGGTGGTGCACCGGCGCCCCGGGGTCCGCATCTCGTCACTGGAATGATTTGGGACCAAACAGACTTCACTAATGAAAACGACCTCTGAGCTTGTCTTTTAACCGATTCGCCGGGGCTTGGTGCCGACTTTGTGGTGGGTGGGCCGTTGGAACGGTTGGCCGGTGGCGAGGACTCTGCCCA
>NZ_JBVIQR010000067.1:0-22475 GCF_055576875.1 Streptomyces sp. NPDC033229 | reverse complement strand
GTTCTACACCGCCGAAGAACTTCTCCAGTCCGCCCACGTCACAGGAGATCTTGATGCCCAGCCCAAACCGTGACGTTATTCGCGCACAGCTTCCCCGCCGTTGACGCTACGTCATTTCGCCTGCCCCGCAGGGGGAGAAGAAACGAACGCACGCGAGGTGGCGGACCTGCTGGACCTCGCCGCGGAAGGCCGGCTGCGGGTGGAGATCGGCCACCGCGGTCACTGGGGTGAGACAGCGGCGGTCCTGGAAGACATGGCGCGCGGCCGGCTGCCGGGCAAGGCCGTACTGACCGTGGGCTGAGCCCGGTCGGCCACCGCCGTCCGCGACGGCCGGCCGGACTCGACACACCGACAGAGCTTGTCCCCACGCCTCCATGCCCCGGCACTCCGGCTCGGCGACACGCGACGCTGACGATATGGAAACCCGGCACACCGCGTGGCCAAGTCCCGGGCGTCAGAGGCCCGTCTGCCGCTTTCCCCGGTCCGAGGCGACGCATATGGCTATGCCCAACACCGCGAGCACGATACCGGCGTACAGCTCATAGCCGTCGAGGAAGCCGATGTGACGGACCACGCCCCAGTTGCCGAACCAGTCGGTGACCTCGTGCAGGACAGCCATGGCGCCCTGGACGACGAGGACGAAACCGAGGACTTCGAGGATCTTCTTCATGTGTCCGATCATCGCTCCTCTTCCCCTCCCCGGTCATCGCCCGAAAGGCTGCGCCTCCTCACACCGAAGTAGCCCCGCGGCCGATGCCATCGGTCCGAAAGTATCGACCCACGCGACTTTGGTCGCCGCGCACCGGCCGGCACTGCCGCCGCCCCGCACCGGTGGGTAGATTGACCGACATGAACGGCAGGAGATCGGGGGGCTCGGTGGGTGCGGATTCGGCGTATCCGTGGCTGCTCCCGTCCGCCGTCGCCGACCCCCGCGCCTCCGGCGACGCATCGCGGCGCACCGTGCGCGACTGGGTCGTCGACATCTGCTGCCTCGCCGTCGCCGGCGTCGTCGGGCTGCTGGTGGTGGAGTCCCTGCGGCGCGATCCGCACGTCTCCGATGCCCTCCTCCTCGCCGATCAGCTCATCGGAGCCGCCGCCTGCACGGCGTTGTGGCTGCGCCGCCGGTGGCCGGTGGGGCTGGCGGTCGCCCTCGTGGTGCTGTCCGTCGTGGCCCCTTGCGCGGCGGGCGCGATGCTGGTGGCGGTGTTCACGGTCGCGGTGCACCGACCGTTCAAGGCGGTCGCCGCGGTGGGGGCGCTGGCCGTGGTCACGGCCCCGGTCTCGGCCGCCGTCCGGCCCGACCCCGACCTGACCTTCATCGTGTCGGCCGTGGCCTGGGGTGCTGCTGGCGCTGACGGTGATCGGCTGGGGCATGTTCCTGCGCTCGCGCCGCCAGTTGGTGCTGTCGCTGCGCGAGCGTGCCCGGCGCGCCGAGGCCGAGGCCGGGCTCCGTGCGGAGCGGGCGCAGCGCCTCGCCCGGGAGGACATCGCCCGGGAGATGCACGACGTGCTGGCGCACCGGTTGTCGCTGCTGTGTGTCCACGCGGGGGCGTTGGAGTTCCGTCCGGACGCGCCGCCGGCCGAAGTGGCGAGAGCCGCCGGGGTGATACGCGACAGCGCGCATCAGGCGCTCCAGGATCTGCGGGAGGTGATCGGTGTGCTGCGCACCCCCGGCGGGTCCGACGGCGCGGAGGCGAGCCGACCGCAGCCCACCCTCGCGGAGTTGGACGATCTGGTGGAGGAGTCACGGCAGGCGGGCATGGCGGTGACGTTCGACAGCCGGGTCGTCGATCCGTTGAGCGTGCCGCCCGCCACGGGCCGTACGGCCTACCGGATCGTCCAGGAGGCACTGACCAACGCCCGTAAGCACGCCCCCGGTGCCGAGGTGTCCGTACGGACCGCAGGTGACCCGCGGCAGGGGCTGACGATCGAGGTGGTCAATCCGGCGGCCAAGGAGGAGAGCGGGGCCGTGCCCGGTTCCGGACAGGGCCTGATCGGGCTGTCCGAGCGCGCGACCCTCGCCGGTGGCCGACTCGCGCACGGGCCCACCCCCGACGGCGGCTTCCGGCTGCACGGCTGGCTACCGTGGCGGACATGAACATGCCGCAGCCCCCGCCGATCCGCGTCCTGCTCGTCGACGACGACCCGCTCGTACGGGCCGGACTGTCGTTCATGCTCGGCGGGCTGCCCGATCTGGAGATCGTCGGCGAGGCGGCCGACGGCTCGGAGGTCGCCGCGCTGGTCGACCGGCACTCCCCCGACGTGGTGCTGATGGACATCCGGATGCCGTCGGTGGACGGCCTGGCGGCCACGGAGGCGCTGCGCCGCCGGGAGCGTCCGCCGGAGGTCATCGTCCTGACCACGTTCCACGCCGACGAGCAGGTGCTGCGGGCGTTGCGGGCGGGGGCCGCGGGCTTCGTGCTCAAGGACACTCCGCCCGCGGAGATCGTCGAGGCGGTGCGCCGGGTGGCGGCCGGCGCCCCGGTACTCTCCCCCACGGTGACCCGGCAGCTCATCGAGCGGGTGACGGACCGGGGTCCGGATCGCGGCGCCGAGGCGCGGGAGCGGCTGGCACGGTTGAACGACCGCGAGCGGCAGGTGGCGATCGCGGTGGGGCGCGGCCGGTCGAACGCGGAGATCGCCGCCGCCCTCTTCATGAGCGTGGCGACCGTCAAGGCCCATGTCTCGCGGATCCTGACCAAGCTCGACCTCAACAACCGGGTGCAGATCGCGCTGCTCGCCCATGACGCCGGGCGGCTCGACACGGAGTCCTGACCGGTCGCGGAGGTCTCCGCCGCCCGGCGCGAGCCGTCACCCTGCGTGTTTCCGCGAGTGATCCCCGTGGCGCCCGGCCGCCCCGCCCCTCCCCCGGATCACCCAGCTCAGAGCCGGTGCGCCCGACGCGTCGGCAGCCCCTCCGGCTCTGCCCGCGTGACTCCGAAGCGACCCACAGTGATCACCGATGCACCCCGCGCACCGTGTTGCGCAATCGCCTTGGAATCTATGTCCGGCCGTCGCACGGCTGTTACATAACAGCGGGGAAACAGCGCGTTGAGGGTCGTAGGATCGAACTCATGATCAATGGGTGATTAGTTCGCTTCACCCCTTTCGTTGTACTACCGCGCGCACTTGGCGCAGGAGATAGGAGACCCCTGTGCCGGGGCACATACCGCGTCGACGCATGCTCCAGATCGCCGGCGGTTCGCTCGTCGTCGGTACGGGCGCGGTGGGTGCTTGGCAGTGGCTGGCACCCGAGGCGAAGCAGGTCACCAAGCAGGGCAAGTTCCCGGCGCGCCAGGCGAAGGCCCGGGCGACCGAGTCGTTCGTGCACGTCATCGCGCACCCCGACGACTCCCTCTACTTCATGAACCCGGAGCTGGAGCAGTCCATACGCAGCGGCGCCCCGGCCGTGACGGTCTGTCTGACCGGCGGGGAGTCCGACGGGCGCAACGCCCTGACGCACAGCCCCCATTACATGAAGCTGCCCGAGCGGCGCGGCGACTTCGTCCGGGCCCGCTTCAACGGTTTCCGCGAGGCGACCGCCCGGATGGCCACCGGCAACTGGCTCAGCCCCTGGGACGTGGAGACGCTGACGCTCCTGCCCGGCTTCGAGGTCGAGCTGCAGACGCTGCGGGCCGCCCCCCAGGTTCAGCTGATCTTCATGGAGCTCATCGAGGCCCGCACCATGCGGGGGCCGCGCAAGGACAGTCTGCGCGGGCTGTGGCTCGGGGCGACCCCGAAGCTGACGACCCTCAAGCCCACCGGGAGTCCGGTGCGGCGCACCTTCCACTACGGCCGCCAGCAGCTGATCGACTCGCTCGCCGCCGTCATGGAGCGCTACCAGCCGACCGTCGTGCGGACCCTCGACCCCAACCCCACCCACATGCCGCAGGACCCGCACTACCCCAACACCCCGCCGGCGCTCCAGGGCATCGGGGCGTACTACGACCACCAGGACCACACCTCCTCCGCCCACTTCGCGCAGGCGGCGCTCGCCGAGTACTGGGGCCGCAAGCACGCGCGCCCCACCGCCGTGGAGAGCTACGTCGGCTACGAGGTCGGCAACCTGAGGCTGCCCGCCAACCTGGACGCGGCCGCCATCGCGCACAAGATAGAGCTGCTCGACATCTACGGCTGGGTGGACGGCAAGGACTGCGGCGACCGGGCGGGCTGCGGCGACCGCAAGGTCGGTGCCCGTTCCAAGAACTCCCCCTGGTCCAATCACCTCCGGCACCGGGCGACGGGCACCCAGCGCTGGGTGCAGCCGCTGCCCGACGGACGGCTCGCGGCGTTCGCGGTACTGGACGGCACCGTGCAGTGCTGGACCGAGCGGACGCCCGGCAGCGGCATCTGGTCCACGCCCACCCCGGTCGTACCCGCCCCCGTCCGCGGCTCGATGCTGGAGGGCCAGGTGCAGGCCGTGCGGCTGCCCGACGGCACCCTGCGGCTGTTCTCCGTCCGCACCGTGCTCCCCACGCCCGGCAAGGACCACCACCGCGAGCTCGTCACCTCCCTCCAGACCGGCCGGGTCACCGGTGGCGGCACCCCGGCGTTCGGACCCTGGGAGTCCCTCGGCTCGCCGGAGGCGGACGACCCGCAGCGGTCGATGGAGATGGGCTACCCCGTCGCGGTCGCGGCCAAGGACGGCAAGGTCCACGTCTTCGTCAAGGACTGGGCGGGCGGTGTGGCCTTCCGCACCGGCGCCGCCGGGGGCTGGTCGGACTGGGCCCCCCTGCCGGCGGATCCGAGCCGGATGCTGAAGCTGGAGGACGGCCTCGACGCCGCGCTCGACGAGAAGGGCCGCCTGCACGTCGTCGCCGCCGACATCAAGACCGTCCACCACTGGGTGTCCGAGGACGCCGACGGCCCGCTGAACCTCTCCGAGCCCACCCGGCTCCCCGCCACCACCGGCCCGCTGACCCTGGCCCCGCTGCCCGGCGGTGGCATGCGGATGGCCACCCGCCAACCGGGCACGGCACGCGTGTTCATCGCCGACCGGCCCGCGCAGAACGGCAATTGGCGGCAGTCGGCCGAGTGCGCGCCGATCGGCGGTTACGGCCGCGTGGCCATGGCGCAGGCCGGGAACACGGCCGTGCTGGCCGCCCGCGACGACAAGGGCCTCGTCCGGGTGTCCACGGGCTCGGGCCGCCCCGGGCCCTGGCAGGAGGCGGGCGTCCCGCACCGGGGCACCGCCGGGATCACCCAGGACGCCCAGGGACGGACGGTCGCCGTGGTCCTGGGCTCGGACGGCCTGCTCAGCAGTACCCGCGGCAGCGGCTCGGGCACGACGGACTTCGCGGACTGGATCTCCCACGACGGCAAGCCGCTGAGTGACCTGCAGTCGTCCTAGGTTGTGCCGCCTGCGGCGGCGAGCGCCCTGCGGGCGCGTCCTCAAGCGCCGGACGGGCTGATTCGGCCAGGGCCTGTCTCTCGTCGTGGGCTGGGGGCACCTCCCAGCGGTAGCTGGGGGAGGGATCTGAGAGACAGGCCCTGGGGCCAGTCGAACCAGCCCGTCCGGCACTCACGTCACATGCCGCGTCAGGAGGCGGTGATGTCCTGCTTGATGACGCGCTCGATGTTCCGCTCGGCCAGCGCCGTGATGGTCACGAACGGGTTGACGCCGATGGAGCCGGGGATCAGGGCTCCGTCGGTGACGTAGAGGTTCTTGTAACCGGCGACCCGGCCGTAGTCGTCGGTGGCCTTGCCCAGGACGCAGCCGCCGAGCGGGTGGTAGCAGAAGTCGTCGGCGAAGGCCTTGAGCTGCTTGCCGAAGAGGTCGTACCGGTAGATGGTGGTGTTGGCCTTGTTGATCCGGTCGAAGAGCGACTTCGCGGCGTTGACCGCGGGCGCGTTCTGTTCCCGGGTCCACCGCAGCTTCGCCCGGTCCGTGGCCTTGTCGTAGACGAAGGTGCCGCGCTCGGGGTTCTTGGTGATGGCGAGGTAGAGGCTGACCCAGGTCTCCAGACCGGCCGGCATGGGCGCGATCTCGGCGAAGACCGGGGCGTCGGGGTTGTCCCAGTCGTCGATGCCCAGCGCGGGGATCGAGGACTGCTTGGTCCCGGTGGGGTTCCACATGTGGTTGGCACGGGCGGTCATGATGTTGCCGTTCGGTCCCCAGCCCGTGCCGATCTCGGAGTTGAGGTTGGGCAGTGTGCCGGTCTCCCGGGCACGCAGCAGCAGTTCCGTGGAACCGAGGCTGCCGGCCCCGAGGAACAGGTGCTTGCAGGTGATCTCCTTGCTGGCGAGCACCTTGCCGTCGACGTTCTTCTGCTCGACGGTCAGCAGATACGTGCCGTCCTTCTGCTGCCGGATCGTCTTGACCTCGTGCAGGGTCTCGATGGTGACCTTGCCGGTGCCCAGGGCGCTCGCCAGGTAGCTCTTGTCCAGCGAGACCTTGCCGTGGTTGTTGCCGTAGATGACCTCGGCGGCCAGCGCGGACTTGGGCACGGAGCCGTCCGCCTCGCGCCGCATGTAGTCCCAGTCGTAGACGTTGGGCACGAAGGTGGTGCCGAGGCCCGCCTTCGACGCCTGCTCGCGCGAGACCCGGGCGAACTTGTACCAGTCGGTCTCTTCGAACCAGCCCTTGTCGATGTTGCCCACCCGGAGCGTCTTGTTGGCGCGCGGGAAGTACCGGTCGTACATCTCGGCGGCGTCGACCCGGGGTAGCACCTCCTCGAAGTACGAGCGCCTGGGGGTCACCGCCATACCGCCGTTGACCAGCGAGCCGCCGCCGACCCCGCGCCCGACGTACACGGACATCTGGTCGAAGTTGACCCGGTCCAGGACACCGGCGTAGGGCTCGATGTCCCGGTTGGCGAGGTCGAGCCAGAGGAAGGAGCCCAGCGGCGCCTCGGTGCGGGTCTTGAACCAGCTGGAGCGCTTGTCGGGCTTGAGCATCCCGCTGTAGACGTTCCCGTCCGGGCCGGGCTGGTTCCACAGCTGGCCCATTTCGAGCATCAGCGTCGGGACGCCCGCCTCACCGAGGCGCAGGGCGGAGACGGCCGCGCCGTAGCCGGTGCCGATCACCACGGCGGGGATGAACGAGCCGTCGCGTCCCTTCTCGGCGGCGGCCGCGCGCGGCGCGGCGGAGATCGTGGTCGCCCCGGCGAGGGCGGCGGCGCTCAGGGCCGCCATGCCGAACAGCCGACGACGCGACAGGTGCTGGTTATCTACCACGCTGGTGTACCTGACCTTTCCGGCACTGCACTGTGCTGGATCCATGGGGGTTTACGGATGGTTTACGGGGGTTTCACTGGGGTGTCCGGGTCCCTCGCGGGCGTGGGCCCCGGGCGTGGACCGTGCCGGTCCACGAGCCTGGTGGGCTCCGGCGGTTACCAGGTCACCGGGGCCCGGCGGACGCCGCGGACCGGCGCGTCGTGGCGGAGCGGGATCTGTCCCGGTGGCACGGCCGCCCGCAGTCGGGGGAAGCGTCGCAGCAGGGCGCCGAGGGCGACGCGCAGCTCGATGCGGGCCAGTTGCCGGCCGAGGCACCGGTGGGCGCCGTGCCCGAAGGCCAGATGACCGGTGGCGTCCCGGGTGAGATCGAGGGTGGCGGGGGCGGGGAACCGCTCGGGGTCGTGGTTGGCGGCGGCCAGCGAGACCATGACGATCTCGCCCGCCCGTACGAGCTCCCCGTCGATCTCGACGTCCTCCAGAGCCGCGCGGGTGGGCCCGTGGTGGACGACGCTCAGATGGCGCAACAGCTCCTCGACCGCACCGTCGAGGAGCGACGGATCGGCGCGCAGCGCGGCCGGTTGCCCGGCGTTCTCCAGCAGGGTGAGCACCCCGAGGGCCAGTTGGTGGGCCACCGTCTCGTGACCGGCCGCCAGCAGCAGGAAGGCGATCGAGGCCAGTTCCTCGTCGGTCAGTGCGTCGTCGGCGGCGATCAAACCGCTCAGCAGGTCGTCGCCGGGGTGTGCGCGCTTTCGCGGCACCAGCCGGTGCAGATACGCGTTGAGGCCGGCGAAGGCGCCCAGTACGGCCTCGGTGGTCTCTCCGAGGCCGCTCCACACGGCGCTCTCGCGCTGGAATTCCGCGCGGTCGGCGTCGGGCACGCCGAGCAGCTCGCAGATCACCAAGGAGGGCAGCGGCAGGGCGAAGTGCTCCAGGAGGTCGGCGGGGGCGCCGTGGCGCTCCATCGCGTCGAGCAGTTCTTCGGCGCTCTTCTCGATCCATCCGGTGAGCCGGTGCATACGGTCGTCGGTCAATTGACCGAGGAGCAGCTTGCGGTAATGCTGCTCCTCGGGTTTTTCCCGCGTATTTTCTTGCCGGTTAAACATTCCGGTCGGTGCGGCCGGGGATTCCCCGAGTGTGGGGGCGCGCGGCACGGGCGGGTGATGCCGTTCCGCCTTGGCGCCGAACCGGGGGTCGGCGAGCACCCTCCGTGCGGTGGAATATCCGGTGACGAGCCATCCCGACCGGCCGTCCTCGAAGGTCAGCCGGGTGATCGGCGCGTCCCCGCGCGATCCTCGGGGGGACTCCGGAGGACCGAAGACGTTCTCCCGGACGGTGGGGAAAGGCACCGACGCGAGTTCGGTCATGTCCGCCCTTTCGATGACGCTCTTCACCTGCCCGCGAGCCGTTTCGCATCCCTCGGCGCGGCACGGTCCGCACGGGCCGAAGGGCTGTTGGAAAAGGACGTTATGGACGCGGTGCGAAGCCTGTCAACGAATTCATTCCGCGGGGCGCTAACCCTGTGGTGAGCGCCCCGGGAGGTACGGGTTACCGACGGTTCACGCCATGCTTCGGTTCGGTTCCGGACTCTTTGGTTCGGGTGAGTTCGGTACGGTTCGGCGCGGTCGTCCCCCGGGGGGCGGGCCGGGGCGCCCGGGATGTCGGCGACTCGGCCACGCTGTCGGTCAACATGTGTGCGATGTCGGCGAGTTGAGCCCGGCCCGCCACGTTGAGCTTGCGGTAGGCGTGCGTGAGGTGCTTCTCCACCGCCCGTGAACTCACCTCGAGCCGCTCGGCGATGTCCTTGTTCGCCTCTCCGGCCGCGGCGAGCGCCGCGACGCGACGTTCGGACTTCGTCAGGTGCGCGACGGCCGCCGAACTCCTGCTGCGGGAGTAGTTCCCCAGCTCACGCGCCGCCCGCTCGGCGAGCCAGGTGGCCCCGCAGCCCTCCGCCTCCGCCTGGGCCCGGCGCAGATGGGTCTCGGCCTCCGCCTGAGCGTCGGCCCCCAGCCGCCGGCCGAGCAGCAGGGCGGTCCTGGCCCGCTCCAGGGCGTTGATGCCGCCTTCCAGGGTCTCGGCGGACTCCCGCAGCAGCGCGATGCCGCGCTCCCCCTCCGCGATGACTCCCCGGACCCGCTGGGCGCGGCCGATCGCCACCCGGGTGCCCCAGGCCAGGGCGCGCGCGTACTCCTCCTCGATGAGGTCATGGGCCTGTGCCGTGTTGCCCATCCGGTGGTGCAGCCCGGCCGCCCAGGCGCGCCAGGGGAAGACGGCGGGGTTGCGCCAGTCGGCGCGCTCGGCGGAGCGGCCCCAGTCCAGGAAGTACTGCAGGGCGCTCGGCGCGTCACCGCGCATCGCCGCGGTGACGCCGCGGACGAGCTGCAGGGACGACGGCCGGTAGCCGTGGTCGGCGCCCTCGCGGCGGTAGGACAGCAGACGTCGGGTCAGCTCCGGGTCGCGGCTCTCGATGGCGGTCATGACGACCGCGGTCATCGACTGGAGGGTGGCCCACTCGGCGCCGCCCAGGGCGAGCACCTCGTAGGCACGCGCCCGTGCCTCTTCGAGGCGGCCCTGGGCGAGGGCGACGTGTGTGAGTTCGATGCCGATCACCGTCTGGGGGACGGTGGCGTTCTCCCGGCGGGCCTGTTCCCGGGCGGTCTCAAGCCAGGGGCCGATCGTCTCGAAGGAGTCCGCCGCGATGAGGCTGTGGGTCAGCAGCGGCAGGGCGGTGTAGGCGTGGTTCGGCGAGGCGGGTTCGTACTGGAGGATCCGGTTGGCGAGCCGGGCCACGTCGGCCGCCCGCATGCCCTGCGCCATGGTGGCGCCGTGCAGGAGCACGGTGACCAGCTCCCGCTCGGCCGCGGTCCGCAGGGAGGGGTTCGGTCCCATGGCGCGCAGGCGGTCGGCGCAGCCGGGCAGTTGGCCCGGGCCGCTCACCGCCACGTGCCGCAGCCGGGCTTCGAGCCGCAGCGCCAGGTCGCGTTCGGCGCCGTCGAGGCGCTCCGGGTCGCCCAGGTCCTCGGCCGTGCGGGCGACGAGTTCGAGGCACGGCGGCGGGCAGGAGCCGAGCATCGAGGGCGGGATGCGGGTGGCCGCCATGGCGCGCTGCGCGGCCGACGGGAGCAGCAGCAGGGCCTGCGAGATGTGCCGCATCGCGGCCAGCGGGTCGAAGGCCCGCTCGATGGTGGCCAGGTCGACGAGGAGCGTGGCCCGGTCCCCTCCGGTGGGTGAGCTGCCGAGCAGGGCCCGTCGCAGATAGCGGGCGGCGTCCTCGGGCGCGCCCCGGCGCAGTGCCGCGTTGGCCGCGGCCCGCAGCACCTCGACCGCCCAGCCGTCCTGGCAGGAGGTGGCGGCGAGGAGTTGCGCCGCGGCCTGCTCGGCGGGGTGGCCGCCGTTGTGCAGGAGCAGGGCCGCGTAGATGTGGATGTCCTCCTGCTCGGCGGGGGTCATCAGTTCCTCGACGGCGTCGCGCACGGCCGGGTGGGCGAACCGGGGTACGGGACCCACCGCGAGCAGCCCGAGGCGGGCCAGGTCCCGGACGGCCGCGTCGCGGCCGGTCTCGTCGAGGCCCGCGAGCCTGCCGACGAGCACGGGGTCGGCCGGGTCGTCGAGGACCGCCATCGCCTTGGCCATGTCCCGCACGGGTCCGGGCTGGGAGCGCAGGGCGACGACGAGCCGCTCGCGCAGCGCCGGCAGCCGCAGCCCGTGGACGGCACCGGCCCGTGCGGCAACGGGCTCGTCGGTATCGGCGAGGCCCGCCAGGGTCGCGGTGAGGAACAGGGGGTTGCCGCCGGTGGCCTTGTGGCAGGTGGTGACGAAGGCGGGGTCGCCGGGGCGGCCGAAGCGGGCGGCCACCAGCTCGGCCGTGCCGCGCGCGGACAACGGTCCGGGGCGCAGCGTGTGCGCCGCGCGGTCGGTGACCTCGTGGACACGCGGCTCCTCGGCCCGGGTGTCGCCGTCGCGGACGGAGACGACCACGGTGACGGGCAGCCGCGGCAGTCTTTTGGTCAGCTGGGCGAGCCAGCGCAGTGAGGGCGGGTCGGCCCACTGGAGGTCGTCCACCAGCATCAGCAGCGGTCCGCGCGCGCTGTGGTGGTCCACCAGCGCGAGGAGTTCGCGGTGCGGTTCGGCGTCGACGGCCGCCCCGGTCGCGTCGGCGGGCGGCTCGACGCAGGTTTCGGGCAGCAGGGGCTCCAGGAGCTGGGACACCACCCCGAACACGAAGTCCGCCTCCAGGAGGGCTCCGCTCGCGCGCAGGACGGTGGTGCCGCGCGCCTCCGCGAGGGCGGGCAGGGCGCGGAGCAGGGCGCTCTTGCCGACGCCGAGGCCACCGGTGACGACGACCAGCGAGCCGCTGCCCTCTTCGGCCGCCGCCATCGCCGCCGTGATCAGGTCCAGTTCGCGCCGGCGGTCGAGCAGGGGTGTCATGGTGTCTCCCTCGGTGCGCGCCCGAGGGCGGCGGCCAGCTCCGCACGCCCTGAGATGCCCAACTTGCGGTAAGTCTTGGTCAAGTGCAGTTCGACGGTGCGCAGGGTCACCGAGAGTTCGGCCGCGATGGCGCGGTTGGCCAGGCCGCCCGCGGCCAGGGCGGCGACGCGCAGTTCGGCGCCCGTCAGTCCGAGGGCCGCCGGGTCCGGAGTGCCGCCGGGGGTGCGGGACGTCCCGGCCGGGGTCCACCGGGGACGGGTCTGCGCGGCCCGTCCGCCCTGTCCGCTCCGCTCGGCCGGTTCGCGCTGTTCGCTCTGCCCGGTGCGGGCGGTCCGTTCGGTCGCCGGTGTGTCGTCGAAGAGCAGGGCGTCGATGGTGTCCGAGCCGTTCAGCGGCGTCGTCCCCAGGGCGAGGAGCGCCTGCCGGTACTGCCAGCCGGCCGGCGTCCGGGCCGTGGGGGCGGCGGGCTCGGGCCACGGCCTTCCGGGGTGCCGGCCGGGTCGGGCCGGGTCCCCGGCCCGTGCGCCCATGGTGTGCAGGGCCGTGGTCACCGCGCTCGGCGCGCCCCAGGCCAGGGCGAGCCTGCGCTCCTCGGCGAGCAGGGCGATGGCCTGCGCGTCGTCGGGGCGCGGGCCGCGGGCCTGCGCGGCGGCCGAACGCCAGGGCAGCAGGGCGGGGTTGGTCACCTGGCGGGCGAGCAGCAGACGGCCGCACTCCAGGAAGTCCGCGAGCGCCTTGCCGCGCTGCCCGAGGGCCAGCCGCAGCCTGCCCCGGGCGTACAGCAGATGGGCCCAGGCGAGGCCGCCCTCGGCGCCGCCGGGGCGGGCCAGCGCGACGGACCGCTCGGCCCCTTCGAGGTCCCCGCGCTCCAGTTGCACGAGGGCGCGGAAGGCCGCGGGACCGGGGGCCATGAGCGGGTGCCAGCAGTGTTGGGGGACGGTCTCCTGGGCCCGGTCGAGGGCGGTCGCGGCACGGTCGGGCCGCCCCTGTCGCAGTTCCGCCATGGCGTCGACGAGCAGGGCGAGGCCGGTCACCCCGCGGGCGTCCGACTCCTCGGCGCGCACCAGGACGGCGTCCAGTGCGGTGCGCGCCTCGGCGAAGTCATCGGCGAGGACGAGCGCGTGACAGGCCGCCAGCTGGGTGGTCAGCGGGGTGGTGTCCCGCGCCGACGGAGCGAGGGCAGCGCGGGCCAGTGCGCGGGTGCGGGTGATGTCGTGACCGCCGAGGGCACCGCGCCAGGCGACGACGCCCGCCTCGGCGGGTTCGGTGGGCGAGGCGGACAACGCCGCCATGCGCGGCTGGTCCAGCTCGTGCGTCGCACCCTGCTGGCTGTGTTCGGCGAGCCAGTACAGCGCCCGCAGCGCAGCGCGGTCGGCGGGGCGGGTCTCGCTGCGGGCGGCGGCCTGGGCGATCAGCGGCTGTGCCGCGACGACGTCGCCGCGGGCCACGAGCAGTTCGGCGGCGCGGACCCACGAGGGGCCGACGCTGCCGTCGGCCGGGGCGACGAGCAGCGCTTGGCGCAGGTGTCGGTCGGCGGCCTCGGGCGAGGTGGGCAGCACCACCGTGCTCAGCTCGATGAGGATGCGCACCCGCAGCGGCGGGCGGACGGGTTCGCGCAGGGCGCGTCGCAGCAGCCGTACCGCTTCCTCGGGGCGTCCGGCGGCGCGCCGCCGGGCCGCCTCGCGGCGCAGGACCTCCACCGCCCAGGGGTGGCCGATGACGCGCGCGCCGAGCAGCATCCGGGCCAGTCCGCCGTCGGGTACGGCCGTGCGGTGGGCCCATTCGGCCACGCGCGCGTACAGCTCTTCGCGGCGCTCCGCGCCGATCCCGGCCAGCGCCGCCTCGGCCGCCTTGGGTTCGCCGAAGGCGGGGCGGTCCCCGGGCGTCAGCAGGCCGGTGCCAAGGAGCAGTTCCAGGGCGCGGGCCGCGCCGAGGGTCCGCAGCTCCGCCAGGGCGGTGATCATCTCGGGGGTGCAGTGCCGGCCGGCCACCGCGATGACACGCAGGACGCCGAGGAGTTCCTCGGGCAGGACGGAGAACGTGCGGGCCGCCCGGTCCCCGATCGCCTCGGCGGCTGCCTCGGTCAGCTGCGGCAGCCGGTCGGCCGCCGGTGTCCAGCCGTGGCCCGCGAACCGGCCGATCACCGCGCGCAGGACAGCGGGGTTGCCCTCCACGGCCCGGGACGCCGCTCGGACGAAGGCCGGGTCGGCGGGCTCGGTGAGGCCGCGGCCGAGCATCTCGCCCACCCCCGCCGCCGACAAGGGGGCGAGGTGGAGGGTGTGTCCGGTGACGGCGGGAGCGTCGGCCAGTGGGCACAGCTCGATGCGGTCGTACGGACCGCCGGGCAGCGCGCCGCTGCGTGCGGTGAGCAGCATCAGGGGGGCGGCGTCGAGCCTGCGGGCCAGTGCTTGCAGCCAGCGGCGCGAGTACGGATCCGCCCACTGGACGTCGTCGACGACGAGCAGCAGGGGATGCGCGCGGGCCGCGGTGAGGAACACCCGGCACAGCTCCAAGGAGCGGTCCGTCAGCTCGTCACCGGGCGGGAGCGGTGTGTGGTCCGCGCCGGTGGCCGGGCGGAGAGCGGCGAGGAGTTGGGAGACCACGCCGTAGCGGAGCCCGGCTTCCTCGCACGACGCCTGGGCCGTGGTCACCTTGACCCCGGCCCGGTCGGCGAGTTCCACGGCCCGGCCCAGCAGGGCGCTGCGACCGCTGCCCGGGACGCCGCGGACCTCGACCGCCGCCGACCGCCCGGAGCGCAGGCCGCTGAGCAGGCCGGCCAGGAGCTCCTGCTCCCGCTCCCGCTCGACGAGCTCGCCGCCCTCGGCGAGCCGTGCCGGCGCGTCGGCGGAGCCGGTCGCGGGCGGCCGGCGTTCCGGCTTCTCGTCTCGCGAGTACGACACCTGTCTCACCACCGCCGACCTCCTACCGGCCCGGCCGCCGCGGCTGCCGCCCCGGCGGCGGGCCGTACGCGGCGAGTTGTGCGGGCAGGTCGGCGCGGCCGCGCACGTCGAGCTTCCGGTAGACGTTGGTCAGGTGCATCTCCACCGTGCGGGGGGTGACGAACAGTGCCTCGGCGATCTCCCTGTTGCTGACGCCGCCCTTGGCCAGCACGGCGATCTTGCGCTCGCTGTCGGTGAGGGAGTCGACGGGGCTGGACGCGAGCTGCGGCATCCGGCCGCCCGCGGTGACGAGCAGCTTGCGCGCCCGCTCGCTGAGCATCGGGTAGCCGCAGCGGGTGGCGAGTTCGATCGCCTGGCGCAGATGGCGGCGCGCGCCCCGGGCATCGTCGTGGCGCAGCAGTTCGCAGCCGAGCTGGTACGCGGCCTTGGCGTGCTCCAGCCGGGCCGGGGAGCCGGCGAGGACGTCGACGGCCTCGGCGAGCAGGTCCAGCCGGGCCCGGCCCTCGGCGACGATCCCCGCGGCGAGCAGGCCGAGCCCGCGCGCGCGGGGGGTGCCCCAGCGCCGCACCGAGGGTGCGGTCCGGGCGACGAGGTCGGCGGCTTCGCCGGTGCGGCCCATGCCGACGAGCGTGTGGGTGGCGGGCAGCCACCAGGGGGCGAGGACGGGGTTGGTCACCCCGGCCTCCTCCAGGCTCCGCCCGCAGCGCAGCCATGTCTCCAGCGCGTCGTCGAGGTCGCCCCGCTCCCGTCGGGCGCGGCCCTTGGCGTACAGGTAGTGGTGCCATTCCCAGATGTGCCGCTCGAGTCCGGGCCGGGCGGCGCGGTCGAGCGCGGCCTCGGCCCGCTCGGTGCGGCCCTGGGAGAGCAGCACGGTGCCGAGCGCGATGTACGCGAGGTGGGCGCCGGGGGTCCGCTCGCCCTGTTCGGCGCATTCGACGGCGGCCCGGGCGTCCTCGGCGGCCGCGGCCACGTCGCCCGCGCCGTGCCGGACGAGGGACCGTCCGGCGAGGGCGCCGAGGAGCATCCACGGTTGGTGTCGTGCGCGGCTGCCGGTCAGCGCGCGGTCCAGTCCCGCGAGGGCCTCGTCGACCTCGTCGGCGAGGGCGAGGACCAGGGAGGAGCCGATCACGCACCAGCCCGCCGGCGCGGACTCCTCGACCCGCAGCGAGCGCCGGGCCAGTGCCGCCACCTCGTGGGCGGGCCGGCCGTCGAGCGCGGCGAAGCCGCTGAGGGCGGAGAGCAGTTGCCGCTCGGCCGGGCTGTCCCCTGCCGGTGCGACGGTCCGGGTGCCGGTCCGCTCGCGGACCGCGGCCATCTCGCCCTTCTCGTTCACGGCGGTGACCAGCAGGGCGGAGGTGACGGAGGTGAGCAGTTCCCGGCCGGCCGGGGTGGGGTCGTCGCCCAGTTCGGCGGTCAGCGCGTCGAGGGTGCGGCCCAGCACCCGGATCGCCTCGGGGGCGCTGCGGCTCCTGAGGGCCGTCATCCCGTACTCCACGGCGATGGGCGCGCGGTCCCGGGCGGTGGTCGCGTCACCGAGGGCCTGGCGCAGGTGCCACAGCGCCATGGCGGGTGCCACCTGGGCCGAGGCCCTGGCCAGTTCGATCCGTACGTCCTTGCGCTGGCCCTCGGTCAGTTCGGCGGCCAGGGCCCGCTGGAGGTAGCGCACCGATGCCCGGGAGGTGGTGGTGCGCGCGGGTGCCTCGGCGGCGGCGTCGCGGAGCACGGCGAGCATCCACGGCTCGGTCAGTTCCTTGAGCAGGACCAGTTGGTCGGCGACCTCCCAGGCGGGGCGTCCGGCGTCGTTGAGCACCCGGGCCGCGCGGGCGCGCAGCCATTCCAGCTTGGGGGCCGCGAGGCCGTCGAGCACCGCGGAGCGCACCGCGTCGCACATGGCGCCGGTCGTGCCGGGCGCGATGACGTCGTTGCGCCGCAGCGCGTCGAGGGCCGCGGTCATGCGCTTGAGGGGCACCCCGGAGAGGGCGCTGAGGGGTTCGGCGTCGTCGC
Organism: Streptomyces sp. NPDC033229; assembly: GCF_055576875.1. Taxonomy (NCBI): domain Bacteria; kingdom Bacillati; phylum Actinomycetota; class Actinomycetes; order Kitasatosporales; family Streptomycetaceae; genus Streptomyces; species Streptomyces sp. NPDC033229. The sequence goes on along the minus strand of NZ_JBVIQR010000067.1, from coordinate 5,970 downwards.
GGCCGAGGATGGCCAGGGCCCGGGCCACCTGCCGCACGTGGTGGGGCTGGCCGGCCAGGTAGGCCGGGACTCCGGCGGCGACGACGCGCTGGCCCACGGCCTCGAGTTGGTGCAGTCCGCCGGTGTCGGGGCGGACACCGGCCGAGCGCAGCCCGGCGAGCAGCCGGTGGAGGAGTTGGGGGTTGCCTCCGGAGAGTTCGGCGCAGCGGCGCACGAAACGCTCGTCGGGCGGGCCGGCCAGGGCGCGGGTGACCAGGCGGGCGGTCTCGTCCTCTCCCAGCGGGCCGAGTTCCAGCAGGTCGCAGCGGTCCTGGGCGAGGATCTCGCCGAGCATCGGCGCCCCGGGCCCGCCGCATTCGGTGCGCTGGGCGAACAGGACCAGCAGCGGCCGGCCGGCGGACCGGCGGAGCACGAAGTCCACGCATTGGAGGGAGGCCTCGTCGCACCACTGCGCGTCGTCCAGGACGAGCGCGAGGGGACCGGTGGCCAGCAGGGCCACGGCGTGTCCGTAGAGCCGTCGCTGGGCGGCGTAGGCGAGGCAGGCGGCGGAGTTCGCGGCGGGTGCCGTGCCCCGGGCGCGGGGCGTGGGGCGGGCGGGGGCCGGGGTGGGCGCCGCCCCGAAGAGTTCGTGCGCGGCCTGGTAGGGCCGGGGCCGTACGGCGCTCTCGCGGCCGGTGAAGGAGCGGACGGCCATGCCGTCGGAACGCAGCCGTTCGGTGAGGGAGGACAGCAGGCTGGTCCGGCCGATCCCGGCGGGTCCACGGACGAGGACCGCCCGCGCGGCGCCGTCGCGGGCCTTCGCGGCGTGCCGTTCCAAGTCGTTCAGCTCGGTGGATCGGCCGATCAGGAGCCGGGTGGCGCCGTGACCTATACCGCTGCTGACCGCCACGCGTTCTCTCTTTCGTGAAGCCACACTCGACCTCTGGTGATCCGATGTGACAGAAGAACAGCTCCGATGAACCGCCTTGCACGATCAAGATCGGAATCGACGGTAACAGGACGGGTCATGGTCACCCACCACATTTCAGCCAGAATGGCGACTATGCATGGCCAACGCTGGACGATCTGTTCCCGGTTGCCTACAGGGTGTGCCCGCGCGTCCGACCGGCATCGAACAGCCGCACGATGCGGGGGCGATTGAACCGAAAATGCACGTCGCACCCGGACATGACATCCGGCCTCCATACGACTCCTGTAGCCTGCCGCGTTCCGCCCTGACGGCCACCGCGCACTTTCGACCGATCTTGATGGAATCTTGACGTCCGAAAGCACTCACGTCGGCCGGTCCCGTTCAGTTCCGCACGATCTCGACGTCGTAGAAACAGAACAGCCCCTTGATCTCACCGACCGCCGGCTTGGGGTCCGGATACGCCCACACGGCGTCCGTCCCGCCCCCGGGCAGCGACCAGTACGACGCCCTGCCCTTGAACGGGCAGTACGTACGGGTGTCGGAGGCCGTCAGCAGCTCGGTGCGGACATCCTCCGGGGGGAGGTAATAGCGCACCGGCAGCCCGGTCTCGAAGAGCAGCACGGGCCGCCGGCTCTCCGCCAGCACCTGCCCGTCCCGCACCACGCGGACGTGTTCACCGCCCGCTCTGATCTCGATCCTGTGCCCCTTGCCGCTGCCCGCGCCGTGCGCCTGACCGGCCATCGTGTGCCCCTTCGGCGGTGTCGAAGGCGCGCGCCGAGCCGCGCGCCTCCTGCGACAGCACCCCAAGGACCGCGGTTCTTCCCGCGGCACCTGCCCGAGGAGCGGGATTCGGCCGCGATGCGGACGCTTATTCAGATGCCCCGAAGGCGCCCCGCGCCCCGTCCTCCCACGGCCAGCGGGCGTTCCGCCCGGCCTCCAGCAGCGGGATCATCCGGAACGCGGCGTCCGTGAGACCGCCGAGAGCGTGCCGGTTACCGCTGCCCGACGGCATGGCCCCGGGACGGTAGCCCGCCATGTTCCACATATAGACCGGCACGTCACCGGGGATCAGATCGTCGATCCGCGTCTCGGGCAGCCCGCCGTGGTTCGCGCAGTTCGACGGCAGCCAGCCGGGGCGGGTCTGCTCGTCCGTCACCACGACCACCCGGTCGTGCCGGTCGTAGTGCTTCTGCACGGCCGTCGGGATGTCCGTACCGTCGATCCGGCCGAACTCCCCGACGAGCCGGAGCATGCTGCCGCCCTTCGGCACCCGCAGCTCCGCGCTGCGCATCCCGAACTCGACCAGCGTGGGCTTCTCGGCCCGCAGCGCCAGCCCGGCCCCGAAGACCGCGGCCTGCTCGGCGAGCGTGATGTCGGACCGGTTCGGGGTGGAGTACCAGGCGCCGGGGAACATCGACGGCGACCGGTCGACGAGGATCAGCGTCCGGCCGGACAGGGCGGGCAGATTGGCGAGCGAGGCGTCGAGGGCCCGCTCCAGGCCGTGTGCCCAGCGCAGCGAGTCGGTGTGCTTGTACGCCGCCCAGAACCGGAAGGGCAGCATCCGGGACTTCGCGATCTGCTCCGGGTCGCGCAGCCGCGCCACGATCCGCTCCGCGGCCTCGTCGCCGACCCCGGCCTCGTCGAAGTTGCGAAGGTTGCGGACGAGGGCCATGAGGCCCATGGAGGGAATGACGGACTCCCACGCGGCGGCGTCCATCGGGCCCTGCAGCCAGCCCGCGAGGGCCTCCCACGTCATGCCCGCGCCGTCGAGCGGATTCCCCTCCCCCGCGTCCAGGAGCAGCTTCCGCCGACTCTCCACCGGCACGGCCATCAGCTCGGCGCGCCTGCGCAGCGTCGTCAGCGACGCGGGGATCTCCTCGTCGCGGCCCTTGCGACGGTCGAGGGCGTGCCGGAACAGCTCGCCCTGCCAGGGCTTGTCGGCGGCGGGCGCGGGGTGCACGAGGTTGAGGACGTCGCCGAAGCGGTAGCCCTTGGAGTCCGTGTCGTACTTGAGCAGCGCGCGCTCGGTGTACAGGCGACGGACGGCGTCGGCGATGCCGCGCTTGACGGGCTTGGGCGGATTCCGCCCGTACCGGCTCGTCCAGTAGCCGAGCAACTCGCCCGGCTCGTCCGCCCGCTGGAGCACCGCGTCGACCGCCTGCCGCGAGTGTCCCGGGGCCTTCCGGCGGATCCGCTCGGCGGTGAACTCGGCGGCGCCGACGAGGGCCGCGGTGCGCATATTGCCCGGGCCGCGCAGCCAGCGCAGGAAGTCCACGGTCCACTCGGGGTCCGCCATGGCCAGCTCACGGACGAGGCGGGCGTAGCGGTCGTCCCGCTCGTCGGCCTTCTCGTAGAAGGTGTCGGTGCCGACGAGATTGCCGACGGCGAGGAGGAAGACCTCGCTCTTCGCCGGGCGCGCGTATCCCGCGGCCCCTTCGTACGTGCGCGTGGAGGGGCTCTGCTCACTGACGATCGGCGACGTCGCGGCGGGGCGGGTGGTGCGGGTGTTGAAGCGTGCCATGAAAAATCCCCCCACGGCGGAGGGGAGGCCTCAAGCAGCGGGCCCGGCGGTATGCCGCCGGGCCCGCTGCCGTGCCTCCCGAGATCAAGGACGGGGCCGGCGCTTTCACCACAAGAAGGAACCGGACCCTGCGCACCAGGAGGTGCGTATCGAGTCGAGGTGTCCAGAGATCAAGGTCGGCGATCGTGACAAAGCGCTCTGGGCCGCTGAGCTACCGGTGTCCGAACACACCGACCGGGATTCGAACCCGGGTCTCTCTCTAGGAAGGAGAAGTAACGATCACCTGTCGCACCTGGACGGATACCACTGTAACGGCGGACGCCGAGGGCGCAACGCCATTTGTTTCAGGCCCCTTCCAGGGCTCGCTCAGCGGATCGGCACACCGGAGACGGCCCGGGCGATCACCAACCGCTGGATCTCGCTCGTCCCTTCAAAGATGGTGTAAATGGCCGCATCGCGGTGCATCCGCTCCACCGGGTACTCCCGCGTATAGCCGTTCCCGCCCAGGATCTGCATGGCCTGGGCCGTGACCGTCTTCGCCGTCTCCCCCGCGAAGAGCTTCGACATCGAGCCCTCCGCCGAGGTGAAGGACTTGCCCGTGGCGGCCATCCAGGAGGCGCGCCAGACCAGCAGCCGGGCCGCGTCGATCCGGGTGCGCATGTCGGCGAGCTGGAAGGCGACGCCCTGGTTGTCGATGATCGGGCGGCCGAACTGGACGCGGGTACGGGCGTAGTCGAGGGCGACCTCGTACGCGGCGCGGGCGATGCCCACGGCCTGGGCGCCGACCGCGGGGCGGGAGGCCTCGAAGGTGGCCATCGCGGCGTTCCGGCCGCGCTCGCCGCCCTTCGCGGCGCGTTCGCGGGCCCGGGCCAGGCGCTCGTCGAGCTTCTCCTTGCCGCCCAACAGGCAGTGGCCGGGGACCCGGACGCCGTCGAGCACGACCTCGGCGGTGTGGGACGCGCGGATGCCGTGCTTCTTGAATTTCTGCCCCTGGGACAGCCCCGGGGTGTTCGGCGGGACGATGAAGGAGGCGTGGCCGCGGGAGCCGAGCGCGGGGTCGACCACCGCGACGACGACATGGACATCGGCGATGCCGCCGTTGGTCGCCCACGTCTTGGTGCCGGTCAGCACCCATTCGTCCGTGGCCTCGGCGTAGACGGCCCGGGTGCGCATGGCGGCGACATCCGAGCCCGCGTCGGGCTCGGAGGAACAGAAGGCCGCGAGCTTCACATCGTTCGCGTCTCCGTACATCTGCGGCACCCAGGTGCCGATCTGCTCGTCGGTGCCGTTGGTGAAGACACCGATCGCGGCGAGGCCCGTACCGGCGATCGCGAGGCCGAGGCCCGCGTCACCCCAGAAGAGCTCCTCCAGGGTCATGGGGATGCCGAGACCCGTGGGGTCGAGGAACTGCTGCGCGTAGAAATCCAGTGAATACAGACCGATCTTCGCCGCTTCCCGGATGACGGGCCAGGGAGTCTCCTCGCGCTCGTCCCACTCGGCGGCGGCCGGGCGCATCACCTCGGCCGCGAAGCCGTGGATCCAGTCACGAACGCCCAGTTGCTCCTCGTTCAGCTCCATGGTGAACTCCGCCATGACCCCTCCAGCGCAATCGTTACTCCCGGTAACGCGAGTCTGTTACCCGCCAGTAGGTGTGTCAATCCCTCGCCCCTCGGATCCGCAGCGTGGTGCGGGTGTTACGTTGCGCAGGCGTCACAGAAGCACGGGGGCGGGGAGGCACGTCATATGGAAACCACTCAGCGGGACGATCAGCAGCGGGCGGCGGAGCAGCGGCGCAGGGAATTGCTGGAGGCTGCGGACCGGGTGGTGCTGCGGGACGGTCCGGGGGCGTCGATGAACGCCATCGCGGCCGAGGCGGGGATCACCAAGCCGATCCTCTACCGCCACTTCGGGGACAAGGGAGGGCTCTACCGGGCCCTGGCCGTACGGCACACGGACGGGCTGCTGGACGGGCTGCGCTCGGCGCTGGACGCGCCGGTGGCCCGCCGCGAGCGGGTCGAGTCGACGCTCGACGCCTATCTCGCGGCGATAGAGGCCCGCCCCCAGGTGTACCGGTTCCTGATGCACCCGGCCGACGAGGACCAGCCGTCGGAGCAGGGCTTCGACGTGGGGCGGCACTCCGCTCCCCTGCTGCGGCGGATGGGCGAGGAGCTCGCCCGGGTGATCGCCGAGCGGGTCGACCTCGGGCCGGGCGGCGAGGACCTCGCACGCGCCTGGGGCCACGGGATCGTCGGCATGATGCACGCGGCCGGCGACTGGTGGCTGCGCGAGCAGCCGTTCCCGCGCGCCCAACTGGTGCGGCACCTCACGGATCTGTTGTGGGGCCGGTTGGCCGTGGCGGGCGACCGCTCGGACGGCCCCGGCTTCTAGGGTGTGTCCGCAAAGTCGCGGCGTACGCCCGAAGGGCGTGGCCCGCGGCGTCTGGTGCGTGCGATCGCAAGGCGGAGGGTCGTCCTCGTACCGGGCGTACTCGGGCGAGCCCGACAACGCAGCGAGCGTGCGTGCCAGGCGTCGCGGGCCA
>NZ_JBVIQR010000066.1:0-22648 GCF_055576875.1 Streptomyces sp. NPDC033229 | reverse complement strand
TTGGCGACCTGCCGGTCAGCTCCGTCATCCAGCCCGCTGGCCTACCCATCAGCACCTCCATGAACGAGGTGTTGCGACGATCAGTTGAATCCACCCCGTCCACCAGGATCACTTCGAGGGTGCGCGGACCATGGACGCCCTCGACCCGGTCCAGTTCGATGTCGCTGGTCGCGGACGGACCCGAGATCCAGGTCAGTGGCCGCTCGGGAGCCAGCCGTTCGAGGGCCTGCGGCACCGAGTCCACCACCTGGTCCGCGATCCGCACCACGCACAGATGGTGATCGGGCACGAGTGAGATGCGACGACGGCCCTGGTCCGGGCCCGAGTCGAGGACCACCGTGCCGGTCTCGGCGATGGCCAGCGCGCAGCCGGTGACGACGCTGTCCGCGCTGTCCAGCTCCCGCGGTGTCAGAGCCGCCGAATCCGGCACCAGGTCCACTCGGGCTCCGGCAAGCCATCCACGCGGCAGCCCGGTCGGTACGACCACACGGCGGGCCCCGCGCGAGGCGAGCAGCCGCCCCAGGAGCGTGGGCAGTCCGGCCGGGTCCGTGCGGTGCACGACGGCGCGGTAGTCCGCGAGATTCTCGGCGAGGAGGTTCACGGACTCGGCGGGCGTCCGCTCACCGTGCGTGCGGAAATAGTCGCGGACGACGGGGTGGTCGCCCGGGCGCTCGTACCGCGGCACATCCGCCAGTGCCCGCCGGATCCGTCCGAGGACCCGGTCCCTGCTTGCGTGGCCGCCGACACCGCCGACACCGGCGCTCATGAAGACCGCTCCCGGGGCCGGGTGGCCGCCGGCCCGCCTCGGGTGCGGGCCCACCACTTCCGGAACGACTCGGCGGGCATCTCGGGCAGCTCGCGGGTGTCCGTCCAGGCGCTGCCCGGCCCGGGCAGCCGTCGCGGGTGGAAGCGGCGGGTGCGGGCGGCGAGGCGCTGGCCGTGCCGGAGCGCGGCGGGGTGGTCAAGGACCCAGCCGGCGGTTCGCATCAGCACACGTTCGGCGGTGTGCCTCCTGGCCGGTTTGATGACGGTCCTCGTGCCGCGGACCGTCACCTCGCCACCCTCCACGACTCGCTCGCGCAGGTGAACGAGGACCTCCGGGATATCGATGGCGACCGGGCAGACCTCGTAGCAGGCGCCACACAGGGAGGAGGCGTAGGGAAGCGACTCCTCCAGCGGGGAGGTGAGGCCCCGCAACTGCGGAGTGAGGATCGCGCCGATCGGCCCGGGGTAGGGCGAACCGTACGCGTGCCCGCCGGCCCGCTCGTACACCGGGCAGACGTTCAGGCAGGCCGAACAGCGGATGCAGCGCAGCGCCTGGCGGCCGACCTGGTCGGCGAGCGTGTCGGTGCGGCCGTTGTCGAGCAGCACGAGGTGGAAGGCGCGTGGGCCGTCCTCGGCGGTGGTCCCCGTCCACATCGAGGTGTACGGGTTCATGCGCTCGGCGGTCGAGGATCGGGGGAGCAGCTGGAGGAAGACTTCCAGGTCCTGCCAGGTCGGCACGGTCTTCTCGATGCCGACTACCGAGATCAGGGTCTCCGGGAGGGTGAGGCACATCCTGCCGTTGCCCTCGGATTCCACGACCACGAGGGTGCCGGTCTCGGCCACCATGAAGTTGGCGCCCGAGATCGCGACCTTGCAGCTCAGGAACTTCTCGCGCAGATGCAGCCGGGCGGCCTCGGCGAGATCGGCGGGACGGTCCGTGAGTCCTTCCGGCGCCGGGCGCCCCCACTGCGCCATCCGGTCGCGGAAGATGTCGCGGATCTCGCCGCGATTGCGGTGGATCGCGGGGACCAGGATGTGTGAGGGCAGATCGTCACCGAGCTGCACGATCAGCTCGGCGAGGTCGGTCTCGTACGCCCGGATCCCTGCCTTCGCGAGGGCGGCGTTGAGGCCCGTCTCCTGGGTGACCATGGACTTGACCTTGACGACTTCGCGCTCGCCGGTGGCGCGTACGAGTTCGGTGACGATGCGGTTCGCCTCGGCGGCGTCCGCCGCCCAGTGGACGGTGCCCCCGGCCCGGGTCACGTTCTCCTCCAACCGCACCAGATAGTGGTCGAGGTGACGCAGGGTCCGGTCCTTGATGGCGGCTCCGGCGGCGCGCAGCCGCCCCCAGTCGTCGAGCTCGGCGACGGCCGCGGCTCGCTTGGCGCGGATGGTGTGCGTCGCGTGCCGCAGGTTGCCGCGCAGCCCGCCGTCCCGGGTCGAGACGGCGGCGGCTTGTGGAAAGGGAGGCATGCCCAGGTACGTCGCGTGGGCGGAGCCGCCCCCAGGGCTCACGGGACCGCTCACAGGACGCTGCCTTCCGTGCTGGCGAGGATCTCCGCGATATGGACGGGGCGGACGGCGGAGCCACTGCGGGCGAGCGTGCCGCCGATGTGCAGAAGACAGGAATTGTCGACCGTGCACACGGCCGTCGCACCGGTTTCACTGAGCGCGCGGGCCTTGTCGGCACCCATCGCGGCGGAGACGGCGGGGTTCTTCACGGCGAAGGTGCCACCGAAACCGCAGCACTCCTCGGCCCCGGCCAGTTCCCGCAGTTCGATGCCCCGCACCTTCTCCAGGAGCCGCAGCGGCCGGTCACCGAGGCCCAGTACCCGCAGTCCGTGGCAGGTGGGGTGGTAGGTGACGCTGTGGGGAAAGTACGCCCCGACGTCCGTCACTCCCAGGACGTCGACCAGGAACTCGGTCAGCTCGTAGGTCTTGGCCACCGCGCCCGCCGCCGCCTCGGCCATCGCGTTGCCCCGCCCCTCGGCGGCCGCCTTGGCGGCGATCCGCGGGTAGTTGTCGCGGACCATCGCCGCACAGGAACCGGACGGGGTGACCACGTGGTCGACGCCCTGGAAGGCCGTGGCGTAGCGGCGCATCAGCGGCTCCGCCTGGTGGCGGTAGCCCGTGTTGAACTGCGGTTGACCGCAGCAGCTCTGCGCCATGGGGAATACGACCTGAACGCCGAGCCGCTCCAGCAGGGTGACGACGGCCCGACCGGTGCGCGGGTAGAGCGTGTCATTGACGCAGGTGATGAACAGCCCCACACGCATGATTCCTCCTCGCGCGGCTCATACTGCCGCAGCCACCGCGTGCTGTGAAGGACTGTCCACGTGGCGTTCCCGGGGACCGCCGCCGGGGCCGTCACCGGGCCCGGCCAGCAGCGACCGGATCTCCCGTACGGTCTCCCGGCCCGCCCGGTTCGCGCCGATGGTGCTCGCCGAAAACCCGTACCCGACCAGGTGCACGCGTCGTCCGCCCCCATCAGCTCCCTGCCCGGCAGCGCGTGCATGCCGTGCACCTTGCCGTAGGTCAGCGAGGCCGGCGGATCTGCCCTGGAGCGGGTCGTGTGCCCACCACGGGGCAGGATGGGAACATGACCGCAACGTTCCGTACGCACGTCCTCGACGTCTCCACCGGCACTTCGGAGACCGTCCACGACCTCACACGTGACTGTGAGGAGTTCTTGCGCGCCGTGGCCGCGGGCCGCGACGGGCTGCTCAATATCTTCGTCCCGCACGCCACTGCCGGGGTCGCGGTTCTGGAGACGGGCGCGGGCAGTGACGACGATCTGCTCGCCGCGCTGCGGGACCTGCTGCCGGCGGACGACCGCTGGCGGCACCGGCACGGGAGCCCCGGCCATGGCCGGGACCACGTCCTTCCGGCGCTCGTGCCGCCGCACGCCACGCTCCCCGTCCTCGGTGGACGGTTGGAGCTGGGCACCTGGCAGTCCGTGTGTCTGGTGGATACCAACCGGGACAACCCGGACCGCCAGGTGCGGCTGACCTTTCTCGGCTGACCGCCCGGCAGCCGGTCGGCCTCGGCTCAGCCGGGGTGTCAGTCCTTCTGAGCCGATGCCGGCAGCTGGCGCAGCTTCACCGGCGTCTTGGTGTTGTAGGCCCAGTCGAGCATCTTCGTGGCGTCCGCGTAGCGGTTGCCGGCATTGAGGATGACGCCCACGACAGTGCGTCCGTTGCGCTGGGCGGCGAACACCAGGCACGGCCCGGCCACGGAGCCCGTGCCGGTCTTGATGCCTATCGCGCCCTTGTAGGACCCGAGCAGCTTGTTCGTGTTGTCCCAGTAGTAGGTGCGATTGATGTTCGCGGCCTTCTGCTGGGTGCTGGTCGACTTGACGACCGTGCCGAACGTGCTGTTGGCCATCGCGTGGCCGGCCAGCTTCGCCGTGTCGCGCGGCGTCGTGTAGTTCGCGCCCGCCGCCGAGATGCCGTCGAAGGAGTCGTACTTGGTGTTCTTCATACCAAGGGCGGCGGCCTTCTTGTTCATCTTGCCGATGAACGACTTCGTGCGCGCGGCCTCGGTGCTGCCGCTGCCGAAGGTGTCGGCGAGCGCGTACGCGGCGTCGCACCCGGAGGGGAGCATCAGGCCGTACAGCAGCTGTCGCACGGTCAGCTTGTCGCCGACGCGCAGATCCGCCGTGCTCGCGCCGTTACGCGCGACGTAGTCGCGGTACGACTGCTTGATGGTGATCAGCTTGTTGAGATTGACGCCACTGGTGTCCAGGACCACGGCCGCCGTCATGACCTTGGTGGTGCTGGCCATCTGACGCTTGGTGTCGGCGTTCTTGGACCACAGCTGGCTGTTCTTGCCGTTGTCGAGCAGGAACGCGCCCTGGGCGGTGACGCCCGACGGACCGCTGGCGGCGGCCTCGGCGGTCGTCGCCGGGAGTACGACGGCGATCGCCGCGGTCGACGCGACGAGCGCCGTTCCCCACCGGCGGACCGGTCTTCCCCCAGTTCGATCCATGTGCATCCCCTTGTCCTCGCTTGTTGAGATGAGCGAGCAGATAATCCCATCCATGTGTGGGCCGGGAGACATGGGGGGCGCCTCTCCGGGTGATTGGCGATCCGTCAGCCGGCCCGGACAGAGAGCCAGGCCAGGCAGACCGGCCGGACAGGCCGGCCGGACGGCCGCCTCGGCCAGCCCGGTCAGGGAGACCGCTGAGCCGCCCGTCCCACCGATTCCACCAGCGGCACCATCCGGTAGGGCACGCGCTCGCGCAGCACCACTTCGGTGCGCGTACGGACCACCCCCGGCAACTGGACCAGCAGCTGGATCACGTCCTCCAGGTGCGCCGCGCCGCGCGCGACGACCCGCGTCATCAGATCCCCGCCGCCGGTGATCGAGAACGCCTCGATGATCTCCGGTACCTCGGCGAGCGCGCTCGCCACCGTGTCCAGGTGGCCCTGAGTGACCTCTATGTGGACGAACGCCAGCATGGGATGACCGAGAGCCGCGGGGGACAGCCGCGGTCCGGTGCCGGTGATCACGCCCTCGCGCTCCAGCCGGTCGAGCCGGGCCTGCAGCGTGCCGCGCGCGATGCCCAGCACGCGCGCGTACTCCCGCACACTCGTCCGCGGCTGCTCCAGCAGCAGCCGCAAGATCTTCGCGTCCAGCGCATCCACCGCCATGGGCCAACGGCCTCCTTATGGTCACTGTTCCCGGCCTTGCACTGTACCAATGGTTCAGTTATCCGAGGAGCTGTTGAGCCATTGAGGCTCCGGATGTTTTCCTCTACCTACTGATGGCGTTGCGCTGGGCTGCGTCGGGCGGCGAGGAAGCCGCTTCCGAACCCCCGCAGCGCCTTTGTCGTGCCGGAAAGCGCTCATGTGACGCCGACGTCCGTGCGCACCGGCGGAATCCATCCGTACACATTCATTACTTGGGGAGAAGGGGGCGGCCGCTCTGAAGAGGATGTTCGTGGCTCCGGACCCGGGCCGGCTCAGGCTCCGCACCGGCGTCCGTGCCGTCATCGGTGTGAGCCTCGCGGTTGTCGCGGCGGAACTCTGCGGTCTGTCACTGCCCGCCTCCATCACGGGCGGGCTCGCGGCGCTCCTCGCGCTCTTCACCGTCGGTGACCCGACCGTGCGGCGCCAGGCGGTCACCACCGCTCTGCTGCCGGCCGTCGGCTTCCCCGTGCTCGCCCTCGCGACGGCCCTGCACGGCGTGCCCCTGCTGCGCGACGCCGCGTTCCTCGCGGTGGTCTTCTGCGGCGTCTACGCCCGGCGCTGGGGCCCGCGTGGCCACGCGCTCGGGATATTCGCCTTCATGATGTTCTTCGCCACGCAGTTCCTGCACGCCGTACCGGCTCAGCTGCCGGAGCTGTACGGAGCCATGGCGATGGCGCTTGCCGCGTCCGGCCTCGTCCGCTTCGGGTTCTGGTGCATCGAACGCCGGACCCCGCCACCCGCCCAGCCCGCCCCCCTCGCGGCGCGCGGGCTGGCTCGGCCCACCACCCGCCAGGCGTTCCAGGCGACCTTCGCCTGCGGTCTCGCGCTCGCCGTCGGACAGCTCGTCTCCGACGAGCGCTGGTACTGGGCCGTCGGAACCGCCTGGTGGATCTTCGTCAACACCGCCTCGCGCGGTGAGACCCTCGTCCGCGGCTTCCGCCGCGTCGTCGGCACCCTGACCGGAATCGTCGTCGGGCTCCTCGTGGCCGTGCCGCTGCACGGCGCGCCCGTGCCCACTGCGGTGCTCGTCGCCGTCTGCGTCTTCGGCATCTTCTACACCGCCGCTCCGTCCTACAGCTGGATGATGTTCTTCGTGACCGTCATGGCCGGGCTGCTCTACGGGCTCCTCGGTGTGCTCCACCCGGGACTCCTGGCGCTGCGCTTCGAGCAGACGGCCGTCGGCGCCCTCGGCGCGGCCCTCGCCGTCGCCGTCGTCCTGCCGGTCACCACGCACGCCGCCACCGACGCCTGGATCCAGCGCGCCCTGCTGGCCGTACGGCACTGCACCGCGGAGTCGGCCCGGCGACTCGCCGGCGACGAGTCCGCCGACCCCGCTGCGCACGTCGCCGAGCTGGAGCTGCTCCTCGGCAAGGTGCGCGTCTCCCTCGCGCCGCTGCTGCACCCGCTCAGCCCGCTGCGGGCACGCAAGGCCCGAGCCCGGGAGGTCATGGTCTTCCTCGACGACTGCGCCCGTCAGGCGCGGGGCCTGGCGGCCGTCGCCGCCGACCCCGCCGCCTCGCACGACGCCAGGCTGACCGCGGCCTGTCAGCGGGTCGAGACCGCGCTGTACGCCCTGGTCGCGCCCGGCGGGGACGGCGTACCCCCGGCCGCCGCGGCGCTCGACGCCGCCCCGCACCACCACCCCGGCGCCGAGCGCGCCCTCGCCCACCTGCACGACCTGGAAGCCACACTCGTCTCCCTCGCCGCCCCCCTGCGCAGCAACCCCCGCGGCGTCTTCGCCGAAGCTTGAGCCGCGCCCCGGCCGCTGTCGGTGCCGCGGTGTAGCGTCGGGCGGACAGTGACTCGGCTCGACGGGGAGGCGGCGCGGTGGCCGGTACGGGACAGCAGGGGCTACGGCGGGGGCAGCGGGCGTACATCGGGTCGTTCACGGAGGCGGGCGGGCGCGGCCTCACGGTCGTGGACGTCGACACCGCCACCGGCGCGCTGACACCGGTGTTCGCCACCGATGCCGTGGTGAACCCGTCCTTCCTTGCGCTCCAGCCCGCCGCCGACGTGCTGTACGCGGTGAGCGAGACCGCGGAGGGGGCCACCGTCGCCTTCTCCCTCGCCGACCCGGCCCGGCCCGAGCCGCTCGGCGCGCCCGTCCCCGTCGGCGGCGCCTCCCCCACACACCTCGCGCCCGCCGGAAGGCACGTGCTCACCGCCAACTACGGCTCGGGCAGCGTCAGCGCTCTGCCGGTGCGCGCCGACGGCGGACTCGAGGCTCCCTCTGCGGTCCTGGCGCACAAGGGCGGCGGCCCCGTGACGGACCGGCAGGAGGGTCCGCACGCGCACGCCGTGGTGCCCGATCCGTCCGGGCGCTGGGTGCTCGCCGTCGACCTCGGCACGGACTCGGTGTGGATCTACGCCCTCGACCCGGCGACGGGCGTCCCGAGGCCCCACGGTGAGACACGGCTCCGCCCCGGGACCGGCCCCCGGCATCTCGCCCTCCACCCGCGCGGCGACCGCGCGTACGTCCTCAACGAGCTGGAGTCGACCGTCACGGTCTGCCGCTGGGACGCGTCGGCCGGGGCCCTGGAGCCGGTCGGCGAGGCACCTGTCGTGCCCGAGGAGCACCCTGGCGGGACCGCGGCGGCGCCCAATTTCCCCTCGGCACCCGTGGTCTCGCCCGACGGCCGGTTCCTGTGGGTGGCCAACCGTGGCCACGACACCATCGCCACGCTGGCCCTCGACGACTCGGGTGACATCCTCGGCCTCCGCGCCGCCGTCGACTGCGGCGGCCACTGGCCTCGCGATCTGTCGGCGCACCCGGGCGGACACCTGCTGTACGCCGCCAACGAGCGCTCCGGCGACGTCACCTGGTTCACCGTCGAGCCTGAAACGGGCCTCCCGCGTCGTGCCGGGTCGATCGAGATGCCCGCCGCGTCCTGCGTGGTCTTTGCCTGAACCGTGGTCTTTGCCTGAACCGATGCAATGGTCCGGTCCACGGACGGGGCCAAATGGCCGGATCCGATCGCTCGGATCCGGAACCATCCGGCCGGAAAGAATCCGACCCGAAAACGATCGGTCCATGGCCACGGTCGGCCCCGGAAACGACCGGAGGGGCCCCTGAGGGCCCCTCCGAACAGCGAGGCGTCCATCCGGACGCCGAACGAGCGTCAGCGGGCCGGCGCGCCCTGAAGCGACGGCTCGGGGGCGATGCCCAGTGCGGCCGCGTACTTGGCCAGGGTCAGCTTGCCGATCGCCGGGTAGGCGCCCAGCGGCTCGGCCGCCGCGCAGCCCGCCTCCTGGGCGGCCACGGCCGGGAGGCTCTCGGCCACCTCGGGACCGATCAGGCAGGGCGCCAGGGCCAGGTTCCGCGAGCCGGAGCCGCGGAGGCGCTCGGCGGTACGGGCGATCGCGCCCTCCTCGTCCAGCGCGGCGGCCATCACGGGGACGGCGAGGCGTGCGGAGAGCAGCATGCCGGTGATTCCCGCGGCCTGCACGGCTTCCTCGCCGCCGATCGTGGCCAGAATGATGCCGTCCGCAGCCGTTGCAACTGTGAACAGTCGCGCGCGGTCGGCGCGGGCCAGGCCCGCCTCGGAGAGGCGCACGTGCAGTGCTTCGGCGAGCAGTGGGTGCGGGCCGAGCGCGTCGGTCAGCTCGACGACGGAGCCGCTGCTCATGACGGACTGGCGTATACGGCGCAGCAGGGCGCTGTCGGGCCCCGCGAGCAGCGGCACGACCACGGCGGCGGGTCCGGCGGCCCACGCGTCGGCGTTCTCGTCCGCGGCGGCCTCCTCGCGGGCTTCGCTCGCGCGAGCGGCGTGCTGGGCTGTGGCGTAGCCGAGGACGGCGTCCAGGGAGGGGTAGCCCTCGCTGCCGCCGTCGGCGTCCACGTAGCCGATACGCGCGTCGAGCCCCGGGAGCTCGGCGCGCGCGATGCTGAGGATCTCCTCGGCGAGGAGGCGCGTGGCGGGGTCGGGTGTCCCGGGTACGGCGAGGACCAGCGGGGGCGCACCCGCTGGAGCAGCCGCCGGCTCCGGCCGCCGGTGCCGTCCAGGCTGGCGGGGACGCGGCATTCGTACAGGCAGGCCGGACACGGGCCCTGTGGGGGAGCTCATGGCGCCGCATGTTAGTCGTTCGGAGGACTGGGCCGTTCGGGTGGGGGCAACTAGGCGACGTCTGTCCGGATTTATTCGGTGGTTCATACGATCAGTGGAGATGTGTTCAGCAAATGATCCGTAGTAATCCGGCTTCGGTGGGTAGTCGCAATTCGTCCGTCGCCAGTGCCGCTGCCACGAGCGACGCCCCGCTCAGCGGATCGCCCGCAGCGGCGATCAGGCGCGCCTGAGGTAGTTGCAATTGCAACTCTCGGTGGAGTGGCGCCAGGAGCGGTTCGCCCATCCGGAGCAGTCCGCCGGTCAGAGCCACCCGCAGGGTCCGGTCGGCCGGGCGCGCTGACTGCGGCGCATATTTCGGCTGCGTCGGAGGGTGTGTCGGCTGCGTCAGCTGCGTTGACTGCGACCGCAGTGGGTCCCGGTCCGGGCGGGGGCACACTGCCGCCGCCGCCCCGGCGATATGGCGGGCTGCCTCGCTGAGGATGCGGGAGGCGACCGGGTCGGTCCCGGCGCACCGGCCGACCTCGGGTGCGAACGACGCCAGCAGCGCCGGTCGGTCCGCGCGCGGGTACAGCTTTCCCGGCAGCTCCGGCGCGGGGCCGAGCAGGGCCTCCAGCCGGGCCAGCAGGGCCGGGGAGGCGCCCTCCTCGCGCCCGTCGTACGCGCGCATCGCCGCTTCGAGCCCGGCGCGGCCGATCCAGGCTCCGCTGCCGCAGTCGCCGAGGAGGTGGCCCCAGCCGTCCGCACGCCGCCAGCCGCCTTCCGGGGTCAGGTCGGTGCCGAGTGCGACCAGCCCGGTGCCGAGGGCGACGACCGCGCCCGGCCGCTGACCCAGCGCACCCGCGTACGCGGTCACCGCGTCCGAGGCCAGGGCCAGCCGACGTGCCCCGAGCGCGTCGCGCAGCGCGTCGGGCAGCACGGCACGGAGATCGTCGCCGAGCGTGGCCATGCCCGAGGCGCCCACGCAGACGGCCTCGCAGCGCTCCGCGCCCGCCTCGCGCAGGAGACGCGTGGTGGCTGGCAGCACCCGGTCGAGGAGGCTTTGCGCGTCGATACCCCGTTTGCCCATGACGGCGGGGTCGGGGGAGGACCAGGTAAGGGCCGGGCCCTCGCCTCGCACGGGTGCGAGGGCGACCCTGATGCCCGACCCGCCCGAGTCGACCCCGAGGACATGGGAGCGACCGTGCCGCGCGCGGTCGGCCGGGAGGTCCCCGGGTGTGACGGCCACGGGATCAGCCGGAGCTGCGCACGGCGCGCGCGTTCGCCGAGGCGCCGGCGAGCGGCGCGTTCGCGCCGCTCGGGACCGTGCCCGCGCCTGGCAGTGACGCGCTCCCGGCTCGCGTCCGCCGCCGGGCGCCCGCCCGACGCGGGCCGTCCGTGATGTCCGTGCCGCAGGTCATGGCGGGCACCTTACCGCCCAAGATCACGGAAGCTGCCAGTTGACGGGAGTCGATCCCTGCTGGACGAGGAGGTCGTTGGTCCGACTGAACGGCCGGGACCCGAAGAAACCGCGATCGGCGGACATGGGGGAGGGGTGGGCGGACTCGACACAGGGCACCCCGCCGAGCAGCGGTCGCAGATTGCGGGCGTCGCGGCCCCACAGGATCGCCGCCATCGGCCGGCCGCGCGCGACCAGCGCGCGGATCGCCTGCTCGGTGACCTCTTCCCAGCCCTTGCCCCGGTGCGCGGCGGGCTTGCGTGGGGCCGTGGTCAGTGCCCGGTTGAGCAGCAGGACGCCCTGCTGTGTCCAGGGGGTCAGATCGCCGTTGGAGGGCCGGGGCAGCCCGAGGTCGGTGTGCAGCTCGCGGAAGATGTTCTCCAGGCTGCCGGGCAGCGGCCGCACCTCAGGCGCGACGGAGAAGCTCAGCCCCACGGCGTGGCCGGGTGTCGGGTACGGGTCCTGACCCACGATCAGAACCCGTATGTCGTCGAACGGCTGCTGGAACGCGCGCAGCACATTCGCGCCCGAGGGCAGGTAGGTCCGGCCCGCCGCGATCTCGGCGCGCAGAAAGTCGCCCATCGCGGTGATGCGCCCGGCGACCGGCTCAAGTGCCTTGGCCCAGCCCGCTTCTACGATCTCGTTCAATGGTCGTGCAGCCACGGGGTGTCACTCTACTGGCTCAGCCCGTGCCGGTACGAACGGGAGCGTGTTCGTCCGCGCGAAGCTCCGGCGCACGCTCATACGTGTGGTGGTGGCCGCTTTAAGCAGGAGCCCCGCCGTGCGCGGGGCGGCCCTGAGGGGAAGCCGCCGCCGGTGCGGACAGGTCTGCGGCCCGCACCGGCAGCCCCCCCCCCCCCCCCGGGGAGTGGGGTTCCGCAGGTCAGACGGCCCAGCCGTACTGGTCGGGGATGCGCCGGTCGGCGCCCAGGCCGGTGGCCGCGCGGCGCGCCCAGAAGGGGTCGCGCAGCAGCTCGCGGCCCAGCAGCACCGCGTCGGCCTCGCCATTGGCGATGATCTTCTCGGCCTGCTGGGGGTCGGTGATCAGTCCGACCGCGGCGACGGGCAGACCGGTCTCCTCCTTCACGCGCCGGGCGAACGGCACCTGGTAGCCGGGGCCGACCGGGATGCGGGTGGCCGGCGCGTTGCCGCCGGTGGAGACATCGAGCAGGTCCACGCCGTGGGCGAGCAGCTCCCGTGCGAAACGCACGGTGTCGTCCGCCGTCCAGCCCTCGCGCTCGTCCTCGGGGTCCTCCGTCAGCCAGTCGGTCGCGGAGAGGCGGAAGAAGACAGGCTTGTCCTCGGGCCACACCGCGCGCACCGCGTCCACGACCTCCAGCGGGAACCGGACGCGGTTGTCGAACGAGCCGCCGTACTCGTCGGTGCGGCGGTTGCTGTGCGGCGAGAGGAACTCGTGGATGAGGTAACCGTGCGCGCCGTGCACCTCGACGACCTCGAAGCCGGCGGCCAGGGCGCGCCGCGCCGCGTCCGCGAACTGTCCGACGACCTCCTTGATCTGCTCCACCGTCAGCTCAGCGGGCACCTGGTGGTCGTCCGCGTACGGCAGCGGGCTCGGCCCGGCCACCGGCCAGCTCTCCTCCCGGCTCGCGGGGCCACGGCCCCGCCACGGCCGCTCGGTCGCCGCCTTGCGCCCCGCGTGGGCTATCTGGATGCCGGGAACGGTGCCCTGCTCCTTGAGGAAGGCCGTCACGCGTCGGAGTGCCTCGGTCTGGGTGTCGTTCCACAGGCCGAGGTCCGCCGGGCTGATCCGGCCCTCGGGGCTGACCGCGGTGGCCTCGACCAGGATCAGGCCGGTGCCGCCGGCCGCGCGGGCGGCGTAGTGCTGGAAGTGCCAGTCGTTCGCGACACCCGCGTTCGGCCCGAAGACCTCGGCCGAGTACTGGCACATCGGCGCCATCCAGACACGGTTGGGGATGGTCAGCGACCGCAGGGTGTAAGGCTCGAACAGGGAACTCACGACAGGCTCCTTCTCGTGTTGCGCCGAGGTACGGCTCGTACGATACTCGTCGTACTACGAGACATGTCAAACTACGATGATCCTCGTACGACTCTCGTATACTGGGTCCTCGCAGTGACCCCTGAGGAGCAGCCGTGCAGACGCCGTCCGCAACCCCGTCGACCAGCCGCGCCCTCGAGCACCCCGCACGCGAGGACATCCGGCTCGAGAGCGTGCTGCACGCCCTGTCGGACCCCATGCGCCTGCTGGTCGTACGGTCCCTGGCGGCGGCCGGGACCGAGCAATCCTGCTCCGTCCTGGAGCTCCCCGTCAGCAAGTCGACGACCACCCACCACTTCCGCGTGCTCCGCGAGTGCGGCGTGGTCCGCCAGACCTACCGGGGCACGGCGAAGATGAACGCCCTGCGCCGGGACGATCTGGAGGCGCTGTTCCCGGGGCTCCTCGACAGCGTTCTCACCGCGGCCGACCGGCAGGCCGAGCGACTGAACGAGGGCGGCTGAGGCGCGATGCCCTCCGGTGACGGGTCCGGCCCCGGTCAGGTCTGGTCCCGTGCCGCGGCGAGCAGCCCCTCCCAGTCCGGGATCTTCACCGGCCCACGGCCCAGCCGCTGTCCGAGGGCGGCCTCCGCCGCCTCGATCCCCAGCCAACCCGGCCACCGCACCGGTTCCTGCCCCGCCGCCCGCAGCGCGGCGTACGGATCACCCACCGGCCGTCGTGCCATGAGGGTCTCGGCGTCGGTCAGCAGCGAGGTCACCGTCTCCTTGGCACACGAGCGATTGGTGCCGATCACGCCGGTCGGCCCGCGCTTGATCCAGCCCGCGACGTACTCGCCGGACGACGGCACGCCGTTCCGCAGGACCCGACCCCCGGTGTGCGGCACGGTTCCCCGCTCCGGGTCGAACGGCAGCCCCGGGATCGGCACCCCGCGATAGCCGACCGACCGCAGGACCAACTGGGCCTCGATGTCCTCGAACCGGCCGGTGCCGACCACCCCGCCGTGCTCGTCGGGCACGGTCCGCTCGAAGCGCACCGCACGCACGGCGTCCTTCCCGAGCAGGGCGACGGGCCGCAGGAAGAACCGCAGCCGGATCCGGCGCGCGAGGCCCCGGGCCGGCTGCCCGGCCCAGCCCCGGAGCACCTCCACATTGCGCCGGCCGACCGCCGGCAACCCGGACGGGTCGGTCCACGCCGGGTCCAATGCCGCCTCCTCGGCTCCCACGAGCACCTCCGCACCCGGCAGGGCGCCCAGCTCCCGCAGTTCCTTCGTGGTGAACTTCGCTTGTCCCGGGCCCCGGCGGCCGACCATGTGGATGTCCGTCACCCGGCTGTCGGCGAGCGCGGCCAGGGCCGCGTCCGGCACATCGGTGGCCCGTAGCTCGTCCGCGCCGCGCGCCAGCACCCGGGCCACGTCCACCGCCACATTGCCGACCCCGATGACGACCGCCGAGCGCGCCCCCAGCACGAACCCGCCCGGCTCCGCGTCGGGGTGGGCGCTGTACCAGGAGACGAACTCCGTGGCCGAGAAGCTGCCCGGCAGATCCTCCCCGGGGACGGCGAGGCGCCGGTCGGTCGCGGCGCCGACGCAGTAGACGACCGCGTGGTAGAGGTCCAGCAGCCGCCGCGGTGCCAGACCCCCTGCCTCGTCCCCCACCCGGACGTTGCCGAGGAAGGAGATGGCGGGGTGTTCGAGGGCGGCGCGCAGATTGTTCTGCAGCGACTTGATCTTCTCGTGGTCGGGGGCCACCCCGTAGCGCACGAGCCCGTAAGGGCAGGGCAGCCGGTCCAGCACGTCGACCGTCACGCCGGGGACAACCTGCTGCTGCACCAGGGCCTGGGCGGTGAAGATCCCACTCGGTCCCGATCCGACCACTGCGACGCGAAGCACGGCGGAACTCCTTCCCGCGGGTGTGTCCAGGATCGCACCGGGAACCCGGATGCGGGAGAGGCGGGCAAGGGGCGGAGTGGCAGCGCTCCCGATGCCTCCTCGGATCCCGGCTGCCCGTGCGGACCGTGACGCCGACGGGGCGGGCGCGCGGCGTCTCATTGACCGACGCGGTGCGCGAGGACATGCTGTAACTCCTGCGGCGACTGTCCCCCGGGCCGGTCTGTCCAGCAGGTCCTCGGTGTCCCGCCCCGTTCGGCAGGGCGGGCTCCGGTGTGTCCGCTGATTTTGGGCGACGCGGGGGATCGCCCAAAGTCAGTGGCTTCACGCGGGCTGAACCTGCGACAACCGCCCCTGGCGGGGCACCGCGGGAGAAATTTGGGAGATCAACTTTCTGGGCGGGCGCGGAGGTTCCAATTCCCGGCGATCCACAACGGGCTTCAAGGAGGACTCCCACAGCTGCTGCAGGCCTTCGGCGATCGCCAGCTCCATGGGCAGGGTCACGTGGGAGTACGTCCCTTCCACGCCACGGAATTTGTGGCGCATACGCCGTTCGACGGCAACACGTGGATGCTTCTGCTCATCCAGCCAGACCTTGTGGGAGTGACGCAGCCCGTGCGGAACGATGTTCTCGACTCCGGCCACGGCCGGCATGGCGGGCAGCCGGTTTGAGCGGTTGGCGGCCGACGGGTTTGGGATGTGGCCATCGATGAGCGGGCGCCAGGTCGTCGTGTAGAACGAGGTGCCAACCTCGAGCTTCTTCCCGCGGGGCCTGATGAAGACCCAAGGTGACTCGTGGGACTCGATCAGCTGCTTCAGGATCGCCGCCAGGAACGGCGGAATGATCAGGCTGCCAGTCGAGCCGTACTTCGGATGCACCTGGCATGCCTGGCCGTTCAGGTACTGGTGCTGCTCTTGGACCAAGATCCGACAACCTGCGCCGTCATCCTCAAGGATCAGGTGCTCCCGGCGCAGGCCGGCCACTTCAGAGATACGCAAGGCGGCATAGGCGATCGTCAGGACCATCGCGTATCCGCTCAGCCCCCGCATATCCAGAGCGTTGCGTGCGATGAGAAGGGCCTGCCGGGGCGTGGCCAGCACGGTGTCATCTGTGTCGTCCTTAGGCTCGTACTTACCGCGACGGCGAGCCTTTCGGGTAGGGATGGGGTTGGACCCAATCACCTTCGAGGCAACAGCGTCGTCCAGCATGGTCCGGAAGACTGAGCAGATCGCCTTGACGTACTCATCTGAGTACTGCTGGCGCAGCGACTTCTCCCATGTGGTGAAGGCGATGGTGGTGACGTTGCTGACCGTCACGGCGCCCCAGTACGGGAGGATCACCGAACGCAATCGCTGCCGGTAGGTCTCGTCGCTGCGTGCGCTCAGGTCGAGGGACGCCAGCCAGACCGTGGACCACTCCGCGATGGTGATCCGGCCGTCGTGCGGATTGATGAAGGTCTTGCGTCGAACGTCGACCTCAAGCCCGTGGGCGTAGTCCTCTGCGGAGCGCTCGGTGTAGAAGGGGCGCCCATCGTCATCCCGGGAGACGGAGCCCCACTTGCCGTTGGGCAGCTTGTACCGGCCGCGGTAGCGCCACTTCCTGGCGGCCTTGTCCCAGCTTCGTCTCTCGCCGAATGCCATGCCTCACCTCACGGAGCATCACGGAAATACAGAGCACGCCGACGTGTGGGGGCCGTCGGCGTGCGGTTGGGCGGAAGTACGTCATCCAGTATGGAGACGTAGGTGGGGTCGTTCGACATGATTCGGTGAACGGTGCCAGTGGCTCACGATGCGGCGCAGTGCGCCCTCGAGGATCTGAGCCCCTATCTCGGTGATCAGTTCTTCGTCGATGTAGAACGTGACGACTCCCGGCTGATCGTCAAGCCAGAAGTCGATGTTGTGCGGCATATCGGAGACGCGCTGAACCTGGACCCGCATTGGTCCCCCATCACCATCCGAGCGTGGCCCCCTCGACGGTATCCAGCCATGAAACCACACGGAACGTTCATGTGAGGAGAGGCTGGAGTGGTCTAACGCAGCTCGTGTCAGGCCTCGTTGGCGGCGGGCGGGGCGCTGTCGTCGTCGCCCAGGCCTTGCAGCTTGAGGTGTGCCTTCCTCCAGGCCAGGAGGTCGCGCCGGATTTGCTCCGGGGAGGCGTCCGGTTTTCCCTTCACTACGACGATCATCCGGGCTTCGGAGCCGAGCTCTGTCAGGTCCAGGACGGTGGTGTCCAAAAGCGGACCGTCGGCGAGCTCCTGCACGATCCGGAGCGGAAGGTCGGAGGGCATCGCCTCCGCGTGCCCCTGCGACGCACTGGGGGGAAGCGGCTTCGCCTCGCCGCCTTCGGCGATGGCTACTGCGGAACGCGGTGCCCACCCCAGGATGGGTTCGATCTTGGAGAGGGATGTGGGGACTCTGCTGCGGGGTTCGCCGGCCTCCAGGTTTTGGATCGTCGACTCGCTCACTCCTGCCGCTTCTGCGAGGTCTTTCTGCGTGAGCTGAAGCTCGATGCGGGCCTTCTTGATGGCCTCGGCGAGCTGCTTCCAGTCCCTACTCATGAGTTCCATCATGCCTCAAGTTAGGCAACACATACCCACCCGGCCACCTAATTGACCAGTAAAGATCGGTGTGCGCGGGCTCATTTTGTTGACTCGTGAAGTGCTTATCGGATCACCGCCGCGCCCCTGGGGGTGGACGCCAGAATCGAGCTGGGCGCACCGGCGCACCCCTCAAGGCGGCCCGACACCCAATCAACGCCGCACAACACCTTGCAGACACCCAACATTGGGTCTAACGTCTGCGTTGTGACACCGAACGGAGCCGCAATCAGGTCCCTCCGTGAGGCACGCGGACTCAGCCTGAGAGGGCTCGCGCACCTCATCAACAGAGACCCGTCCTTCTGCTCACGGATCGAGACAGAGCAGCAGGGGGCCGGGGAGGACACCCTCCAGCGCATCGCCGACCAGCTCCAAGTCCCACTCGGAGCCATAACCAGGGAGAAGCCGTGACCAGGAATCTGGCCCCCGCTGCCGAAAACCCGCCGCACGTCGACACCACGCTCATCGAGCGGCTGACCATCGCCGTCGAAGCACTCGTCCGGGCAACACCCATGATCGACCCTGAGCTCAAGTGCTACACGCCGGAAGAAGCCGGGCCGCTCCTCGGTAAGACCGCGAACTGGGTCATCGCGAACATCCAGGCCCGACGCATCCCCTTCACCTACGTCGGTCGATCGCCGCGTCTGACCGCCGCCCACATTCGGTGGGTCCAGGCCAACGGCGAGGTCAAGCCCTCGAAGTACGCGCACCGCCAGGCCGCTTAGCGGCTATGCGGGCCGCGCCGCCGGTTTCTGGCGAGTCACCGGCAGCGGGCCCTACGTGCAACACCCTCACCACTCCTGATGAAAGGGGAGGCACGTGTTTCACAGTGTCTCAGAAGTCCCAATCCCCGTTCCTGAGCAGGTCGACAACTGGATCGCTTGGCAGCGAGTCGAGTCGTTCCCGGAGCCGCTCCGCGCCGCTGTCCTGCAGGCGGCTGATGCCCGCCGCGCCTACCACTCCTCGTTCCCTGAGCGGAACGCCGCGCTGAGGCACCAGGCCGACCGTGAACTGACGGCGGCGAACAAGATCTTGGCGGCGGCGAGCCCCAACCTCGTCCGCTCGCTGACCGCCGGCGGTGCCCGATGAGCTTCCGCGACGACATTCTGGCCGGACTCCGTGCCTCGGAGGATTCGGCTTTCGGCGACATGACGCCGGAGGCGCTGCTTGACGCCTACCGCGATGAGGTGCTGCGGGTGGCTGCCGTCCAGTACGCGGTGCGCACGACGGGCGGGGCGGTGCTCGCCCTGGACACCGACCGTGAGGCGGTTGAGGAGTTCCTGGCCGAGCGTGGTGACCATCTTCCCGGCCCTGAGCTGGTGTCCCGCCCGCTGGCCCCCGCCGGCGACTGGACCCCGGTTGAGAGGGGTGACGCGTGATGGCTACCGCAACCCCCAACCCGATCCGCGCGGGCGGTCTGCCGGAGTGCGAGCTCCGCCACCTGCTGGACACCCTCGACGATGCCTTCGCCGCCGCCCCCGCCGAGCACCCCGAAGCGTGCAGCTGCGCTGACGACTACCCCGACTGGACCCCCGGAGGAGTCTCGTGAGCATCATCGACGATCTGACGGCCGCAGCCGCCACCCCGGGTCTGCCCGCGGCGGACCGGGCCCAGTTGAAGCTTGCCGCCATCGACCGGCGGACGACCTTCGTGATCGACGGGTTCGTGTTCGACCTGACCGCGGTGTGGGTGGACATGATCGGCGGCGAATGGTTGTGGACGGGTGCCCGCACCGCCGACGACCAGCCGGTGATGATGTCCGGTGCCGACACCGTGGCCCCACTCGTGGACGTGTACTGGATCTACGGTCCGCTGATCGAGGTGCGGCCCCGCATGGCCGCCGACTACCGGAAGGCGCTCCACGCCCCCACCCCCGCCGACCTCGGCGGTGCGGCGTGAACCTCCCGGAAGACTGCGACACCGAGGGCCTGATCGCGAAGCTCCAGACCGCTGGCGAGAAGCTCGCCGACGCGAAGCGCGACCTGCCGCTGCCGACCATCGTGGCGATCTGCGGCTCCACGAGGTTCATGGAGGAGATGGCCGAGGCGGACCTTCGGGAAACCGCGGCGGGCCGGATCGTCGTCAAGCCGGGCTGCGACATGAAGCGCCCGCACCCGCTGTGGGCCGACCCGGCCGACGCCGAGGCACTGAAGAAGAGTCTCGACCGCCTGCACCGCCGGAAGATCATCCTCGCTGACGAGGTCCTCGTCGTCGGCGACTACATCGGGGACTCCACCCGCACAGAGATCGCCTACGCCCGGTCGATCGGAAAGCCGATCCGATTCACCCACCC
The DNA here is from genome assembly GCF_055576875.1 of Streptomyces sp. NPDC033229. NCBI lineage: Bacteria > Bacillati > Actinomycetota > Actinomycetes > Kitasatosporales > Streptomycetaceae > Streptomyces > Streptomyces sp. NPDC033229. The sequence goes on along the minus strand of NZ_JBVIQR010000066.1, from coordinate 2,943 downwards.
CGAGGTCAACCCGAACCCAGAGGGGGACCGTCGTGTCTAACGCCGAACGCCGCCGCCAGCGTCTCCTCAAGGTGATCCGCCAGGCTCCCTCGGGCGAGTGGACGACGGGGCAGGTGCGCCGCCTGTACGCCGAGGCCGGCTGGTGCTCGCAGCGGTCCACGGCCCGCAAGGACCTGCAGGCCCTCGCCAACCGAGGCGCGCTCATCGAACACGTCCGCGACACCGACCTCCACTACACCGTCAACTACGCCGGAGGTGCGTGATGGCCAGCCGCTGCCCGGTCTGTAAGCGCGACTTCGAGGGGTGCAAGTGCACCGGTGGCCACAGCGCGCGCACCTGCCCGGCGTGTGTCCGGCTGAACCAGCAGCTCGCGCACCCCTGCTACTGCGGCCGGCGCCCGTTCATCCCCGGTCAGCGGGGCCCGTCATGAGCCCGGCGGCCTGGTACGGGCTGCTGATCTTCGCCCTCATCGGAGTGGTGCTCGGCCTCCTCGCCGGACTCCCGACCCGTAAGGACGAGGTCGAGCAGGAGACCACGGCACCTGAGCCCGGCACCGGTCACCGCACGCGCGGAGCCCTCGGCCACCACGTTCACGAGGAAGGGGACGGACGGTGAACTGGTTCTCCTCGGCCCGTTCCATGGCCCGGCACCGCGGCAAGAGCGTGGCCCAGTTCCGTCGGGAGTGCGACGAGCTGACCTATGAGCTGGTCGCCGCCACCACCGAGATCCAACGGCTCACCGGCGAGAACCGTGTACTCGAGGCCCAGCTCGACCAGGCCGCCATCGACTACTCCGGGGCCCTGCAGGACCTGGCCGAAGCCGAAGCCGCACTCGCCCAGCTCAAGCAGGCCGCCGAACGCGCCTGACCCCCGGATCTGTCCGTCGCCGTAGATGTCCACCGGCTCCGGCGGCGGACACCCAACACCTGGAGCATTCGCATGGACACCCAGCTCGAACTGTTCCCACTGTCCGCCCTCGTTGACGCCAGCCGCCAATCCCTGCAGCGCTCCGTCGCCGAGGGAGAGGCGCCGGCCGGGGTGGCGCAGACCGAGACGCTCTTCGACGACGTCGAGGTCGAATCGTGAAACTCCGCCTCTCCCGCCGGGAGCTGTCTGAGGCGACCGCATGGTCATCCCGCCAGCTCGACCCCAAACCGACCATCCCCGCACGCGCCGGGCTCCTCTTCGAGGCCAGCGACGACACCCTCACTGTCTCCGGTGTCGACTGGAACGTCACCACCCGCAGCACCCTCGCCGCAGAGGTCATGGAACCGGGTCGAATCGTGGTTCCCGGTCGGCTCGCCGCCAGCGTCCTCGGCAGCTACACCGGTGATCTCGTCGAGATCACCGTCGAGAACGAACAGGCCACCATTCTGTGCGGCGAAGCCGCGTTCGCCCTCACCTTGCTGCCCGCCAAGGACTACCCGTCCCTGCTGGCCAAGCCCCACCCCGCCGGAACCGTGGCAGGCAAGGACTTGGCCGAGGCTGCCGCCCAGGTCATTGACGCCACTGACCCCACCGTGGCCGCGAAACCGTGGATGGGGGTCATTGAGGTCACAGCCGACGACGACCGTTTGGTCCTGTTCGCCACCGACTCCTACCGCATCGCCCAGCGCACCATCCCCTGGCAGTCGGCCAAACCCAGGCAGGAGTTCTCCGCGCTCATGCCCGGCCGGGCCCTGGTCGAAGCGGCCAAGGCCATGGCCGGTGGTGAGGTGTGGCTCTCCGACGGCACCCCGGCGGGCATCGGCAACGACACCCGGTACAGCTCGCTCAGCCTCGTTGATCCCGGCAGCCGCCCCGACGTGCGCCAGCACATCCCCACCGACTTCGTCACCGTCGCCACCGTCGGCACAGCAGTCCTGACGGCGGCTATCAAGCGGGCGAGCCTGGTGGCCACCAATCGCAAACCCAACGTGCTGCTCGGGTTCAAGGACGGGGCGGTGAGCGTGCGTTCCGCCGGGGACACCGGATCAGTAGCTATGGACACCGTGCCGGCCGAACTCCTCGACGGGAATCCGATGCAGTTGGTGTTCCAGCCCGACTACCTGCTGGGCGGCCTGCAGCACATGGGCGACACCGTGCAGTTCAACCTGTTCGCCCCGACCCGGCCCGTCCTGATGCACACCGCCGTCAACGCCCCGGCATACCGGTACGTGGTCATGCCCGTCCGCTCCTGACCAACCGCATCGCGGGCCTTGGCCGGGCGCCCCGGGCGTCAAGGCCCGCCACCCAGTCCGCCTCGCCCCACCACCCCTCCCCGCACCGCGGGCGGCCTCCCCCAGCACACCCCAAGGACGCGCACCACCTGACCCAGCAGACGAAAGGAGGCGACCCAACCCCATGACCATCGTCGATCCCGTTGCCGCAGCCGTCGCCCAGCAGGACGGCATGGACCAGGCCACCAAGGGCACCGACACCGCGTGGGCAGCCGAATGCCAGCAGGCCATCCGCCTCGCGGCCTCCCTCCAACTCCCCTTCCAAGCCGCCGACCTGATCGCCGCCGGACTCGTCGGTGAACCCCGCCACCCCAACCACTGGGGTCCCCAGTTCGCTGCCGCTCACCGCGACCACATCATCGAGCCGGCCGGGGTCGCCCGGTCCAAGCGGGCGTCGGTCCGCAACTCCCTGTGCCGCGAATGGATCGGCGCCGTCCCCAACGGGGGCCACCAGTGAACCTGCTGCGAAGCATCGCCCTCGCCGTCGCCATCAGCCTCCAATGGCTGGCCATCGGCACCGTCCGGCACCGGCGCACCCGCAAAGCCCTCCAGGCCGCCGCGCAGGCGGCCGGCCCGGACCTCGGATCCACCGACCTCAGTGACCTGGACGCCGAATACCGGCGCCTGTGCGAAGGGACTTCCCAATCGTGATGTCAAGCCGCCAGCGTGACGGGGGGTGAAGCATGGAACTGCTCTCCGTCACGGATCATCGCCCAAAGGACGTT